>NZ_CP036289.1:5139236-5478472 GCF_007748115.1 Bremerella volcania
GCACCATCGGCAGCAGGAATAATCCGAGCGAGGTCCCTGGTTGGGCGAACGCCACGATCACAAACAGCGACATCAGCACCCAGGCCGCCATCAGGCACCACTGGTGCCACGACGAAATCGGTCCCGATTGAATGACCCCTTGTTGCTCGCCAATCAGATACAGCGTGTGGGTGACGATCCCCACGACCGCAAACCCCAAAGAAACGACTGCCCGGGATCGAGCCCGAACCCAGATTCGCGCAACCTCAAGCCCCAGCGTAATCGCGTAGCAAGATGCAAAACAAAGCAGGGTAATCCCAGACAGCATGACCGTTCTAACTGGACCTTCGTGGGGGGAAGGGGTTGGGCTTCTCGTAATGGGGATCGGTCAGGCTCACCGCCAGCTTCACTTGATCGAGCATCTTCGGGCGGCTTCCTGCGAAGGTGGGTAAAGTCGACTCACTTATTCTAGATATAGGGACCCCAAAAGGGTAACTCCCCTGAGCGTGATAGACGCCGATTGAAGGGCAAGAAACGCTGTTTGTGCGGTTTACCACGTACTTTAACGGCACTGGCATTGCTTTTGTCCGTATTGACACCGCTTTCATGAGGGGGCGAAACATCTTATAGTAGTCGTTTACGTTCTGGCTTCGGGGATCTATCGTGCACCCCAGAACCAAGGCCGTAGCCCAGACAATCTCGCGCCCCACGCTCACACGCCGATAGATTCTTTCGTACTCGGCCACTCCCTACTTGATCGTGGGCCTAATCGTTTTCGACCGCAGGATATTGAATGAAAACGCTGATTAAGAACGCCACCGTAGTGCTGCCGGATGGACCCCAAAAGACCTCCATCCTGATTGATGGAGCTCAAATCGCCGATATCGATCCGGCCGAATCGGTGAAAGTCGACGAGACCATCTACGCCTACGGCATGACGCTGATCCCCGGCGTGATCGACGCTCACGTTCACATGCGCGACCCAGGCCTGACCAGCAAGGAAGACCTTCGCAGCGGTAGCCGGGCCTGTGCCAAGGGTGGAATCACCACCTTCCTGGAAATGCCCAACACCAACCCGGCCACCGTTTCGCAGAAGCTTCTGGAAGAGAAGCTCACCCTGGCCGCCAACAAAAGCATCGTGAACTACGGCTTCTTCCTGGGTGCCACGTTGCAGAACATGGAAGAACTCAAGAAGGGTACCCGCACGCCTGGCATCAAGATCTACATGGGCAGCAGCACCGGCGACATGGCCCTGACCGATCCAGGCCTGTTGGAAGCGATCTTCGCGGAAACCAAGCTGCCGATCGCCGTGCATGCCGAAGACGAAACCATCATCGAAAAGATGAAGCAGGAATTGACCGGCACGCGCAACGTACTGGACCATTCCAAGATCCGCAGCGTCGAGGCCGAAGTCGCCTCGGTGAAGCGGGCCTGCGAGCTGGCTCGCGAATACAAGCACCGCCTGCACATCTGCCACGTGAGTGCTGGAGCCTCGGTGGATATCTTCGAAGATCACGCCGACGTGATCACCGCAGAAGTGACGCCGCATCACTTGTTCCTCAACATTGACGACTATATGAACCTGGGCACGCTGGCCCAGATGAACCCTTCCCTCAAGACGAAGGAAGATAACGAAGCCCTGTTCCAGGCCCTCTTGGACGACAAAATCCAGATCGTCGCGACCGATCACGCCCCACATACTTGGGAAGAAAAGTGCGGTCGCTATCCGGAAACGCCAAGCGGCGTCCCAGGCGTCGACACGGCCCTGCCGCTGATGCTGGACATGGTTGCCAAGGACAAGTGCACCATCGAGGACGTCGTCCACTGGATGTGCGAAGGCCCGGCTTTGGTTTGGGACATCCTGGAAAAGGGGCGCATCGAAGTGGGCTACGACGCCGACCTGGTGCTGATCGACATGAACAAGACCCAGGTCATCCATGGCCCACAGATGGAATCCAAGTGCCGCTGGACACCTTTCGAAGGCCGCGAAGTCACCGGCTGGCCGATGCGAACGTGGGTCTGCGGCAAGGAAGTCTACCGCGACGGCAAGTTCGACGAATCCCGCATGGGGGTCGAAGCGATGTTCGACCATGACCGTGGTGGGTACTGGGAAGGGGTCGAGTAGACTCGACACTTCCGCGACGCAATCAAATGTCAGCCCCTTAGGGGACGACCGCGAGGATATCGCGCATGCGCGAATACCGTTCCATCGGAATGGAACTCATACTCGGCGATTCCACGCAAACCTCGCTCAAGAAACCCTCTCCCTGCGAGGGAGTGGGGAGAAGATTTTTCACGGAGGCCCCCGTTCTTTCGCTGGGTTTGAACCATTCGGCCTCTGCGCGGGTCGCATGCTCACATCTTCATGAGCATGCGCTGGCAGGGTATGACTCGCACAGTCACCCTGTTGATGCACGCCTTCCCACTTCGCATGCTGATGCGGACGTGGGCGCGGCGCTGGTTGTTGCTTGAGCAGCTTCTGCAGCCGTTTCAGTTCGCTCCCTTGCCGGTCGAGGACCTTCAGGTGAAACGTCACCCACGCCAGCGCGCGATCCAACTGGTTGGCCGAAGGAACGCGGAGGCCGTCGATGATCTGGCTTGTGAAAGCGTCTGCCTGGGGCCTTTTCAGGCTTTTTGGCCGATCAGGTAGCGGCTCTTGTGAACTCGACCGTGGTTCCCTGGTGAGAACCGGCTGGGGCTGGGGTTTACGATGAGCTGGATTCTTGGGAATTGGCTCTTCTTCCCGGGCGAATGATTCGCCGCCAGTGGTATCCTGCGGTGAAGGACCGACCGCAATTACCAGTTGCCCGACGACATCCGCAGGCACTTCTACCAGCGTCCCGCAGGCCGAGCACACAAAGGTCTTGCCAGCGCGCACGACCACCTGGGGAGCGTTCTCTTGCGAGAACGATCCATGCGGTTCGGGTTGTGGAGCGTTGGCGTAGGACACGATGATTTTCGTTTGGATGACGGGTAAAAACTTCGGAAGCCCTGAAAGGGGGACAGGAATATCTTCCAGACGCGTGCAACTGGCCTCTGGCCAGTGCGATGTGGGTACACGTAAACCCACTTGAACTTATATCTTCGAAGACACTGGCCAGAGGCCAGTGGTACACAGATCCATTCTTCACATGTCGTGAAGACATGCTCGTTGCACCTGGAATACGGAGTGATCCGCAGGGTGTATGTGCAATTTAAAGGAGAAGCGCATCAGTAAGATAGTGCGCTTGGAGATTTTTTTTCGGCGAGTCTTCGCTTACAGATACATCCCCAGGAAACCTTCGTCCGACTCGCTTTCTTGCTTGATCTTGGCGATTCGTTCTTCGGTTTTCTTCAGATCGCCCGCTTGGATGTAGTGGTCGAACTCGACGGCCACGCTGCGCTGGACCGTTTCCTGGAACCAGTGCACGATCGGTTCCGATAGCCAGGTACATGTTTCTTTGACCAGTTCCACTTCCAGGTCACTACCACGGGTGTTCATGTCGTTTTCGTCGGTCATGACGGTGCCGTGGAACTTGAACTGGATCATCCCGTCGACCGGGTGATTCAGCAAATGGTAGGTACACTGAGCGTTGTGCAGATAGTACGTGTTATGCGAACCATGCTTTTCCATGGCCGCTTTCACGCGAAGACAATGCTGCTGAAAATTCGGCGAGGCATCCATCGGAATGTCGAGCCGATCAATGCTGCGCAGCGGAAGACAGTCGAATTGAATTTCTACCCAACGGTCCATGGGCGCTCCTTTGGAGCTTAAGTTTGAAGTTTTCAGATTTCAGTTTTCAGTTTTCAGTGAAGAGATCAGTTCCGACATCCTGCGACATCGGTAACCCAAGCGACGGTTCGCATCGAACGCGTCTCTTACTGAAAGCTGAACACTTCCCACTGAAAACTCGCGACGCGGCTTAGTCTACCACAGAAGTGGTCGCTGTCGCAGCGGTTGGCTGCGGAGCTTCCAGTCTCCAGCTACCCACAAACCAGCCTGGCGTGACGGCCAGGGACGAGATGCGGAGGGTGCCGGCCTTCTCCCATTGGCCTTCGAGCTTGATCCCTTCGCCAACGATCTCTTGCTTGAAGACCGCTTCAAACTTCTTTCGCAGGAAGGTCTTGGCGGTCAGATCGAGTGGCCCCAGGCGTTCCTGAGTGGGAAAATCGACGACCACGTCGCCGGTGCGGGTTAGCAGCGTGCCGCTCTCTCCCTTTTCGATCTTGTAATCCGCGCTGATCGAGATGGTGCGGTTCACTTCATTGTCGCCGCGGGTGAACTGCCGGCCGCGGATGCCGATCTTGACGGTGTCGTTGTCGAACACAATCTGGATCGGACTCTTGTAGTCAAACGTGATCGACCAGGGGTCGGTATCGGGCGTGATCTGAAGTTCTTCCGGAATCTCGGCGCCGCGTTCCTGGAGCAGCTCGACCAGCTTTTCATCGGTTAATTTCACGCCGGCCAGGAACGTTTCGCCATAGTTATTGACGATCGATTCGTGCAGTTTCAAGGTCAGGTCAGCCTCATCGTCTTCGGTAGGGGGAGCCGGACCAGGGGCGGCCAATTGCGACTGGCTGGCCTGCATCACTTCGAGGTTCAAGTGCTCGGTCGTCGTCGAAACGTTGATCTCGTCCGGAAATTCATCGCGACCGATCAGCGGCCGGTACAACTTTTCCTTTAGCCGAGTGTTGGCATCGGCGACCAGATCTTTCGTTTCGTTATCGAAACGGCCTTGAATGCGGAACTCGGTTCGATCCGATGCAATCGCTTCAGCCTGCGATTTCTGCTGATAGGCTCGTTTGGTGGCGATCTTCTGTACCAGACGCATCCTGGCACAAATGGCATTGAAGGTCGTGCTGGTATTGGCATGGGCGACCGATGGATTGGGGGTCAAGCCATCTTGATCAACGCTCAGCAGTTTGCTGGCCCCGATGGTGCTAAAGCCGGTCGAGTAAATCGTCGCTGGACCATTCACGCCGACGTTGTCTGAGGTAACGGTCCCGGTCAGCGACAGCTCGATCAGCCCTTTGTTCTTGCTCGGGACAAGGTTCACGTCGACATCCCCCACCATGTGCGCGGTTCCGTGGACGTCCGTACCGAGGATGATCTCGTGGACGGGATTCACCTGATCGACCGGGCGACGGATGCCGCTGGCAATCAATTCACGGGAAACCGAAGCATAGAGATTGGGTTGATCCAACTTATTTCGGATCATTTTCAGCGCATCAGGGACTTGCTCCCCTTGCTCGAACCAACCGAGGATCGCCCCGATCGCGCGGGCATCGTCGCCGGTGGCCATGGTCTCATAACGTTTTACCGCGTCGCTGAGCGTTTTAATCTGCATGTCGAACTGCTGCTTGTACTGATCGACCTGAGCGAAGTAGGCCAGGTTGATGTACGTCCGCAGCGCCTGGCGGGCAGCAACGACCTGCTTCTTGTCAAGGCCCGCATACGAACCCTTGAATTTCAGATAGATTTCTTCCAAGGTTCGCATGTCTGGCTTTTCGGCCGACAGTTGAGTCTTGAGGTCGTCCCATCGCAAAAAGGCCTTCCAAGCTTGTTCGTTTTCGGACGAACCATTGGAAAGCAAGGCTTGCAGCGAATTGAGTTTGGCTTGAAGCGTCGATTTCGCAGCGGCAACATCGTCTTGCGTGACAGGCTTGAAGCCTGTTTTCGCGTCTTCGATGGTTTGCGTCAGATCACCAGCAGGAGTTGGCTCTTGAGCCAGGGCATTGCCCGTGAAGAGAAGGAATCCTGAAGCCAGGATCACAAACAAATGCGCCGCCGTACGCCGTAGATTCCAAATCATGATGTTCCTCATCCGTGGGGGAAGGGGCTGAATACGGTTTGTGAGGTTTAGGCAGCCCACAAGATATACCGATTAGGTGATCTCGTGAAGCTTTCATCGCCAGCATTCCTTCGAAAAGCCGCCTAATACACAAACAATTCCAAGACCACACCCTTTTTCTATATTTCGTACAATACCCAAATTAACGTCCGGGCAAAGATCTGAGGAAATTCCATCTCTCCACTGTCTTGGGCGGTACTAGTAGATTGACTGCTACAACTCACCCACTTACCTTTACGTAGACAACTTGACCGATATATTCAGCTTTCTCTGCCTAAATGCTGGATCCTGTACCATCGCTAAGTCTTCCTTTAACCTCCCCCGATCTCCATGAACATTTCGCTTCGCTACTTTTGCCTGCTGGCCGGTCTTCTGCTTTTGGCAAGTTGGACCAGCACCGCAACGGCGGAAACCTCGGAATCCCCATGGCACAACGATTATTCGAGTGCCGTCAAAGCCGCCACGGCAGAAAAGAAAATGTTGTTCATCGTTTTTGGCGATGAATCCAACGCTGCAACGCGCTTCGAGTCCGAAATCCTCACTGATCGTCGCGTCAGCGAGCTGCTGGAAAACTACGTCGTTGCTAAACTCTCGGTGGATGCCAATGTGAAAATCGACGGCAAGCCCACGCGTATCTTGAATCATGGAGCGTTCAGCTACATGTACGGAAACGCCGGCATCGCGATCGTCGACTACACCAACAACGATCCCTCGCAGTACGGCCAGGTCGTCAGCCAGTTCAATTTTCGTTCGACTCACGGTCGTACGGTGCAAGAGATGGAAGTCATCCTGACGTTGCCCCCTGGCTCGCTTACTCAGCGGACGCTGATTTACGCCGTGCGGATGCATCCTGAAAAGCCGCGCAGCACCAAGGGAATCTTCCGCCGGCTGCTAGCACTGGAAACCTTCCGGCACAGTCGCAACCAGGCTAACATGCAGCTGCAAGGGCATCATCAGTGGGAATCGCGTTTCCACCAGATCAAGGCGCAGCTTCCCGGCGGGCTGGTTCCCACCGAAGTTTGCGCGGAAAGCTGGCCAGGTCAACGGTTGGAAGACGCCGCGATCGAATGCGTTCGCAGCTGGCGACATTCGTCCGGCCACTGGTCGGCCGTCAGCGACAGTAATGTTTACTACGGCTACGACATGAAGCGTGGCCGCAACGGCATCTGGTATGCGACCGGCATCTTTGCTCGCAACCGCTAAGCCGCTGCCGCTTCAATCGGAATAACCATGACGACCCGTGTCGTTCGCGTAACCACACGGGTCGTGTTGTTTTTTCTCAACATCGCATGATGAAAAAACACCGCATGTTGCCTAACCGCGTGCTAAGTTTTCACGGCTTGTCATTCTGGGCAAGCTACGTCGGGAACTCCACGTCTGAGTTTTGGAAACAGTCATGCGGTGGTCAACTAGCACGAAGCGAATGTTGCTCCTTACGACGCTATGGATTGCGATCGTCAGCTCAGGCTGCGCGCCGCTTCGCGTCCCTCGCATCGATCCGACAGGACAGCGTATCTTCGCCCAGGACACAACCCCGGTCGATTGCAACTTGGGCTGTTTCAATCAGCAGCCTGCGTTCCAGCAGCCAGCTCCTCTTTCCCCCTGCCCCGCCCCTGGTGTCACGCCCCTGACACCCCTGCCTGCTCCCCCCAAGGGCCTTGTCGATACTGAGGCCCTACAGCTTTCCCCTTCGCGCGTCGTCGCTCCGGTCGGTACTGAAGTGGTGCTGGTTGCTGGTCTAAACCGTAAGAAGCACCTGCACGAAGCAGGCCGCCCGGTGAATTGGATTCTGTCGCGTGAGAGCGTCGGCTATATCACCGAAGTGGGCAAAGACTCGAACATGTTCGACCTGGTGTCGAACCGAAACTACGGCGTGCAAGGCCCGGACTTCGCGACCAGCAGCACCCTGCTTTGCGATAAAACGATTGACCGCGGCACCGAACTTCCCGGTGACGATGTGCGCGTGTTGAAGGGGCAAACCTGGATGTCGGTCAGTTCCGCTTCCCCTGGTGTGAGCCGCGTGACCGCTTTGGCGCCGACCTTCGAGAACTGGCCGGCACGCCAACAAACGGCAACCATCTATTGGGTCGACGCCCAGTGGCAATTCCCTGCCCCGGTCGTCGTTCCCGCAGGCGACAAGGCCGTGCTCACCACGACGGTGCTGCGTCAAACCAATCGCCAGCCGGTCGAAGGATGGAAGGTTCAATACGAAGTCCTCGATGGCCCAGCTTCCGCGTTCCTGGTCAATGGTCGCCCTGCCGAACAAGGGGCTCCAATCGAAACGCGCAGCGATGCCAACGGTTTCGCCACGGTCGAACTGGCACCTCTTTCCAATCAGCCAGGTACCGCCCAGGTACGTGTGACGATCATTCAGCCTAACTTGGATCCTGAGAGCAACGCCGAGAACCTGATGCTTGGCTCCAGCGTGACGACCGTCACGTGGAGTGCTCCGCAGTTGGCCGTCGACATGACCGGTCCGCAGGTTGCCGAGTTCAACGCCCAGGCCGTTTACAATATCAACGTCCAGAACGCCGGCGACGTCGCCGCACGCAACACCTTAGTCAGCGTGATCCTGCCGCCTGGGCTGGCGTACGAATCGAGTGTTCCGGCCGCTCAGCAAATGGGTAACCGCTTGGAATGGGCGATCGGCGACCTCGAGGCCCGCGGCTTCCGCCAGATCTCGCTGACGACCCGCGTCCAGCAATCCGGCACCATTCAAAACTGCGTGACCGCCACCGCCGAGCCAGGACTGCGAAGCGAAGATTGCACCAGCACGCAAATCTCGGTCGATGCGATTCACCTGGAAATGACCGGCCCCGAAGCCGTTACCGTGGGCGACCCCGTCGTGTACGAAGTGACGATCCAGAACACCGGTGACAGGCCGCTGACCAATTTGAAGTTGGAAGACGTCTTCGACGATGGTTTGCTTTATCCAAACCAGCAGAGCCCAATCTTCAACGACCTGGGTACGCTCGGTATCGGCCAGGCCAAGAAGATTCGCTTGAACTTCCAAACCCAGACGCCAGGACGCTTCTGCCACCGATTGACGGTCTCGGCCGACGGGGTGCAAGGGAAGTCTTCCACGGCCTGTGTTTCCGTCAATCCACCACCTCCGGAACCGACCTTCACACTGGAACTGCGAGCCCCAGCCAGCCGCGAAGTAGGCCAACCGATCCTGTTCCGTGCGGTGCTAACCAATACCGGTGCGACGCCACTGACCAACGTGGTGGTCGAGGAACTGATCGATCCCGAGTTCCAAATCACGGGACGAACCGATCCGGCCCGCGACGAACAGAACAAGGTGATCTGGACGTTCCCGCGCATCCTGCCAAACCAACAGGCCATCCTGGAAGTTCAGTGCCAGGCCAATCGCCCCGTGGGTCAGGCATGCAATCGCATCTCGGCTCGAACCGATGAGGGGATTACGCAGAACGCCCAGACATGCACGTCGGTCACGCCGTCTAGCCAGCCAGCCGCCGAACCTCCACCGGCGGTTGGTCAGAACGGACAGAATGGTGGCGGCGGCAATCAGCCCGTCACCGGCCAACTGGAAGTGACCCTCACCGAACTGCAAGACGGCATCCCGGCCGGACAGAATGTTCGCTACTATCTGACGATCAAGAACGGTCGTAACGTCGACGATCAGAACGTTCAGATCATGCTGCGACTTGGCGAGGGGATGCGGTTCCTAAGGCTCAACGGTCCGGTGAATCCGCAAGTATCGCAATCGCCGGATGGACTGACCGTGGGCGTGCAGCCGCTGCAATACCTCCGGGCCGGAGAGGCGGTCAGTTTCCAGGTCGATATCCAGACCGCCACGCCTGGCAAGAAGATCGTCAAGGTTGAAGTTCGCAGCCAACGATCCCCGCAAGGAGTTTCGGTCCAGGAAGATACGACCGTATACTGATACCATGCCTCGCTTCGCCATCCTGCACCACATCACGCCTGAGAATGCTGAGAAGCCGGATCATTACGATCTGCTTCTCGAAGATGGGGACGTGCTGAAGACCTACACGCTCTGGAACTTCCCCAGCGTGGGCGAGCCGGCGACGGCGATTGCCGACTTCGATCACCGGATGATCTATCTTGATTACGAAGGCCCGATCTCCGACAACCGCGGCGAAGTGACCCGGGCCGACGAAGGGACGTTCAACTGGATCATTCGGCAAGACGACCTGGTAACGGTTCACCTGCAAGGCGCGCGGCTGCAGGGGCGATTGATTCTGCAGGTTCAAGATTCCGAAGGGGGCTCTAGCAGCGGCGACGGCTCAGGCGCGTCTTGATTGGCCCCTTCGACCACTTTTTCTTTCAGTTCTTCTTTGGTCTTGATCGTTTCGCCGGAGAGTAAGATCTCGCCGTCCTTGAACTCGAGGGCGTCGATCCGGATTTCCCCTTCGATCTCCTTACCGGTGCTGGGGATCGTAATCAAAGCCACCGGGTCCCCATCGCGCTGCTGCCAGCGGATCGGGATTTCGGCCTTATTAGCATAGGTATCGATTTCAGAAAGAAGCTGACCAATCGGGATCGGCAAGGCTCCGGCCGTTACGTTGTGAAGCTGGACCCCGACGACGTTGGGCTCTCCTTCGACCAGGAAACAATCGAGCGAGACGGCCAGAATCGAATTGAGCGACTGTCCGTTGTATTTGCACCCGACCAAGAGCGTCTTCCCTTTCACGGCGATACGGGGATCTTCGATGTGCTCAGGCAGAAGCTCGGGGAACTTCTCTTTCAGATCGGCAGCCAGCCAACTGTTGATCTGCCTGTCGGTCAGACGCAACGACCAAGTTCGAGGTTTTTTCACCTGGTTGGAAAACGCAAAGACTTGCTCTTCCAGAACTTCGCCCGTTTCATGAGCGGTGGTCGGCTCGACGTAGAGGGCTTCGGTGTAGAAGTCAGGCACGTGCTGCGTGGCGTTGTAGACCGAACCGGCCACCGCCGCGATCAACACGGCCGCTACAACGAACACCACTAAAAACGTTTTCTTGCGCGCCACCGTCGACCTAGCTGTCAGGGAGAATGCCCCACCCCAAAACCGAACCGCCTGCGGGAATGGTAGGAGTTTGACAGGCCGTCGTCAATTTGAATCGGCGGATCGCTAGCAGCTTTATCGAGTCCAAGAGGGACTCTTAAGGCCTGGAAGGCCCTTAGGATATAAGTGCCGACAAACCTTAGGCAAATCGCAGCAAGGCGTATTTCTTCTTCCCGCTGCGAAGCACCATGACGGTTTCGCTGGCCAGGTCTTCGGTTCCCAGAGACTTCTCGACCTCTTCCACGCGGCGGTTGTTGACGTAGGCTCCGCCCTGCGAAATCGTTCGACGGGCATCCCCTTTACTTTTGCAGAGGCCTGATTCGACCAACGCATCGACGATGTTCAATCCATCATCACTGGTCAATCGATCACGACTCAACTCTTGGCTCGGAACGTCCGCGAAGATCTCGATGAGCTGCTTGTCGCTCAGGTTGTCGATTTCACCCCCGAAAAAAATCTCGGTCGCGCGCTGGGCACTTGTTACCCCTTCGGCGCCATGCACCAGTTCGGTCAGCGCTTCGGCCAATCGCTTCTGGCTTTCCCGCTTGTGCGGTTCTTCCTGACGAGCTTTATCGAGCGATTCAATCTCTTCGCGATTAAGCTCGGTCAGAAAACGCAAGCACTTGCCGGCATCCTCATCGGCGACGTTGATCCAATATTGGTAGAACGCGTAGGGGCTCGTGCGATCAGGCGAAAGCCAAAGGGCACCTGACTCGGTCTTGCCCATCTTCGTTCCGTCGCTTTTGGTCAGCAGGGGACAGGTCATGCCTTGCAGCTGAGCCGATCGCATGCGACGTCCCAGGTCGATCCCGGCGGTGATGTTCCCCCACTGATCACTTCCGCCGATTTGCAGCGTGCAGCCATGTTTGTCGAACAGGTGCACGAAGTCGTATGCCTGAAGCAGCATGTAGCTGAATTCGGTGTAGCTGAGCCCGGCGTCGTCCCGCTCCAAGCGACCTTTGACTGAGTCCTTCGCCATCATGACGTTGACCGGGAAGTTCTTCCCGATGTCACGCAGGAAGTCGAGGTAGCTGAAGCTTTGCATCCAGTCAAAGTTGTTGACCAGCACGGCACCGCTGCCTGATTCATCGAAGTCGAGGAACTGCCCCATTTGGACCTTGATCGCCTCGACGTTGGCTCGCAGTTGTTCGACCGACAGCAGATTACGTTCGGCGCTCTTGCCACTGGGATCGCCGATCATACCGGTCGCACCACCGACCAAAGCGATCGGCTTATGCCCGGCGGCTTGAAAGCGGCGAAGCAGCATCAGCGGCAGCATATGCCCCACGTGCAGGCTCTCGGCCGTTGGGTCGAACCCAGCGTAGACGGTGCGCGGCTGCTCATTCAGCCAGGAGCCGAACGAGTCGTCCCCGGTCGTTTGATTGATCAGACCACGCCACGAGAGTTCTGCGAAAATATCGTTCATCTGCCCAGGATCGCCGCCGTTAAGGGTTTCATTGCCATTAGAAACGGGCATTCTAAGAAAAATTGCCCCAAGGAACTACGGGACGACACCGAAACAGCTTCCCAGGTTCAACTTAGGTCGGCCAGAAGCCGCTCGGCCACGGCCAGATCCTCCTTGGTGGTGATCTTCAGATTCTTCATCCCACCGCGAACCACCGACACCTGGTGCCCCAGGCGTTCGACCAGGCTGGCATCGTCGGTGGCAGGCTCACGACGAAACTTATCGTACGCCTCGAGAATCAACTGCCGCCGGAAGACCTGGGGAGTTTGCGCCTCCCAGATCCCTTCGCGAGGAACCGTTTCGACGATCTTCCCTTCGATCGAAACGCGTTTGAGCGTGCCTGGTACCGGCAAAGCAAGGATCGCGGCCCCGCTGCCTGCTGCGCTGTTGAATACCGCGTCGATCATTGCGTCGTCGATGCCAGGCCGGGCCGCATCGTGAATGGCGATGAACTCGCTAAGGGAGTCCAACGCGTCGATTCCATGGGCGATCGAGTCGGTGCGGGTTTCTCCTCCCAAAACGATCTGAATGCCTAGCTCATCACAGACGCCACCGAACTGTTCGCGGAAGTACGACTCGTCATCCTGAGAAATGACGATGACCACGCCACTCACGTCAGGCCGCGCGGCAAACCGCCTGGCACTGTGCAGCCAGACTGGCTGGCCGAGTAGCGGCACATAGACTTTCTTCAGCTGGCCGCCGCCGAAACGAGTACTACGGCCGGCGGCAGGTAGAATGACACTGAATTTGATCAACGATGCGGTCCTTTCAAGTAACGAGTCGTTACTTATCATACCGCATCAGGATTTCGTCTGGGGGAGCGCTGACGCCAGGAAAGTTTCCTTCGGCGACCATTCCCCCCACTTCCGACACGCGACGGAAGTAGCGATCGCTCGGCCGGGTGAGCAGAATCTTCCGCTTCAAATCGCGACAAGCAATATCGGCCGCGGCGCGGATCGTTTCGTTCTCTTGCTTCGCCGCATACAGCGCGGTGCACAGAATCGTCATCAGGTCCTGCACGTTTGAGGACAGGTACGACATGCGGCACTGACGGTCTGCCAGCTTCAGTTGATGCTTCCGCATCGTGCCGGAGATATGCAGCGGCATGTCTTGCAGGCGATCGGCCGCGAACTGGGCGTGGGCCTTCAGGTCTTCTGGCATCTGCGGGAACTTCGGCCGCGGCTTGCCTCCCATGTATTCCTTCATCATCCAGCTGGCATACGGAGCCAAAGCCCCCTTGAGCGCCCAGGCATGAGCCGGATTCAGCGGGTTGGGCTTCTTAATGCCGGCTTCGTGCAGGGCCTTGCCGATCGGCTCGAAGAACTGCGTGCCGTGCTTCTTCACCAGCGACTTGAAGAACGCCATGCCGAGCATCTCCCCTTCCCCTTCGTAGATGCAAGGAGCGAGGTACTCGTGGACGTTGTCGCCAAACATGTGCCCGTGCAGGAACGAACGTCCGCCGTGCGTTTTCATGAACAGTTCGATCGCCGCTTCCTTCTGCGATTCGCTCCCGAAAATCTTGGCAATGATGCATTCCATCTCGCCGCGGTAGCCAGCATCGATCAGCGTGCTGCACCAGGCCACCAGGGCATCCGAAGCGACGATCATTCCGGCGAGCTTACCCAAGCGGCGCTGCACCAGTTCTCGCTTGGCGATCGGCTCGCCATACGTTTCGCGGAAATGAACCCACGGAATCATGCTGGCCATCATCAGACGCATCGTACCGGCCGCGTTGGCACATAGGCTGATGCGGCCGAGGTTGAGCCCGTGATAGGCGATCGTCAGACCATTTCCCTTACCCGGCAGCAGCAAGTTCTCTTTTGGCACGCGAAAGTCTTTGAAGATGATGCCCTGGTTGTAGGTATGCTTGAGGGCCCAAATGCCGTACTTTCGCAGCTGGAAGTTATCGTTCTCCTCCGGCGGTAGATCGACGACCAGCACCGCCGGCACCTGGTCGATCAAACAGACCACGCCGATCGTTCGCCCTGGCACCACGTTGGTGATGAAGAGCTTCTCACCATTGAGCACGTAACTGTCGCCATCGAGCTTGGCCGTCGTTCGCAGCGCGGTCAGGTCAGAACCGGCACACGGTTCGGTAAGCGCGAACGCCGAGAGCTTCTCGCCGCTGGCCAGCTTCGGCAGATAGCGCTGCTTCTGCTCTTCGTTGCCAAAAGTGCTGACCGGATCGACCGCCCCAATACAGCCGTGGACCGAAGCCAGGCCGGCGAGGGTCGGATCGACCATCGCCATCTCGGTCAGAAAAGGGGCGAACGCACGAAATGGCGTGCCGCTACCGCCGTACTTTTTATCGACCAGCAACCCCCAATAGCCTGCATCGGCGAGCCCTTGAAAGACCTCGTCGCGGATCTTTCCTTTCTCGTCGGTGATGGTTTTGCTCTTGCGAAAGCCGCGCACGACCTCCAGGCTGTCATCCATCACCTTGCGGATTTCCGGCGGCGCTGCAATCGGATCGGCTTCGAACAGCTCGACCGGAATACCACGATCCCACACGGCGCGATGCGCTGGGCTGTTGGCCGTTTGATACTCCGGCTGAAAGAGCTTCTCGACTTGATCGTCGGCGGAATCGATCGCCCCGGTGCGCCGTGCTTCGTCTTCGCTTTTACCACCGAGCTTGAGGGCCGTTTCGGCGAACGAAATTTCTTCCGGCTTGTCATCCGAAACCGATGGATTGGTCGTGTCACTGCTCATCGTTGCTGCTCCTGCCGGGGTTCGAGTGGACGCGTAACGAGGGACTTACCCCCATTAGCAATGCTTCCTGGCTACCTAACTCTACCTTATTTTCGTTCAACCGGCTGCCCGCGGGCAGCCAGGATTCACCATAACTTATTACAAAACAAGCGATTACGACGCCCAGAACTGCCACCAGGGCGGCGACACTTCCGGAGGCTTGTACATTTGCTCGATCGCAAAGTGGTGATTTTTCATGATCGCATCGCGCCGCAGGCTGAGCTTGGTGGTCATTTCACCGGTGGCCGGCGTGAAGCCTTGGCCGAGGATGGTGAACGGTCCAACCTGTTCGTAGTCGGCGCGATTAGCCAGCTGACAGTCGAGAACGTCGCGATACCAAGCACGGACCGCCGGATGCTGCAGGGCTTGTCGTTTGGAAAAGACCCACAGCCGAGCTTCCTTGATGCGCTGACGTAGTTGATTGGGATCGGGCACTATGAGGGCCGACAGACACTTGCGTCCTTCCCCGCAAACCACTACCTGAGCGACGAGCGGATCGCTGACAATGGCCAGTTCGAGCGCATCCGGATTGACCTTCCGACCGGTCGAAAGGACGAGCATCTCCTTGTGCCGACCGGTGATCCAGAGGAAGCCCTCGTCGTCGATCATGCCGATATCGCCGGTCCGCAGCCAGTCGCCATCCATCACCTGCTGCGTGGCTGCTTCGTCTTGGTAGTATCCCTTCATCACGTGCGGGCCGCGGGTTTCGAGTTCGCCTTGCTCGGAGATGCGGACCTCGATCCCTTCAAGCTTCTTGCCAACGCTCCCGGCACGATGGGCCCCTTCGGTCGAAACCGAGATCACCGGCGAGGCTTCGGTCATGCCGTACCCTTCCAGCAGTGAAAGGCCCTGCTTGGCAAACGCTTCAATCACCCAGCCGGCCAACGGTGCGCCCCCGCTGGCACACATGCGGACCTCGCCGCCTAGTGCGGTTTGCAGTGCACCAGGCATATCGAGCTTGCCATTGGCTTTCAGCCCCTCGACCACCTTTTGATAGAAGTAGGGCACGCCATTGATCAGCGTTGGCTTGATGGCCTGGCAGTCGGCCAGGATCGTCTCACGAGAGTGGGCCAAGGCCAACTGCGATCCGCGGGCCATCCACGTATAAACATCGCAGGTTCGGGCATACAAATGGCTGAACGGCAGAAAGCTCAGCCGTTTGTCGGCCGGCTTCTCTTCATACGCGTGCACGACCGCCATGGCATTGAAGGCCAGATTGCGATGCGTCAGCATCACCCCCTTGGGCGGCCCGGTCGTGCCGCTGGTGTAGACTAGCGAGCAGACGTCGTCCGGGTTGATCTGTTCCGCGCGGTGCTGCAGATCAGCCAATGCCAGTTCTACCGTCGTAGGAAGAATGGCGACGAGATCCGACAGGGTCCGCGACGGCCATAGGCCGTCATCGTCGTAAGCAAGCGTCTTGACGCAGTCGGCGGCCTGCTTGGCGATCCATCCGTCTTTGTGCGTCGACTCGACGACGATCATCGCCGGGTCGCAATGCTCCAGGATCTGACGAATTTGGCTTGGGGATGCGTGCGTGCTGATCGGCACATGCCAGGCCCCGAGAAACTGCAAGGCCAGATCGAGCGTAATCCACTCGCGGCGGTTTTCGCTGAGCTGAACGACCCGCGTGCCTTGGGTAACGCCTTGCTCGGCGAGGGCCGCGGCCGTGCTGGCGACTTCCAGCAGAAGCCCTTCCCAGGTGCTTGACTGATACGCCGTATTTGCCGTTCGCGTCCACAAAGCGGGCGACTTCAAGTCGGTACGTACCCGCTCTAGAAAGATGGCCGCGATCGAATCGGTTTGCTGGATCTCTCCCCCCGTATCCATCCGAGATCTCCGGCCTGGCGTTAGTCGATTCGCTCGAAGATGGTGGCGATCCCCTGGCCGACACCAATACACATGGTCGCCAGGCCGAAGCGGGCACCACGATCACACATCGCGTGCAGCAGCGTCGTACTGATGCGCGCGCCCGAGCAGCCCAGCGGGTGCCCAATCGCAATCGCTCCACCGTGGACGTTGACCTTTTCGATATCCAACTTGAGCCCGCGAATGCAGGCGAGCGACTGGGACGCGAACGCTTCGTTCAATTCGATGAGGTCGATCTGATCGAGCGTCATTCCGGCCCGTTTCAGGACTTTGTGCGTAGCCGGGATTGGACCGGTTCCCATCACCGACGGCTCGACGCCAGCCACCGCGGTGGCAACCACCTTGGCCATGGGCTTCAAGTCCAACCGCTTGGCGGCCGTGTCCGACATCATGAGCATTGCACACGCGCCGTCGTTGATGGGTGAAGCGTTGCCGGCGGTGACCGTTCCGCCGTCGGGCATGAACACGGGACGCAGTGCCGACAGGGCCTCGATACTGGTATCGTCGCGAATGCACTGATCGGTCGTGAGGAGTTGCCGCTGACCGTCTTCGGCGCGACCGTGCGTGGGGATGATCTCCTGGTTGAATTTACCGGCATCCGTTGCGGCGATCGCCTTTTGATGGCTGGCCAGTGCAAACTGGTCCTGATCTTTCCGCGAGATTCCCTGCGTCTGGGCGAGGAACTCGGCCGTGATTCCCATATGCAGGGCCGCTTCCGACGTGTAGCGGTATAGCTTGGGATTCACGTCGAGCGCATGATCCATGGGGACATGCGTCATATGTTCCAGACCGCCAACGATCTGAACGTCTTCGCCCCCGGCAATGATACTGTGCGCGGCCTGGTTGATCGCTTGGAGACTACTTCCGCAAAGCCGATTGATGGTGGTCCCTGCCGCGGTGACCGGCAGGCCCGCGGTCAGCCCGATAATGCGAGCGACGTTCAGGCCTTGTTCCAGCGTCTGCTGGGTGTTGCCGAACAAAACGTCTTCGATCTCACGGGGATCGATCCCGGTTCGCTCAACCAGCGCCTGCACGCAGTGCACGGCCAAATCGTCGCTGCGGACGTCACGATAGTAGCCGCGCTCGGGGTGGGCTCGACCGATCGGAGTTCGCAAACAGTCAATGATTACCGCCTGATTCATGATGATGCTTTCTCTCTTTTCCTCGTGCGATTAGTCCGAGGACCGGTCGTAAAACTTGCTATCCGTTTTGGCCATCTCCAGAAGCATTTCCGTGGGAGCGAACCGGTTACCCAGTTCCTGCAGCGGCTGAAGCCACTCGATCAGCGTCTTCGCGCCGACGGTATCGGCCCAGAACAGC
Source organism: Bremerella volcania (assembly GCF_007748115.1). NCBI lineage: Bacteria > Pseudomonadati > Planctomycetota > Planctomycetia > Pirellulales > Pirellulaceae > Bremerella > Bremerella volcania. The sequence continues at coordinate 5,157,475 of NZ_CP036289.1, forward strand.
AGGCCTCCTTTGAATGGTGGGAACCCAATGCCAAAGACTAAACCAAGGTCGACGTCGCGCGGATCGCGGACGACCCCTTCGTCCAGGGCCCGCGTCGCCTCCAACAGCATCGGCAAGATCAGACGGTGCTGGATTTCTTCGTCGGTGATTTCACGCTCAGGTGCTTCGACGTATTTGGCGATCAGCTCTAGCGCCATTGGATCTGGCTCGGGGCGTCCCTTCTTCTTTTCGTGATTGTAGAACCCGTACCCCTTCTTCGTGCCGAGCCGTTCATTCTTGATCAATGCCGGCAGAATCGGCGAGACGAGGGTCCGTTCCGGGAATGCGTCGTACATCGTTCGTCCCGCGTAGAAGGACGTATCGATGCCGACCATGTCGTACAGCGCGACCGGCCCCATCGGCATGCCAAACTTCGTGGCGATTTTGTCGATCCGCTTCATGTCGACGCCGTCTTGCAGCAGCTGCGTCGCTTCGTTCATGTAGGGGAAGAGCAGCCGATTGACCAAAAAGCCAGGCCCATCGTTGACGACGATCGGGAACTTACCCAGGCCCTTGGCATAGGCGACGGCGGTGGCAGCGGTTTCGTCGGAGGTATGCTCGCCGCGGATCACTTCCACAAGCTTCATCTTGCGGACCGGATTGAAGAAGTGAATCCCGACGAAACGCTCCGGGTGCTTCAGGTTTTCGGCCAGCTTGGTAATGGGCAGCGTCGACGTATTGCTGGCCAGGATCGTCTCGGCGGGAAGCTTCTCTTCCAGTCCGGCGAAGATCTTGCGTTTGAGTTCCAGGTTCTCGACGACCGCTTCGATGATGATGTCGGAGCCAAGTAGTTCGTCGCCGCTGGTGGTGCTGTGAAGTCGGCCGGCGTAGTGAATCGCTCGCTCGACATTCTTGCTGCGGGTTTCCTTGTCGAACGACACTTCATCGAGCACCGCGCTGGCACCACGCTGGAGAGCTTCAGGGTTGGCGTCATTCAGCGTGACGGTCAGCCCTCGCTTCAGATTCGCCGCGGCGATGCCGCTTCCCATAATGCCAGCCCCGATGACGCTGGCCGACTCAAGCTTGCGCGGCTTCGGGCCTTCTCCTTCGACGCCGCTATCCTTCTTGTTGCGATCGGTCAGCAGGAAGACGTTGATCAGGGCCGCGTTGACCGGCGTGCCGAACAGCTTGGCCATTCCTTGTGCTTCGGCTTCCAGCGCCGACTGAGCGTCGACCATGGCGCCGCCGAGCAGCGTTTCCAAAGCCGCGAGGGGGGCGGGATATTGTCCCTTGGTCTGCTGCTGAATGTAGGCCGAGGCGGTGGCACCGAGGAAGCCAAGTTCGGTCTCGTTGATCGCGATCGGCTTGATGCGCTGGGCGCGATCGTTCAGGTACTGGCCTGTTTTCTGTTCTTCGCGAATCATCGAGATCGCGGCCGGCACCAACTTTTCGGCAGGGACGACGTCGTCGGCCAGTCCCAACTCCAGGGCCTTCTGGGGCGAGACACTTTCACCGGAGGTGATCATTTTGACCGCGTTGCCAAGGCCGACCAGCCGCGACAAGCGAACCGTTCCACCCCAACCGGGATAGATCCCCAGCTTCACCTCGGGCAGCCCGATTTCGGTTTTCTCGTGGGTCGAGACGATCCGGCGATCGCAGCCCAGTGCCAGTTCCGTTCCGCCGCCAACGCACGTTCCGTTGATCGCCGCGACGGTCAGCCACTTGTTGGCATGTAGCCTGCCGAACAGGTCCTGTCCCCAGCGGCACATCTCGTAGGTTCGCTTCTCGTCGACTTCCATCGAGGCGGCGAACTCGTTGATGTCGGCACCGGCGATGAAGATGCTGGGCTTCGCCGAGTCGATAATGACGCCGACGATGTCGTCGCGTTGGGCCAATGTATCGAGGTAACCGGCAAGTTCTTCCATGACGGGACGGCTCAGAATGTTCGCTCCCTTGTCAGGCAGGTCGAACGTCAGGCAGGCAATGTCCTGTTCGGGGAAGCTAAGCTTGATGTTGGAATTGGGGGCCATGTCTGGTTCCGTTTCGTCCCGGGTCACACAAGAACGGCTCGTTGGACCACGTAACTAATCTAGGGGAGCGCAAACATGTGGGGTGCTCCCAGACGCTGGAATTATAACGCGCTAGAGCCCTGAGGGTTGAGTGGGTTCGCCGGCGGGGGATAAGAATCCGTTTTGACTATGGCTGGCTTGACGGTCGAACCAGTTTTTCCAGGCAGCACACTTCGCTTCCAGAGAAATGGAGTCCGAAATTGCCTCAGGCCATCGATCTTTCGCGACGATACTGGACAGTCCGTCCAGTGCCGCCGCGCGAATCGACGTTTCGTCATCCAGAACACGAATGAGAACGGGGACGTCGCTGGAGCTTTTTCTGGCGGCAATGGCCTGCACCGCTTTCAGGCGGACCGATTTCGACGACGAATAGGTCATGCGGCTCAAGTGATCGATTCCGCGCGGGTCGTTGTGGGCATCCAGCGCCTTGCACGCGGCCATCTGCACATCGATGTCGCTGTCGGTGAGTCGATCGACAAAATCGTTGATGCTGGTGGCTCCATTAACGCTTGCCAGGGCCTCGACCGCGGCCATGCGAACGTTGGGCATCTCGTGATGAAGTCCGTCCCGGATCTGTGACTTCACATCGTCCAAGGGAAAGTCAACAACGTAGCGATAGGCGGCGATGCGCACTTGAGGGGAATCGTGCGCCAAAGCCCGTCGAACGATTGGTCGAGCGGCCTCGCGCTGATCGTTGCGAATCACTTCCATCAGCACCGGCCAGGTCATCGGCGTGAACTGCTCGACGTGCGACGCCAGACGCCACACGACAAGTTCCGGCACGATGGCCTGGCGGGACAGCTCTTCCAGCTTTCGCAGCGCCGAAAGGATCAGCTTGGGATCGTCTGAGGTCGCCTCTTGCAGGGTGCGGTAGGCCGGATCGCACTGGGGAAGCAGTACGTCAAACAGGTAAGGGTTATCGTACGAGGCCAACGGCTTGGCGGCCTGGTCGACGGCGGCCAGCACAGCTTCTGGCTGCAAAAGCAAGGCCCGTCGGGCTTCGGTGCGTTCCGATTCGGCTGCGGCGTGCTCTGCTTTTTCGATCAGGTCGAGAAGGGTCATCGCCTCTTCGGCGGTCAGCTTCGGAATCTCTTTTCTCTTCGCCGTCAGCGGGACTTCTTCTGGCCGTTTCTGCTGGGCTACCAGCTCTGGCGAACGCTGGATCATTGCCTCGCGGACCTGACGACTATTGTCTTCTTTCAACCGTGCGAAGACGTCTCGATACTTCGACTCGAGCGGGACCAACTGGGCAACGGCCAGGCGTACTCGCCACGACGAAGCCTCGGAAAGACGCTGCCACTCGTCGTGACCAGGGATAAGACTCCAGGCAAAGACCGCGGCGACCTGAACCAGGGCGGGATCCTTGTCGGCGATCTCTTTCAGCATCGCTTGAGCCGCGGCCGATCCGTCGCGGCCGAGCCCGATGGTAGCGCTTTCCCGCGTGGGGAATTCCGCCGAGCGTGTCTGCGCGATGAGCGTTTCCAGGGGAGCCACACTACGCAGGTAAGGCTCCCAGAGCTTGAGCCTGCGGATGGCCTGGGGCGATAGTTGATCGAAGTGCTGGGTGATCGCGTCACTCTCGGCCGATCGATGAAACAAAAGCAGATCGAGGAGCGTACCTTGTAGCTCAGGCGATGCTTGCGCGAAGCTTTCCGTTAGCACGGATACTTGTTGGTCTTCGGGAAGCACCATCGCCAGCGATATCCAGAACTGCTGCCCCAGGGCTGCCGAAGCGGCTTCGTCGGTTGTTTGCGCATCGCCACTCAGCGTTGCTCGTTCCTGGAAGAGTTGCTCAATAACCGGCCGAGCCTGTTTGGGGGGCATCATGGCCAGGGCTTCCAGCAGAGCGGCTTTGGTGGTGAACGCGACCTCTTGCCTCTCGATCAAATCCGCCAATCTTCGCGGATCAACCGAGTACCCGCTGCGTATCAAACCGACCAGCGCGGTGGCGGCGATCTCGGGGTTGGTCGACTTTGTTCCGCTTTCCAACGTCGTTTGTGGTGATTCTGGCTGATCCAACAGCGACTCGAGCGCCGAGTGACGCCAGCGTGTGCTTCCTTGAGCCACCGCCAGGTAGACCGGTACGCTGTGATCGAGATACCAACCACGCGACTCGACGTGTTGTGGGCGGAGGGCCGTTTCCGAGGTTTGAACGACGTTGGCGGCCAGCACCGTTTCGGCCGCTTCGACGGCTGGGTCTTTTACAGGGGGAAGCTCGGTAGAAGAGCGTTGGGACGTCTTCTCAGGCTTCGACCTTGGTGGTGTCGATGAAAGCTCGGGCAGGTCCCTTGTACCATCGATGACGCTACGACAGCCTGAACCTGCGGCAAGGGCCAGGGAAAGAGTCACTGCTAGCAGTGCAGTAAGAGTCGGGTGGTTGCGAACGTAATCAGCGGTCATGCCGCTGCTTTTAGCTGGCAGCGGCAGCTACGACAAGATCATTCCCGCGTCCGCTGACGTTAGTTGGGAACATCCGCGGCGGGAGCACCCGGTACGTCTTCGGCAGGTGCAGCGGCAGCACCAGGAACATCTGCAGGCGCCCCACCCGGAACGTCCGCCGGAGCGGTACCGCCAGGAATATCGGCCGGAGCTGCCCCAGGAACGTCTTCGGACGCGGCTCCAGGAATATCCGCTGGAGCGGCTCCTGGGACGTCATCGCCAGGCACATCGGCACCTCCGGGGACATCAGGAGCCACGGCACCACCTGGGACGTCGTCGGCAGGCTTGGTAGCGGTGTCCGCTTCAGGCGGAGTGATGTCGACGGCCGCTTTGGCGGCCAGCTTCTGGGCGGCGACCGTTAGCGTCTCGAGACGCGTTTTGGAATTCTTAAGCAGTTCATCTTCCCATAGCTCGTCGTTATCGACAGTGGCCAGCATGTTGTACATCGACTTGGCCAGACCGACGATCACTTCTCGGTCCTCCGCGTTTTTAGCATAGCGAATGAGTCCTACTCGGATCGAGCTTCCATCATCGGTGATTTGCGTCGTCGAACCGACCAGACCTTGCATGCAGTCGTCGAGATGCGTCTTCACGCGACGGCGGAAGAGAGTTTCCATCCGGACGACCAACGGATCGCGAATGATCTCTGGCTCCATCATCTCTTCGTCGTATTCACCGAATTCGCCGGGCCCCATCGGGTTGCGGCCACGCGAACGCGACGAGGGACGGGAAGGAGGCCGCGAAGTTGGACGCGGCGTTGGCTGCATCATCGGGCCACTCATGCCGTATTCGCTTCCCATCATGCCAGAGCCGCCGGGGCCCATCAGTGCCTTGTAGTACTCGGTGATCGCGTTGTCGTACCAGGCAACGTCAGAGGAAACCGCTTCCAGAGCCACCTTGCCAATCTCCGCCGATTCCTTCGCGACGTCAAGTTTGGCAGCCGTTTGCGCGTCGTAATTCAGATGGCCTTTCGCCGCGATGGCATTGCATCGCATTTCGATCGGCAGGCTCTCGTCGAGAATGATGATGTTCAGGGCATTGGCTAAAGCTCCGTCACGTCCGGCGTTACCAATGCTGCGTGCCACGTCGATGGCCCGCTTCCGCATCCAGGTGTGGGCATCGGCGCCACGACCTTTTGGAGGAGCTTTCTCGCTCAACGTCTTAACGACCAGGTCCATCACCTTGGTCTTCTCGGCACCGGCCATCGACCCCAAATTCACGCCGTACAGCTGACACTGTTCCATCAGACCAATCCAGGCGCCAACCTTCACGGCGTCGCTTTGATTGGGATCTTCCAGAGTGGAAAGCAGGATGGCCGTTGCTGGCGCATAAGGGATCTCAGGAGTTTGGTTGATGTTGTCCATTTCCTTCGACCGCAGATCACCCAACAACAAAATCGCGTTGTAACGCAGTACCGGGTGATAATTCGGCTTGATGTATTCGCGCATAAACTCGACCATGATTTCATTAACCATGGCGCGAGACGTTGGCTCGGAGTAGAGTGGGCCGTAGTAGGCTCGCAGGAACTCTTGCCGCTTGGCACCGGCCTGGGTCCAGTTCCCTTTGCGAGTCCAACTCTTCAGGTAGGCATCGCGGAAGAACTTGCGAATCAGTGCCCGGCCTTGCTCGTCCATCGTTTTACCACTGAGGTATTCGCGAACGGCGGCTTGAGCCTGACCGAAACGGATGCGTGTTTGCGTATCACGCGAATCAGGATCGATATCGGTGGCCGTAACCGGAATCTCGTTGTACTGAGCCCAGCTGGTTTGCCCGCAACAGGCCATGATGGCGAGTACCAGGGTCGAGACAGCAACTCGTTTCATGCCACGGTTTTCCTATGAATGAGAGTCTTCCCACCTCAGGCATCCTGAGGCAAAGCATCGATGAGATGAGCGAGGGATTTAAGGGAGCACTTTCCCCCAATCGACGAGTTATTTAATCATACCCTCTGACATCGCTTTGGTTAAGAATAGTTGCTCCCACGATTTTGTGTCAACGAATTCGCACACTCCCCCCAGAAGAGCCAACCCCGGCAATGACCAGCCTGCTTTACTACCACGATCGCTATCTTCTGCACGAAACCGGCAAACATCCGGAATGTCCGCTGCGCCTGACGACGTGTGCCACGCAGCTTCGTGACAAAAAAATCTGGGAAAAATGGACCGCTCCGACCTTCGAGGCGGCTACTTTCGACCAGATCGCCATGGTTCACGACCGCGACATGATCGCCCAAACCCGCGAACTGGCCGAAAATGGCGGGGGAAACCTCGACGCCGATACGGTCGTTTCCGCGGAATCGTACAAGGTTGCCTTGCTCGCGGCCGGCGCGGCGATTGATGCGACGCGGAAGGTCGTCCAGGGAGATGCAGCGAACGCATTCTGCATGATTCGCCCGCCTGGTCACCACGCGACTAATGATAAGGCGATGGGATTCTGCCTGATGAACAACATTGCCATCGCGGCGGCCGTGGCGGTCAAGGAATTGGATGTTCCCAAGGTGCTGATCGTCGACTGGGACGTGCATCACGGGAATGGCACGCAAGACATTTTCTGGCGCGACGAGAACGTGGCGTTCTTTTCCATGCACCGTTATCCCTTCTATCCCGGCTCAGGCGATCGCGATGCCGTAGGAGAAGGGCCTGGAAAAGGGGCCACGTGGAATTTACCGGTCTCGTACGGGACCGATCGCATGGCCACGCTTACGACCTTCGAGTACCAACTGCAAGAGTTTGCCGAACGCGTTCAACCAGATCTGGTGATGATCAGCGCCGGCTTCGATGCGCACAAAGATGACCCGGTGGGTGACCTGGGACTGGAAACAGAAGACTTCGCCACGCTGACCAACATCGTTCAGGAGATCGCCAACACCTGGTGCCAGGGGCGCGTCGTCAGCATGCTGGAAGGGGGATACAATCCGCCGCGGCTGGCCGACTCGATCGAAGTCCACCTTCGTGAATTGGCCAACGCTGCGGCGAAGAAAACTTCCTAGCGCATCTGGCTACTCAAACTCGTCCCCATCAGAAATCTCGTCCGCCACGCTAAGCATCTTGAGCAACACCACGACATAAGGCATGTTAGGGTGCGGATTCGGGGGAAGCGGCCGCGAGAATGATTCCAGTTCCACGTCAGCGCTGGAACGGGACTGAGGCCACTGGAAGTGGTTGACGTTGCAAACCATCGATGCGTCTTTCAACTAACCGGGAAGACCAGGGGGGAGATTGATCGCTGTAACTTGCAACCGGAGTGCCAAATTCCTGAAATGACGCCCGAAATTGTCTCAAGTCGCTGATATGCGTGAATCTGGATGTTAGCCAGCCGCCGGCATATCTTGCCCGGTTTTCGCTTTCGTAATAGTCGCTCTGGCCGATGGAAGAAATTGCAAATCACCTTTGCAAATCGTACCAAACGCTTACTTCTTCGCCTCTTCAATCACTTCGATCGCCAACTGCAACTGAGGGTCTTTAAAGTCGAGCAGTTCCTGCTCCTCCTCCGAGATTTCTCGCTTTGTGGCCTGGTCAGGGTTCGAGAAGTTGGTTCGATCGACGTCGTGCAAACGCCTCGCCTTGATGACTTTCGTCAACGTCTGATCATCCAGTTCCAGTTCTTTCCCCTCGTCGGGACTCACGCCCCAATCGTCTTCTTCCTTGGAATCGGGAAAACGGTGAATGTTGCTTCCGTTGGGGCGCCAGTAGGTAGCCGTGGTGATCTTCATGGCCCGGCGATCTCCATCGAGCGGGAAGATACTTTGCACGGTGCCTTTGCCGAAAGAGCGTTCGCCGACGACCGTCGCTCGCCCGTGATCTTGCAAGGCTGCCGCGAAAATCTCGCTCGCACTGGCGCTAAAGCGGTTCACCATCACCACCACCGGAAGACTCTTGGGGACGATCGTCGCCCCGGACGATGCCTCGTAGACGTCTCGAATGCGGTTGTTGCGGGTACGCGTCGTGACGATGTCCCCTTTGTCGAGGAACATGTCGACCATCTGAATCGCCGCCGTCAAATAACCGCCGGCGTTGCCGCGCATGTCGATGATAAGTCCTTCGGCATCATTACCAATCTGATCCAAGGCTGCTTCAAAGTCTTCGGCCGTTCGATCTCCAAACGAGTCGACCCGGATGTATCCGATCTTCGGGTTGCTCGCGAGATGGAAGTCCCATTTCCCCCCTGCGCCGTGCGTGTCGCCCATGACCGACTCGACCATGATGTTGGCCCGGGTCATCGTGATATCGACAGGCTCTTCCTGTCCGATGTGCTTTACGGTCAAAGTAACCGGCGTGCCGGTTTCGCCGTGCAGACGCTCGAGCGACTTGTCGAAGTCTTCGCCATTCAGCTGGACACCGTCAATCGCCAGGACGATATCCCCGGCTTGGATACCGGCCTCGTAGGCAGGCGCACCAGCCAAAGGCGTAATGATCACCATCTCGCGGGTTTCTTCATCGAAATCGACATGCACGCCGATCCCGCCAAACTCTTGACCAAGTTCGCGGCGGAAATTGGAATAGCGGGGCGGTGCGATATAGACCGAGTTCTGATCCAGCGGCGCGGTCAGCCCTTCCATCGCCGCGTTGAAAAGATCTTCGTCTTCAACCGGACGTACATAGAAATCGGAGATCGTTCGCAGACCCTGCTGGAACATCAACGCATAACGCGATTGAGCCGCTGACTGGTAACAAATCAACGCCACCACGAAGGCGACACAAATCACGATCAGGTTTCCACGCGGCATGGAACACTTCAACCTAAGAGCAGGAAAAGAGACGAACCGATGGTTCTATCGTACCCCTTTGCCGGGGACGGTCCTAGTGCCAACGCCTGGTGGAAACCAGAGCTAGGCCCCCAAAAATGGTACCGGTACCAGAAACGCGTGCTGCTCCAACAGGCTATCCGCCCCGCGCCACGAAATGTACAAGAATAAGTACATGAAGAAGATGTACGACACCACCACCGGAATCGCGGCCAGGCGGCTCATCCAACGCCAGACGAAGTGGGCCGGCTTCTCGCGTTTCTTGGATACGGCAACTGCCCAGCCCGATAGCATGCGGGCCGGGAAGATGAAGATCACAAAGAACAAGCTCGGCAGCCAGGCAATCTCGCGATCGATCATTTCGATCTTCAGCAGATACAGCGGCAGAGCGAACAGCAGCGTAATGAACAGCGCCAGCCACCAAGCCAGGGGTGCCTGACGAAACAGCCCACGAATCGCTCGCACTTCAAACAAAGCCTTGAAGCGGTTCTCGGCGGCGAAGCGAGCTTGCAGAAACGGCAGATACAAAAGCACAAACGCAAACACGAGCATGCCCGGCAAGCTCACCACGAAGGCAGCCCCCGGATCATTGATCTGCCGAGCCCCAATCATCCAAACCACCGGCACCAAAAGCCACAGTAGCGTGCCGACGAATCCTCGAGCTCCCAGCGAGAAATAGTACCACAGGTGCAGTTCTTTAATGAAGGCCAGCGTTCCTTCCCGGGCCTGAGCATACATGCCGCCGTGGAAGATCGTTTTGAAGAACTTAACCGGCGCCGGCCAGATGAAATGCCGTAGTCGGCCACCTCGATAACATGCCCATGCCACGTGCAAGCTGACAGCAACCGTCGCGACCATCGTGACAATCCACAGGTTACGCGTTTGCACGCTCTGCGGATCGATCAGCCAGGCGCTTTGCCAGGCATCGGATAACAGCCGCAGCGGCAAGAACATCAACCAGGCCCCGGCGACGATACTCCCGATACGGGCCGCTTTGCGAATGCCGACAAACCCTTGCGTGAACTTGCCGGTCCGAGCGATTCGCCCGCTCACTTCCAACAAATAGCCCAGGCTCATCAAATTCAAAATGGGGACGGTCGCGAGAAAGGCGAGAATCACGATCATCGAGACGACGCCAAAGCACCACTCCCAGGCACTCATCAGCCCATCGGCGATCCGCCAGACGATATTCTTTTTTGGTGGCTGGGCAGCCTCGACCAGGGTTTCGCTGTCGTGCCCAGGGCATGCTTCGTCGATCGGGGCAACAAGTTCCTCGGAAGGAACCAATGCTTCGTCATGCCAGGTTGAGTTGACCACAGACATTGGGGAAATCCAGGAATCGATGAGAAGGGAATCAGCGTAATTCCTTATGTTTGTTCTACCTAACGCGACGTGGGCTTGGTTTTGATAATTCCGCGAAAACCGAAAGATTTCTCGACAACAGGAAACAAATATGCCTCAGCCCCGGTAAGAATAGGTACTTAGACGTCCCTTTTCTATTGTCGCGGGTCTCAGAGCGAGTCTCCCTATGTGGCTAAAGAATATTGCTTTCATCGCCCTCGCCACCGTCGTCTTGGCATCTCTGGCCAATTGGCTGCTAGCGCCTCCTAAAGTCGAAGCGCTCGACGATCCGGTCGTCGTGGTCTCGGATGACTTCCAAACGACGAAAGAGGCCATTGATGCTCAGTTTCGGGAAGTTTGGAAATCTCGAGAACTGGAGCCGGCCCCCAAAGCCGACGACCTCACGATCGCCCGCCGCATCTCGCTGGGACTGACCGGCTCGATTCCTTCGCTGGAAGAAATTCGCCTGCTCGAGAATCGCCCGAAAGAAGATCGCCTGGCATGGTGGGTCAACCACTTGCTGGAAGATCGTCGCTATGGCGACTACATGGCCGAGCGGCTTTCACGTGCCTATGTCGGCACAGAAAACGGTCCCTTCCTGATCTTCCGCAAGCGGCGATTCGTGACCTGGCTCAGCGACCAGCTGATGGCCAATCGACCTTACAACGAGTTGACTCAAGACCTGATCGCCGAGTCAGGCCTTTGGACCGATCACCCCGCGGTCAACTTCATCACCGCCACCGTCGACCAAGACGGCACGAAGGAGCCTGACGTGGCGATGCTGGCCGGCCGCGTGACCCGGGCCTTCCTGGCGACGCGCATCGACTGCGTGCAGTGCCACGACGACAACCTCGGCGGCGATCTCAAGCAGACCGACTTTCACGAGTTGGCCTCGTTCTTTCGCGAAGCCCAGAACTCGTTCGTCGGCATCATGGACCAGAAGGGGAAACCGTACGAGTACAAGTATCTGCATGCCGAAGAAGAAACGACCGTGCCCGCCCAGGTACCTTTCAATCAGCACTTGCTCGAAGAATCTGGCGGAACGCTGCGCGATCGCCTGGCAGGCTGGGTCACGCATCCTGAAAACAAACCGTTTTCCCGAGCAATCGTCAATCGCGTCTGGGCGGTGATGACGGGGCGGCCGCTGGTCGAGCCGGTCGACAACATTCCACTCAATGGAAGCTTCGAGAAAGGCAATTTCCCGGCGGGACTCGATCCGCTGGTCGATGACTTCATCGCGCACAATTTCGACCTCAAGCGATTGATTCGTCTGATTGCTTCGACGGAAGCCTTCCAACGCGATAGTCGTGCCGACCACGAGCTAACCGCCCGGCACGAACAGGCCTGGGCCTCGTATCCCGTGACGCGACTTCGGCCCGAACAGATCATCGGCAGCATCAATCAGGCTTCTTCCTTGAGCACGCTCAATGCCGACAGTCACGTGCTGACCAAGCTGGTGACCTTCGGCGAAACGAACGATTTCCTTAAACGGTACGGAGACGCCGGCGAAGACGAGTTCAGCATGGACGGCGGCACCATCCCGCAGCGGCTGCTGATGATGAACGGCAACCTGGTGACCGAGCGGACCAAGAACAACTTCGTCCGCAACGCCGCCACACGTATTTCGCAGCTGTCCCCTAACAACGAAACCGGGGTCGAAACGGCCTTCCTCTGCGTTCTCACACGGCGACCAACGGAAAAAGAGCTCGAACACTTCGTCAACAAGCTGGAAAGTGACGAAGTGAAATCGAACCGTACCCAAGACTTTGAAGACATTTACTGGGCTTTGATGAACTGCACCGAGTTCGCCTGGAATCACTAGGAACTGCCATGAAACGCTTTCAACATCTTCTCGGTCCCGAAGGTTGCGGCACACGTGCACACTTCAACCGCCGCACGCTGCTGGGTGCCGGTGCAGGGTTGGCCTGGCTGACGCCTCTTTCCCAACTATTGGCCGCCTCATCGGAAGAGAAATCGAACAAGGGACGCCCCAAATCGGTGATCGTCCTCTGGATGCAAGGGGGCCCCAGCCAGTTGGAAACCTGGGACCCACATCCCGGCAAGATGATCGGCGGCGATACCAAAGCGATCGATACCTCGGTGAAAGGGCTGAAGATCGCCGACACCATGCCGCATACCGCCGAAGTGATGCACGAGATGGCCCTGCTGCGCTGCGTGACCAGCAAGGAAGGAGATCACGAGCGGGCCACCTACAACATGCAGACCGGCTACCGGCCTGACCCCACGCTAATTCACCCGTCGATCGGAGCAATTCTCTGTCACGAGCTTTCAGCCGAAGGGGTCGAAATCCCTCGTCACGTGTCGATCTTCCCCTCGGCGTTCCCGTCGCGGGGAGGCTTCCTGGGGAACCAGTACGACGCGTTCAAGATGTACGATCCCACAGGCCCGCTGCCAGACCTTCCGCGGCGTGTCCCGGAGGATCGCTTCGAGGCCCGGCTCAGCGATTTGGACATCCTCGAATCAAGCTTTTCCAAAGGTCGCCGATTCGATCTGGAACAGAACAAGACCCTGCACCGCAAAACAGTCGATCGTGCCACCACGATGATGACTTCCGACCAGATCGATGCGTTCAACATCGACGGCGTGCCGACCGAAGTGAAAGAGCAGTTCGGCGATACTCCGTTCGGCCGAGGCTGCTTGTGCGCGACGCAGCTCATCGAGACTGGCGTCCGCTGCGTGCAAGTCACGCTTAGCGGCTGGGACACGCACGCCAACAATCACGAGTTGCAATCGGCCCGGGCCGGTGATCTCGATGCCGCGTTGAGCGCGACCATCAAGCATCTTAAGGAGCGTGATCGACTCGAAGACACCATCGTCCTGTGCGGCGGCGAGTTCGGCCGAACCCCCAAAATCAATCCCGCCGCTGGTCGCGATCACTGGCCGCACGGCTTCAGCGTGGCCTTGGCCGGGGGTGGAATTCGCAAAGGGGTTTTCCTCGGAGAAACCGACCCCGAAGGGGAAAAGATCACGCCCGAAACGAAGCACGCGGTTCGTGTCGAGGATATCCACGCCACGATCCACAGCGCCCTGGGCATTAATATCCACAAGGACTATCAGACCCCGATCGGCCGCCCGATGGCCATTTGCCAGGGGACGCCCATTTCCAAAATTGTCGCCGACGCCTAATCAATCGGGCGGTGCTTCTCGAACTCGAGAATCGCGTCGAGCGTCATGTTCGATTGTTGATATTCGATGACTTTCAGCTGCGGCTGCTTCAGTAGCGTTTCGATGGAAGCATTGGTGACCGGCGTGTCGGTTAGCCCAATCCCCACTAGCTTCGGCAAAAGCGGCAAACGTTTCAGGTCTTCATCCGTCACTTCGCAGCCCCCCAGGTTGATCTGCTCGAGATTCGGCAGCCCTGCCAGCATCTCTAGCAGTTCCGGTCGATATCGCTGGGGAGGAATCTCGACGGCATAGATCGTGGACTGTTCCTCACGGCGGACTTTCTTCACGCCGGCGCGCGCCAATAGAAAATGAATTCGCCGGTTCTCGACCTCCATGCCGTAGACTTCATTGTCACTTCCCTGAATGAACTGCTCGCGCGTTTGTTCGACCAGGTTGCCATCAGCATCAAGGACAAAGTACTTGTCCCCCAGCCAAGGCCGAGGCTCCGACACGTGCAGCTTATCCCCAGGCTGCGACGACCGCTGAAAGTACAACGCCAGTAGTCTCCGCTCGTTGGGAAACGGGACGCGGAGATCTCCCCAGCCCGAGATCTTCTCGGTGCCTTCTTTCGTGGTGATCATCCCTTCCGGCAGGTGATTCGAGTACAGCACGCTGGCGATCCCATGATCGACCAGGCCCAGGTAAAACCCAGCCGGATAAACCAACAGCACCGCCGCGACGATCCATTCCCAACGACGCTGCGGCCGGATGCTCGGGGCATTCCACATCACCCAGCACCCAATCGTTGCCGTGGCCAGGTTCCACGGGACCACGCTGACGTTGTGGTTATAAAACAGGGGGGACAGAAAGATGACGATCCCCACATGCATCAGCACACACGGGATCGCCGCCCAGCGAGGCCGAAAGATGGCCAGCAGGCCAACCGAGATCTCGCCTAGCGCAACGCCGTAGGCAAACAGCATCTGGAAGTCTTCCGGATTCACATGCAGCGACTGCACCATGTACCACGATCCGAACGAAAACCAATCGGGCGATAACAGCTTATGCGTCCCTGCCCACAGCCATAGCGACGCGAGAAACCACCGCACGATCACCACGCCGACGTTCTCGATCGTCGCCAGCATCAACACGGCATTGGCAATGAATTGCGGCTGCGTGCGGTACTGATCGAATACGAACGAAAGCAGCAGCGAAGCCACATGCACGGCCAGCCCCATCCGGGGTCGGATCAGCACCAGAATCAGGGTGGCCAGCATCCACCCGCCAAAAGGTATCTGCGGCAGATCGACCAGCGGCATGTGAACCGGCGTTTCGCGAACCTGCCACAACGGCCACGTAATCAGAATCGTCGCGGCCTGGGCAATCACGGCCACGACCAATAGGCCGTAACGCACCGTCGGCAACCCCAGCACCATCGGCTGGGCCCCCGTCAAGACGTCGGCGGTTTCTGAATTGGTGGCGGTTGCCATGGTTCCGATCGCACGTTGGATATTCGGTATAACCCTTAACCATAGCACACAAACGGCCATTTCCCCGCCCGTCGAGAAATCCTGATGAATGGCTTGCCAGAGGGGTGCGAGGCATCACACAATGGGGGACACCTCCAAGCAGTCCATCCAATGGCGACGACAAGGAATTCGGCATGCTGGCTCAACTACGCACCTACTCGATGGCCGGCATCGATGCGATTCCCGTGGAAGTCGAAGTCGACGTTTCCCCCACGGCACTTCCCAAAACGGTTCTGGTCGGCCTGCCGGAAGCGGCGGTGAAAGAGAGCGTCCACCGCATCGAACGGGCCATCGTCAACTCCGGCTTCTTCTGCCCGCGGGATCGCGTGGTGATCAACCTGGCTCCGGCCGAACTTCCCAAGAACGCCGCTTCGTTCGACTTGCCCATCACGCTGGGCATTCTGCTGGGCAGCGGTCAACTCGTCAGCGATCGGCTCAGCGATTACGCCATCGTCGGCGAACTGGCACTCGACGGCAACACGCGTCCCATCCGCGGCATTCTTTCCAAGGCAATGGAAACCGAAAAACAGCAGCTGCGGGGCATCATCGTGCCGGCCGAAAATGCCCGGGAGGCGGCCGTCGTGGAAGGGATCGAGGTCATCCCGGTCGCCAGCCTGACCGAAGCGGTCGGCTTCCTTTCGGGCCAGCTCGATATCGAACCGGTCCCACCGCAAATCCACGCCTTGCTGGAAGAGCACTCCACCTACGAAGTCGACTTCGCCGACGTTCGCGGCCAGGAACTCGCCAAACGAGCCGCTACGATCGCCGCGGCCGGGATGCACAATCTTCTGCTCGTCGGGCCGCCTGGCTCGGGCAAGACGATGGTCGCCAAGCGAGTCCGAACGATCCTGCCCGAACTGACGCCGATTGAATCGGTCGAAACGACCCGCATCTACAGCGCCACCGGCCGCCTGGCCACCAACCAGCCGCTGCTGGCGACCCGTCCGTTTCGTTCGCCGCATCATACGATCTCCGAGGCTGGCCTCGTCGGAGGCGGCAGCAACCCGGCCCCTGGCGAGATCAGCCTGTCGCACAACGGCATCCTGTTTCTGGACGAACTGCCGGAGTTCAATCGCCGCACGCTGGAACTGATGCGGCAGCCGCTGGAAGATCGGCAGGTCACCATCAGCCGGGCCTTGCGTAGCGTCACCTTCCCGGCCGACTTCATGCTGGTCGCGGCGATGAATCCGTGCCCGTGCGGTTTCCGCAACGACCCCCGTCGCGATTGCCGCTGCACCGTTCCCCAGGTCGAGAAATACGTCGGGAAGATCTCCGGTCCTTTGCTCGACCGGATCGACATCCAGATCGAAGTCCCGGCGGTCCCCTACCAGGAACTGGCCAGCCAGACCGATGGCACCAGCAGCACCGAACTGAAGGAGATGGTCATCGCGGCCCGCAAAATCCAAACCCGCCGTTTCGTCGGTAGCCGCACCCGCTACAACGCCCAAATGAGCAGCCGCGAAGTCCGCAAGTTCTGCCACGTGGAAGAAGAAGGGGCGACGCTGATGAAGCAAAGCATCAGCAACTTCGGGCTCAGTGCCAGGGCGTACGATAAGATCTTGCGCCTGGCGAGAACGATCGCCGACTTGGAATCGGCCACGGTGATCTCGGCGGATCACGTTTGCGAGGCAATAAACTATCGGATGTTGGATCGGAGTTTGGTGGGGTAGAACGATCCGACATGTCCCTTGAAACCAATCATTCCTAGAGGAAGCCCCGTCATGCCCCAGAAAAAAGCAAGCAACACCAAGAGGACCACACCTCTTGCGGATGTGATCAATGATCGTGTCCTGGGTAAGCTTGTCTTCTCGACGGCCCTCGACCAGACGGTCGAGTTCCAGGGAAAGGTCAAACTCAGTGGGCGCACGGTCACCATGGATCTTTATACGGACGCCGAGGGGAAACTTGGTCCCTGCATCCTGCGGGCACGTCGCATCGTCGAGAATTTCCCGGCGATAGAAATCAAAATGCAGAATTACATCGCCAAGAAGATTTTCCCTTCGTACAACGAAACGTTCCGACCAGGCAAAAAGCCATTCGCCCTCGATCAACTACTTTCCAAACTTAAGCTTCGCTTCGTCACCACGCATCCCGAACCAAGAGCAACTTTCTGGTTCGAGGCCGGCAACGCATTCGCAGGGCACGGTCTGCAGCTCTTCATGGCCGAAAGAAACCGCATCGTCGATCATGACATGCCGGGATAAGTTTCGTTGGCCAGTTGGACAGAAAAAGAGGGGGACGTGGGGCTCTTCTGTTTCTAGCGAGAACGATTGTTGATTTGGAATCGGCCACGGTGATTTTGGCGGATCATGTTTGCGAAGCGATTAACGATTGGATGTTGGATCGGAGTTTGGTGGGGTGAGATGGGACACTCTGTTCGCTATAATGAATCGCCGGTGTCACGGTCAATGTTATTGATGTCTGCGCCCTAAATCGAATGCCTCTGCCAGCCATTTTGCCACGAATTCCGGGACTTCCCTTGGTCGCCCCTATCGGATTGGATGCGCAGACGTCAATAGATTGTTTCTGCTGGTCTCACAGGCCCTTTCATGGCTTCGACACTTTTCGACTGACAGTGCATACCACATAGGTTTGTCGCACCTCTTAAATATACCTTCGTTCGCCACAAAAATGGAACAGATACTAGAACAATACGGTACGTTAATCACCATTTTCAGTATGGCAGTAACCGTCATCACATCACTAACAGCGATCTACCTTTGGTTCAATCCCAGCAAAGCAAGAAAACGGCTGTTTGTTACATCTAGACATCTCAACTTGATCCACGAGAAGTCCGATTCATTTCCTGACATCTCAATATCGTTCAAGGGTATTGGCGAAACGCTACAGAATGTCTCCGTCACCACATTCTGGATTTGGTGCCAGAATTCCGATATCACAAAAGCGGATTTCGCAAAAAATGGTAGCCTAAAAATACAGGCAGAAGAAGACGCTGAAATCCTCTCGTGTAGCGTCATTAGACAAAGCCATGAGGGGAACGCAGTTTGTGTCCAACGATCTCAGGATCGGAAGCAGATAAGCGTTAGCTTTGACCATCTTAACGAAAACGAGGGTGCGGAAATCCGAGTGTTTCATACGGCGAGAAGCAATGGTCTTCTAAACGCAACGGGAAAGATTCGAGGCGGAGAAATTGTTCAAGCACCTAATAGTCTTCGGCGAAAGCACTACGTTGTACCGAGTATCATAACAATACCTTTAATATTAATATCTCTCGCCATTCCATTTGCTAGATATTTAGACCAAAACGAAACTGTCAAACAGGTAGCTGAAATATTTCTATACGCATTCGTTGGTCTACAATGGCTTGTTTGGGGAACACTAATTATTCGAATATACCTTAGTCCGGTAATCCCCACGGCGATTGCGCCATGATGGGTTATCTGCGACACTGAGGCAATGGCGGTCAGGCGATTTTGTGACGGAGGTTGTCGCGGCCTGATCCGGTGTTCTCAGGTGCCTTTCTCATGTCGTCACGTTCGCCTGTTTCCCTTCAAGAGTGCTTTGCCGATCTGACCGATCCGCGGACTCGCAAGGTGACTTATCCGTTAACGAATATCGTGACCATCGCGCTGTGTGCGGTGATGAGTGGGGCGGATGATTTTGTGGCTATCGCCGACTGGGCCGAGATGAAGAAGGAGTGGCTGGGTAAGTTCCTTGATTTGAGTTCCGGCATCCCTTCGCACGATCGCTTTAATGCGATCTTGGCTTCGCTGAATCCGGCTGAGTTTGAGAAGTGTTTGCTGACTTGGATCACCGCCTTACACGAAATCACCGACGGGCAGATCATCGCGATTGACGGCAAGACGCTGCGGCGGAGTTTCGACAAGGCCAGCAGCAAGGCGGCCATTCACATGGTCAGTGCCTGGGCGACTGCCAATCATGTGAGTCTCGGCCAGGTAGTAACCGACGCGAAGAGCAACGAGATCACCGCCATTCCCAAACTGCTTGAAATCGTCGAGGTTTCCGGCAGTTTAGTGACGATTGACGCTCAAGGTTGCCAACAGGACATCGCTCAGAAGATCGTCGACCAGGGAGCCGATTATTGCCTGGCCGTGAAGCGCAATCAGCCGACCCTCCACGATTCGATCGAAGATTTTTTTGTCGCGCAGCAGGAAAGCAATTTCAAGCGAGCCAAAGTACACCGTCACGAAACGCACGAGAAAGGGCATGGTCGCGAGGAGTCGCGTTCCTATTATATCTGCCCTGTGAACGACGAGATCATCACACGAGATCGTTGGTCGAACTTGAGGGCGATCGGGATGACGATCAATATCGTGAAGCAAGGCGGGAACGAGACGAGCGAGGTGCGATACTATATCCTGAGCAAGTACCTTTCCGGCAAGCGTTTCGCCGAGGCCGTTCGCGGTCATTGGGGCATTGAAAACAGCCTGCACTGGCAACTGGACGTGACGTTCGGTGAAGATCAATCTCGCATCCGCAAAGGGCACGCCGACGCCAACTTTAGCCTGCTACGAAGGACGAGCCTGAGCCTGCTGAAGAACAACAAGACAGCCAAGGTCGGCGTGAAGAACAAACGATTAAAATGCGGCTGGGGCGATGACTACCGCATGGAAGTCCTGCTGGGACGGTGAGTTATGGTGCAATCGCCGTGCGGTAATCCCTAAGGCGATTCAATCTAATGATGATCACCTGGACGATGTCATCCAATTAATCGCCCGTCGATAACCATCTTGCTTTTAGGTGACATCCCCTAAGCCAACAACAATCTGAAGGAGAAAGAAAAGAGAAGGGGAGATTATTCCGGCGAAGAGTTTCATATGCCCGTTTTCCGTAGGCCTCCCCCCTACTCCCCCAAAACACGCAGCTCAATCTTCCGAATCTCCGCCGAACTCTGCCAAGCCGCAAAACCCATCGGGTGCGATAGGTCCACCTCGTTCCGCGTCGAGATCTTCTTCCCCTCAATCTTCGCGTCGATCACCTTTTTTTCGTCGATCCAGGCTTCGATTTTTTTATCGGTCACGCGGACTTTGAATTGGTACCACTGGTCGTCTTTGAAGGCGATGTAGGTAGTCGTTTCGTTTTCCGAGGCGTCTTCGCCGTTGATGTTGCTCAGGCCGACGACTGCTCCGCCCCAGCCGCCGGGGATGAAGCTGCAGTGGCTGTCTTTCACGGGGAACGTGGCGGCGGCGAAGAAGTCGATGCCCATCGTGCGCCGGGCTTCCCAGGTCAGCTCGTAATTGGTTTTCGGGAAGTCATCACGCTTGTAGGTAATGCCGGTCAGCATCGCCCCTTGCCCCATGGTGATCACGCCGTCTTTGACCTCAACGGCCCCTTCCCCGCCGAACTGCGGGACCTCGAAGTGCTCGAGGCTCTTGCCATCGAACAGAGACTTGGTCTTCGGCTTCTCTGGGGCTTCCTCGGCCAAAATCGGCAGGGCCAACAGAAGGAGAGCCAACAGGGCGAGAGCGGGGGTGATGGTGCGCATGGCGTGGGTTACTTGGGTGGCGATGGTTGATCGAAACGGTTTTCGCGTCCGCACCGCGGACCCTATTAGGGTACCAAGCCGCTCACGCCGATTCCATTAGCCGTGCCAGCTGCGGAACCAATCGACGTATTCCTGGATGCCGTCCTCGATCAGCACCTTCGGGCCGTATCCCAGCAGCTTCTCTGCTTTTTCGAGGTTGGCGTAGGTGATCGGCAGGTCCTCAGGCCGCTCGGGCTGATAGTCGATGACGGCCTTCTTGCCGAACGACTTTTCGAGAAGCTCGATCAGGCGCCGCATCTCGATCGGGTCGCTGTGCCCCAGGTTAATCTCTTGCCCCACGACCCCTTCCGCCGTGAGTGCGACAATCAAACCTTGGCAGATGTCGCTTACGTGGGTGAAGTCGCGGCGGATGCTGCCGTCGCCGAACAAGGGAATCGGGGTCCCTTCGTGGACGGCCTTGGCGAAAATGGTCAGGGCCAGGTCAGGCCGCAGCCGCGGTCCATACACGCTGAACGGACGCAGGCACGCCGCCGGCACGCCGTGCAGCTGATGATAGGTCAGGCACAACAGTTCGGCGGCCCGCTTCGTGGCGCCGTACGGACTGGCCGGAATCCCTAGCGGGGCATCTTCCCGAAACGGAACGCCAGCCCCTTTGCCATATACGGTGGAAGACGACGCCAGCAGAAACCGCTTCACCGGATGATGCCGGGCAGCTTCCAAGAGACTCAAGGTCCCGGCGACGTTGGCTTGCTGGTACATCTCAGGCTTCTGCACGCTGATCCGCACGCCAGCCATCGCGCCCAGGTGGACCACCTGATCGATATCGTGCTCGTCGAACAGCCGCTTCATCGCGGCCGAGTCGCAGAAGTCCCCTTCGATCAGGGTTACGCGCGGCTCGTTGGCCACCGGCTTCACGTTTTCTCGCTTTAGCGCCGGATCGTAGTAGTCGTTGAAGTTGTCGATCGTGACGAGCTTGGCGTCCGACTGCTTCAGAAGGATCTGCGTCAGGTGACTACCAATGAAACCGGCTCCGCCGGTAATAAGAATGGCCATGCGCTAGTTGGGGGTTGTGCGTACGAACAGGAAAATTGCCCAGAACCTATAATCGCTACAAACGATACTCAATTCGGGGCGATTCTCGCAAGACACAACGTGGTTGTGGGTGCCTGAGGCGTCGATTAGTCTGAAGACTCCTTGTTTCCATCCGCCGGGAAAGCATTTGATGTCGCTGCGAAAAGTGCCCCTGATAGCCACACTCGTCCTGTTTGGACTATGGGCGATCGCTTTCACGGCAACGCACTGGCCGATGGAGCCGGATAACGATCCCTTGTTTCCGCACGTCGATAAGTTCGTCCATGCAGGCATCTACGCCATTCTGGCCATCACGGCCCTCTTCGCGGCGACGGCCTGGAACTATCGCTGGTCGCTTCTGCTGGCAGTCACCGTCGCCCTGGCCCTGGTGGGGGTAGGCATGTTCGACGAGTTGACCCAGTTGTTCGTCGCTGGTCGAACGGCCGACCCGCTGGATCTTGTGGCCGACACGTTTGGGGCGGTCGTGGGGATCTCGCTGTATGGCTTGGTGCGAGGCGGTCGTGGGAGTGAGGAACTTTCTGCTAGCGAGTCCCCCTGAAGCTAGAGTCTGCCCCGGATGGCCCACCTTGATCTTAGCGAAGTTGCTGACGCGTTCGCCGCGGGAATTCCCAGCATCATCGGCCAGGTCGATCAGCTGGTGCGTGCGATCCCGCCTGGCTCGGTGACCACCTATGGCGACCTGGCGAAATCACTGGGCGATTCGGCCGCGAGCCGCTGGGTGGCGACCTATCTGCTTGATCCGGCCTGCGGCGTGGCCGATCTCTCGCATCGTGTCGTGCGATCGACCGGGGAAATTGGTCTGCACTGCTCTGGCAGCAGCGAAACGAAGACGCAGCTGCTGCGTGGCGAAGGGGTGGTGATCAACCGCGGCACTATCGACCTGGAAACGCACCGTCTCCAATTGCCGCCGATGGTTGCGTCCCTCTCGAAGCTAAAAGCCTGGCAGCGTGATTTTGCTTGCCCGGGAGAACAGGCGTTCCACCTTTCTAACGTCAAATCGATCGGTGGGATCGACGTCTCGTATGGGAAGGAGCAAGCCATATCGGCCTGTGCTCGTATGCAGGCCGACGGGCAAACGAAGATCGGTACGCACACTTGTACTGGCGAAGCGAAGTTCCCCTATATCACCGGCTACCTGGCGTTTCGCGAGATCCCTCTGCATCTGCATCTGTTGGCGGAAATGCAGGCCGCCGGCAAGTTGCCAGACGTGCTGCTGGTCGATGGCAACGGGCGGCTGCATCCGCGACGGATGGGAATCGCGACGATGTTGGGGGGACTCACCGGCATCCCGACGATAGGGGTGGCCAAGAAGCTTATTTGCGGCGTCGTCCAGGCTCCGGAGCTGAAAGTTGGCAAGTGGGAACCGATTATCGCTTCTCAAGATGCGCCTGACGAGATCCTCGGTTACGCCATCATGCCGCACACCAAGACGAAGCACCCGATCTACGTTTCGCGCGGCTTTGGTATCGATGACACGTCGATGAAAGAGGTCGTCGATCGCTGCCTGGCAGGGCATCGCTTGCCGGAGCCGATCTATTGGGCCGATCGCGAAAGCCGCCAGCTTGCTAGCACGCGGTAAGCGATTCATCTGGACCTCAGGCCCATGGTTTAGGTATGGTTCGCGGCAATCGTAGCTTTCCCACCAGTACGACTCTTTCGCCGAGCTGATCGAACCCGTGAAAACTGCATCGCTTTCGACCGCCGTCTTGACCGCCTGGGCTTCTTTCGTGTGCGTGAGTGCCGCAGCTGACTTTGAAGTGACCTCGCAGATCTTCCGGGGCAATGCCCGGATCCCTGCCGTCACCTATGAGACGGTTTTTAAAGGGGCGAAGGTCTACGACGTGGTCACCACGCCACCGCGGCAGGCCACGATCATCGATTATGACTCGGGACAAATCACGTTGCTCGATCCGCAGCGACAAGTCAAACTCACGCTGACCATCCAGGATGTGCTGCAGCACTCGGCCTATTTCAAGTCGCATGCGAATTTCCCCGAAGGCCCGCTGTGGACGTTCCTTCGCAATCCCAAGTTCGAGGCCAGTTACGATCCCCAAACCCAGGTGCTGAAGCTGGCCGGCGATCCGCTGACCTACGAAGCGGACCTGAACAAGATCCAAAATCAGCCGGCGGTCGACGACTACGCGCGTTTCTGCGATTGGTCTTCGATGTTGAATTTCATCTGTGCCGGCGGCGATTTGCCCCAGGCACGCATCGAACTGAACAACCAGATCCGCGCCAAAGAAGCGGTTCCGGCCGAAGTTCGCAAGACGATCCGCCACGCTGACCCCACCAAAAGCATCTCTCTTCGCAGCACGCATGAATACCGCTGGAAGCTACAGGAAGAAGACGCCAAGCTGATCGAGTCGATCGAGACCGATCTGGCGAAAGCCAAGGCCGTTTCGTTCGATCAATACGTGAAACCAGCGTTCTCCACCGCCCAAAAGTAGTGGGTTGCTGGATTGCGGAATATCTCTCAGGTAAGATGAGAACAGTTCTCTAGAGTTTGACTGTTCCCCCATCCCACCTGATTTCGAAGGATATGCCGCGCATGATCCGTCTGTTTAGCATTCTATTGCTGCTTGGCTTTTCGTCTGCCTGTTTCGCTGAAACGTATGAAATCGTCCAAGAGGACGACGGCTTGACCGTTCATTACGACGGCAAGTTACTGACTCGTTACCTGATCAAGAGCGGCGCGAAGCCGATTCTCTATCCCCTTCTAGGCCCTGACGGCCTGCCGATGACGCGTCGTTATCCGATCGAGTCGGTCGGCGAAAGCGAACGAGACGATCATCCGCACCATCGCAGCGTCTGGTTCACCCACGGCAACGTCAACGGAACCGACTTCTGGCTGGAAAAAGAAGGGGTCGGCGGTCAGATCATTCACGAAAAATTCGAGAAGGTCACCGACGGCGAGAACGCCCAGATCGTGTCGCTCAACCGCTGGGAAACGCCTGAGGGCAAGGTCCTTTGCCGCGATCGCCGCAGCATCACGTTCGGCCAAGACGAAGGGCGTCAGTACTTTGATTTCGACATCACCGTTACCGCCGGGGACGAGCCGGTCACCTTTGGCGATACTAAGGAAGGGGCGTTCGGTATTCGTGTCCCTGGGACGATGAAAGTCGACGCCAAGAAGGGGGGCACCATCGTCAACGACAGCGGTCAGAAGAATAAAGATGCATGGGGCAAGAAGTCTTCGTGGGTCGATTACTACGGCCCGGTGAAGGACAAGACAGTCGGCATCACGATCATGAATCACCCCTCCAGCTATGGTTATCCGACCTACTGGCACGTTCGCACGTACGGACTGTTCGCCGCGAATCCTTTTGGCATCCATGACTTCGTCGGTAAGAACGTCGAGTCAGGCGACCACACGATTGAGCCTGGCAAGTCGATGAACCTTCGCTATCGCGTTCTGCTGCACGAAGGGACGACCGAAGATGCCAACATCACCGCTGCTTTTGCTCGCTACGAGAAGGTCAAAAAGTAGGACGTAACAGCGCGTATTTCTCTCAAATTCTGCGGAAATAGATCAAAGCCCAGGCAATTCTGTTGCCTGGGCTTTTTGCTTGCGCACAACAATCAAATTTCCCATACTTCCTAGTCTATCTATGTCAAACTTTGACGCGCACACTGCCGATACCTAACTTTGCAAACACTTAACCCAAGTTACCCAACCAGCCTACTCTCGATGGCGATTGAGATGTGGCCGGATAGATACGGAGCATCCCCAACCTATGGCCGCTGAATCCCCGTGTTTCACTCAGCTGGAACACCTTCGGCAGTACATTTACCAGATTCTATGTGACAAAGAACAACTAGAGCCGGGCGTATTCCCCATGACCGAGCGTGTCATCGTGCGGGCACAAGATCCTTGTGGGATCTATTTTTGCTTGCATGGACCACGCAGCGTCAAATGCACGGCGATCTGGGAAACGGATACCAACACGATTTTGTTCTATGGAGCCAGTGGCGAACGGTTCCTCAGAACACAACTGTCGAGTGCTTCCGCCTTGCAGGTGGCTGCCTGATATTCAGGAGCCTCGGTCAATGGATTGGCCGAACGTCACAGGATCGCTGGATCAACATTTCATCTTAGAACCGCATAAACATGGAGGTTTATTCATATGCTAGTGCTCTCCCGCAAGGAAGGTGAGAAGCTTCGACTCGGCGAAGAGATCTTGATCACCGTCGTTAAAGTCGGTGCCGACAAGGTTCGCCTGGGAATTCAAGCCCCTTCGAATTTGCTGATTCTGCGCGACGAGTTGGAGTTGCACGATCAGATTGAGGCCGAAGAAGAAGAACGCATCACGCTGGTTTTCACGCAGGAAATCAACCAGCCGGTTACTAAACCGATGCGGATCGCGGCCTAGAGCGATTCCATGCAAGGCGATAGCGACTTGGACGCAGGCGAGGCAAACCAGGTCGCTACGCATGATCGTGGAAACGCTCACATCATGCCGGCGACGGGCATGATTGCAGAACACGTAGGGTGGCTACAGCCTGACACGAGCGAATGCCATCGTCCCAGTTTGGTGCGTCAGGCGGACGAAATGATGGCCGTCCGCCATAACGCTGGTAGCCATCCTACGAGACGTGCGAGCATTGAGAATCAACCTTGGACATCGCATCAGCGCATAAAAAATGAGGGGTATAGTCCACCCCTCATTCATCCTGTATCATCCGATACGTTCTCGCTGAGTTTACTCGCGAGGACGGATGGCACCCGTCAAACCGGAGTAATCGCAACGGTCTTCGTCGTGCCACAGTGGCAGACCTTGCTCGACGCGGCGGCGAAGAACTTCAATCTTAGCTTCTGAGCCAGCAGGAGCGTCGGTCGGGATAAACTCATCACCAGCATCAGGGACAAAGTCTTCATCGTGGCCGAACTTCAGGATGGCATCGAAAACGTTCTTGATCTTTTGCATCTTGATTAATACCTACTTTCCAAACAGGGGCGCACTAGGCGTGATTCGGGTACGGCTTACTCAGCCGGGTGGTTCGTATCGATCAAGGTCAAACTCGGTAAATACTACCGGATGACCTTTTACGGGTATTGAGAGCAATATCCATTCGCTCGTGAGACAGCATGCTGCCGCTTCCGCTTCATGACGCCGGGGTCATTCAAGCAGCGAACTTAAGGGCTCCAGACCCAAACAGTTCTCGGCTTGCGGTGCTGACGACCTCCACTTCGACCATTAAAAATCAATAAATTCTTTGTGGGCCGCAGTGTCTTGAGATTTGGTCGCTGATCTTCCTTAAGGATCCTCCCAAGGTCTGATCAAGCACACGATTATTTATCGATCGCTTAACGTGTCAATAGAATTTTCTGCGCCTTGCCGCAAGGCGACTTTTCCTACTAAGGTCAAACGTCTCAGTACCTTCCGATCTAAAGGATATGTTTGATTTGCCAAAAGGCAAAAAACTTCCAAAAACCTGCAGGCAGACCAGCCTTAGCTTCTCGTTAATGGAGACTTAACTTGCATTGGTGGTTCGCTGCACGGGTTGCCGAAACTAGGCCGATCCGTGAAGCTGTATCGTTTAACCGGCAAGGCCCCTTGCCAAAACTTTTTTCCTTGCTCTGAAATTTTCCTCGCCCAGCGGTCCACTTGGGGGGCCAAAATGACCTGGATCCAAAAAGAAATCATGCTCCGAGCGCGTTCGCGGGGTTTCCACCTGGTGACCCATGAAGTCGAACAGCAGCTGCCGGAACTGCGCGAAATCTCGGTCGGATTGCTGAATATCTTTATCCAGCACACGTCAGCCAGCATTAGCATCAACGAGAACGCCGACCCGGACGTGCGCGTCGACCTGGAAATGGGCTTTTCGAAGATCGTCCCCGAGGATTTCCCTTACGTGCATACGATCGAGGGCCCCGACGACATGCCTGCCCACATCAAAGCGGCTATGATCGGCAACAGCCTGACCATTCCCATCACCGACGGGCGCTTGAACCTGGGTACCTGGCAGGGGATCTATCTTTGCGAGCACCGCAACCGTGCTAGCGGTCGCCGTTTAGTGCTGACCATCCAAGGCGAACGCCGCTAGTGCTTCACGACCTGTTGCTTGCCGTCGTAGCAGATCCCTTTTTGCCGGCTGATGACCCAGTCCCAGTCCAGGCGATGGGGTGGATTGAGGAAATGGCGATAGGCAGCAGCCATTTGCCGGGCAACTTCCGAATAAGCCACACCCCCGAAACCGGCACCAAACGCTGGGAAAGCAATCGTTTCGATCTTCTCAGCGTTTGAGGCATTATGGTTGTAAACGGCCAGAAACGCTGCCCAGGTCGCCGCATAGATCTTATCAGTTCCATCGATTCCACCAGGCACCCGCATCGTGGGAGCGTGGCAGACATAGGGGATGGCCGGGTGCTCGGTTTCGACGAGAAACGCTGTTCCGACCGGCTGCTCGCCGAGATACTCGTTCATGATCCGGAACTGAACTCGCTCCATTAGTTGTTCACCGAAATAGCGAACCACTGCGGCATCGATCCCGGCACTCATGATTCCGAAAGAGTTTGCCGCGGTCACAAAACAGTCGTGAGGCGGAAGGTCTTCAAAGTAAGTGGCGAAGACTTGGACGTTTGGCAAATCAGCAAACCGCTCGCGAAATGCCTGGCACATTTGCTCGTCGGGATGGACGAGCCACAGGTTAAGAGAATTCATGTCCAGATTCTACGCTGCGATCGGCTTCGCGGTAGGGCCAAATTCTCACTCAGCCAACAAAAAAGAGGTCCCTATGGCGGACCTCCTTCGTAATGATCTCTGTTTAATGCTTAGGATGGCTACGGCTGAGCTGGTGCCTGCATCGGCGGCGGAGGCAGCTTGATCGCTCCGTTTTCGGCAGCCATCGCGGAAAGAGCATCGGTGTAGGTGATCAGAAGCCCATGCACGTGCTGGAAGTCAGGACGTTGCGTCAGCTGGGCGTAATTGGCGTTGCCGGCAACCTGGTCGTAGCGAGCAATGCAAGCCTGCAGAATCTGCGGATTGGGGTGCGGGCCTTGCTCGTAGATCTGCTTGGGAAGTCCGAGATACGCTTTCCACTGGTCGTCAAGCATGCTTCCCAGTCGATTCGATGCGGCGGCTAACTCCATGCGAAGCTGATCGACGCTGATGCTGCTTTGCGGCGGCATGGCCGGGTTCAGTTCCACGGCTTGCTGAGGAACCTCATAGGCACCGACCTGTTGCGGCTCGACCAGGACGTTGTCCGAATACTTCGTCAGCGTCGTCAGCAGTTCCGCCGCCGAAGCCGGCAGCACCGGCGTAATGGTTGCCGGCTGTCCGGTAGGGGTGAGGCCGGTGCTGGCGTAGTAGTTCCGATTCGCGGCCGGATCTATCTGCAGCGAGCTTCCATCGACCGAAGCTCCCACGAAAAGTCCACGGCTGCGACTATACGAGTAAATCTCGCTCTTCAGAGTTAAATCGGTCCCAGCAGAAGCATTTCGGCCGACAGGCCCAGCGGCAGCGGCTGCATCGACGCCGATGGTGAACTTGCCGTTGAGCAGACCCTGAATGCTGTTGCGGGTCATGAACACTAGGACCACGTCGGTGGCCTGAATGCCAGCTTGCCAACCAACGCTTCCGCCCGTCATGGTGACGAACTGGGGAGGCTGCCAGGCCCGGTTTTCATCGCGAATCAGCACGACGCCGCGGCCGTGACGAACTCCAACAACGAAGCCACCCTTGATCATGTTGGGGATGATGACCACTCCTTCCGCCTTGGCCAACATCGACTGAGGAATCCCGCTGGCCGGGATGGCCATGATCTCATTCAAGACGCCGGTCGACTGACGTACGATCAGGTCTTCGCGTCCTTGCTGGGCAAGGGCACTATGTGCGGTAAGCAATGAAAGGGTCAGTGCCGCGAGCGCGACCGATGTGTGCCGGGTCATTTTCAATCCTCCTCCGTGAACGTGGACAGCTGCTAGCAGTGAGGCAACTGCCTGGGTTTGCCCAATGTATCGCAGCAGCCACGAAGGACAAACCTCGATTTGCCACGAATGAGTGAGCCTGATTCCTATCAAGTAGTACGAATCGCGGACCGATCCGTTCATTACGGCTACTTTGCGGCGTCCTGTTTCTCGACGTACTTCTTCAACTTCGACTCGATGCCGGGGATCACCTTCACGGCGTTTTCGTGGTAGATCTTCTTCAAAACATCATCAGGCAAGCCGATCCCGTAGATGCACCACAGCCCTTGCGGCGGCGGAACTTTCTCGGAATAAGGGAAATACTCGTCAAAGGTCTCGAAGAACCGCCAGTAGTAGTGCAAACGTTCTTCCGGCCAGGGACCATCGGTGCCGAACAAAATCCGATCCTGATACTTCAGCACGAACTCGCGCGACGTGTACGGCTGGCGTCCCAGTTCGGAAATACGGGACGCCGGCTCGACGTAAAGATTGGGATATTTGTCCAACCACTGCGCGACGACGGCCAAGTCCTCCGAGTTATTCGCCATGTGTGCGCCGATGAAGATCGTCTCGGGGTGACGCTCGATCACGCGGTTACGCGCCGCCAGCAACTGCTGGCACGAGGGAAACTTGTCGCCGTAGAAACTCCAATCGGGATGGCGCGAGAGCTCTTCCCAGCGTTCATTCGTTTTGTCGATCGGCTCGAAGAAAGCCACCGGGTCGGCCGTATGAATGATCACCGGCAGACCAAGCTTGCCGCATGCTTCCCAGATCGGGTCCCAGCGGGGATCATCGATTTTCAAAAGCGAGCCGTCCGCATCTCGGTAACCCAGACCGAACTGCTTGAAGAGCTTGAGACCGCTGGCTCCCTTCTTTTTCACTTCGGCCAGTTCCAGGGCCATTCGCCGACCAAACTCAGGCCGCTGGCAAGCCCATGTCTCAGGCTTGTCCGGGTCCCCCTCCCCCTGCCAGTCGATGTTCGCGTAAATCAGAAACCGATCGGGGTACTTGGTCCACAGGTATTTGGCGTGGGCATCGAATTCGTCCCCCAGCTTTCCGTCGAGACTCACGCATAACGCGATATTATTGCGATCCATCACCTCGACGAAGTCGTCTAGTTGTTCAGGCGAATGCTTCAAGCGATAGCGAAAGTGGGTGTGATCATCCACCACGGGGAACTTGGCGTGGGTCAGATTCGTCTGACGAACTTTCAGGGTCGCCTCGGGGCGAAACTCGCCGATGGCCAGTGGCCGCCCATCTTCACCATCCAACGGTGGGTCTGCTTCGCCTGTCTGGGCCTGAGCAAGGCTCACGCTGCTGGCCAAACCAACCAGCAGCCAAACCAGCGATCGTACATGGTGAGTGGGACAGATCATGAAACTTTCCTTTCGTTGTCAACTTTTTTTGCCTGATGCGGATAACCCTATCAAGGCATTTTTGCTTGTCTGGCGGCAAGGGGGATAGTAACGATTGGTACGGAGGCATTTAAGCCGTAAAATGTGGCGATCGACCCAATCTTCGAACTCTTGTAATGTTATGAGCCTGGACGAAACGCAACGACAAACTCCGGGGCAGCTAAGTGCGGCGAAACATTTGAGCCGCCCCAAGGGACGCCCCCCTTGCGACATACCTGGCTACGACATGGATTCGTTGCTGGGGCGAGGAGCCTATGGCGAGGTCTGGGTCGCCACCGACCAAAACACAGGCCGCCGGGTCGCCATCAAAATCTACCACCATCGTGGGGCCCTGGACGAAAGCCTGATCGCGGCGGAAGTCGAAAAGCTCGTCTTCCTCTCGGCCGATCGCTACGTGGTCCAATTGCTGGAAGTAGGTTGGAACGCGGAACCTCCCTACTATGTCATGGAATATCTCCCCAATGGTTCGCTGGAAGATCTCCTGCGGCGGGGTGGAGCCATGGATGTCGAGGACGCGATCCAAAAATTCAAGGACGTGGTCATTGGTCTGTTGCATGCACATGGGAAAGGCATTTTCCATTGTGATCTGAAGCCGGCCAATATCCTACTCGATCAAGATGGCAAGGCTCGCATTGCCGACTTCGGCCAATCGCGGCTCTCGAACGATCAGCGGCCGGCCCTGGGCACATTGTTCTTCATGGCCCCGGAACAAGCCGACATCGAGGCCTCGCCAGACGTCCGCTGGGATGTCTACGCGCTGGGGGCACTGCTCTATACGATGCTCGTCGGGGAGCCTCCGTTTCGCTCTTCTTCCAGTGTCGGACAAATTGACTCGACGTCCGGGCTGCGCGATCGACTGGAAAAATACCGCCATGTGATCGCGATTTCTCCTCCACCAGACGCGCACAAAAAGATACGAGGGATCGACCGAGAACTGATCCAGATCATCGATCGGGCCATCGCCGTCAACCCGCGCGAGCGATATCGCAACGTTCAGGAAATCTTCGATGCGCTCAATGAGCGCGAACGCAATCGTTACCGTCGCCCGTTGATCATGCTGGGGATCCTGGGCCCGGCGATTTTGCTGACCATTGGCTTGTTCTTCGGCTGGCAGAACTACAAGGCCGTCATGCGCACCAGCGAAAACGCCATGATTGCCAAGACGTACGAAAGCAACCGATTCGCTGCCGAGTTGGCGGCAACTAACGTTTCCAATGCGATCGAAGACCGATTCAAAGAGGTGGAGCGTCTCGCGGCCGATCCCGAGTTCATTGACCTTTACTTAAACACGATCGACGATCCGCAGCTGAGTGAGCTACTGGATAAGCTTCATGCGGAACGGGCCACCGGATCGAACCAAACGCCAGAACGTCTCGCGTTTCAATCGCATCCAAAACGACAGCCCCTGCAGCAGCGGATCCGCGCCCAGTTCGAGCTTCCTTCGCAGAAGAATACGGCCAGTTGGTTCGTGACTGATGCCCAGGGATTCCATATCGCCTCGTCGTTCGACTCGGATCCATCTGTCTCGCCAATTGGGGGCTATTTCGGCTATCGAACGTATTTCCAAGGGGGTAGCTCCGATCTCGCGCCGACCGATCCCACCCCCAAGCCGATTCAAGATACGCACCTCTCGGCAGTGTTTCTCAGCACGGCCTCTGGCACATGGAAGGTCGCCATGTCGACCCCCCTGCGTTCTCAGGGGAAAGTCGTGGGGATCGTGGCCATGTCGATTGACGTGGGCAAGTTCACGAGTCTCGATCCGGCCGAACATCAGTTTGCGGTGCTGGTCGATGGACGCGATGCCCCCACGCAAGGCGTCATCCTGCAGCATCCCCTGTTCGACAAGCTGCTTGAAGGGGGCGATATCGTTCCGATCCGCTTCTCGGAAGAGGACAAGTACCGCGTGAAGCTCGGCAAGTTTGAAGCCGGGGTTCCAGTCGTTGGCCAGGACCCCATCGGCCGCGACGAGTTAGGAAAAGAGTACGACAAATCGTGGATCTTCGCCGCCAAGCGTGTGTCGCTCCCTCATCGAAGTCAAAAAAACGAAGACGACCCGGGAGACACCGGCCTGGTGGTCGTGGTGCAGGAAGACCATCGATTCGCGGTGAAACCGATCTACGAGCTTGGCGATCAACTTTCGCGCCAGGCAATCCTGGCTGCCAGCCTGATTATTCTCGTGGTCCTGACGCTATGGTATTTTGTGGTAAGGGCTCTGCGTCGCGTGAAAGTCGGAGCCATGGCCATCGGCGACACAAGCAGTGTTATTCCACCGCATGAATTGACGACCATCATCGCGCCGGCCAAGACGGGTACCAAATCATAAATCAGGGGCCAGAATGGCTGAATTGTTCGCCCGAGACACGCTCTCCTCGCAGCGATGGCGTCGACGATTGGTTCCCAATCAGCCATTTGTCCTGGGACGTACGACCCCCAAATTCCCGATTGGCTGGGACAAGCAAATCTCTTCCAAGCACGCTCAGCTGAACTGGAACGGCGTGCAGCTGGAAATCCGCAAGTTTGAAGAAGCGGCCAATCCCATCTTCTTCGACTCACGTCCGCGGATCTCGTTCATGCTCGATCCAGGCCAGCACTTCGTGATCGGGCATACCGAATTCCTGCTGGAAGACTCCGAGCCGACGATGCCGCTGCCCCATCGCAGTCCTCGCACGGAAGTCACGATTCGCCCGGAAGAGATCCGCCGCACCTCCTTCCGGAAGACGCCTGGCCGTATCGAACTGTTGACCGAGTTGGTCTCGAAGATGACCGCTTCGACCGACCACGACCAGCTGATTACCATCACCCTGCAGCAGCTCTTGCATGGGATACCCCACGCGACCGACGTCCAGTTGCTCGAGCAAACGAAATACGAGAACTCGCAGAGCTTCACGCCGATTGCCTGGGATAGCCGCGACGGTGTCTCGACGCCCGGCGGATCGAGCCAAAGCCTGATCGAAAACGCCACCAGCTCAGAGATGTGCGTGTTGCATGTCTGGCCCAACGAACCTGATCCGGCCGATGCTAACTTCACGCAAATCGCCGGGCACGATTGGGCGATGTGTATTCCGCTGGAGATCAAGCTGCATCAGGTGGCGGCGCTGTACATCTCGGGCAAGCGAGCACGGCTTGAGGGAAATCTGACCGAGGTCGAGATCCTGCAGGACGACATTAAGTTTGCCGAACTGGTCGGCTCGACGTTCGCCAACCTTTCGCGCAACATGGCTCTGGAGCGCCGGCAGTCACAGCTGAATCAGTTCTTTACGCCGGGCCTTCTGGATCATGTTTCGAGCGATATCGATAGTTACCTGGCTCCGCGCGAGGCGGGACTGATGGTCCTGTTTTGCGATCTGCGGGGCTTCTCGGCCGCGACCGAAGAGAACATCGACCGGCTGATTCCTTACCTGCATCAGACTAGCGAAACGCTTTCGATCATTACCTCGGCAATCCTGGCCCAACAGGGAGTCATTGGCGACTTCCATGGAGACGCGGTGATGGGCTTTTGGGGCTGGCCGGTGGCAGCATCCGAAAACCCCCTGGGCTGCATCCAAGCTGCCTGGGAAATCGTCCAGGCATTGGCCGGAACCGAATTCCTCTGCAGCGAGGCGCCTGCCAAAGCCGGCATTGGCATCGCCGCCGGCCAGGCCGTCGCGGGCATGATCGGAAGTCGCGATCAAGTCAAAGTGACCGCGTTTGGTCCTCCGGTAAACCTGGCATCGCGAATTGAAGGAATGACCAAACATCTGGGCATTCCCCTTCTGTTAGACGAACAGGCCGTCACCCAGTTGCAGAGCCATCCGTCGATGCCTCCCAATACGTTCTTACGCCTGGGAAGCTTTCGCTTGTCGGGGCTGCGTCAGGCGACGCAGCTATTCACGGTCAATTCCGGCGAACTCACCTGGCTGCCGATGTTCTCGCAGGCACTCATCCAGTTCGAGGAAGGGCACTGGGCTCAAGCGATTCCGATGCTCGAATCGCTTCCCGCACCGTTTGGTCCCAGAAACCTCCTATTGCAGTTCGTGCAAGAACACGAGAACCGCTGCCCAACTGACTGGAACGGCACGATCCACCGGCACACCAAGTAGCTACCGTGTCGCCGGGGAAGTCGCCGCTTGCGTATTCGCACCAATCTCGCGCCAGAAACGCTTGAACTCGGCCGCGATAAAGAACGAGCCGGTCACGACCAAGACATCTTCCTTGTCCATCGCGGCCAGGGCTTCATGGAATGCGACCTTGGCTTCTTCCGTGGTATGAATGGGCAGCGAAGGGTCGTACTCAATCGAGTCGATCACTTTCAAAAGCTGCTGCGGACTGGCGGCCCGGCTGCTGAAGCCATACTTGGTGAACCACACCTGCTGGAACACGCCCAACAGTTGCGAGAGGACCGCGGCATGATCCTTATCGCCGCTGGAGGCGAACACCAGGTGACGCCGTCGATCGGGGAAATGCTTCTGCAGCACGCTGACCAGCGCCTCGGCGGACGCATCGTTGTGGGCAGCGTCGACAATGACCACCGGTTGCTCGGATAAACACTCGATTCGGGCAGGTAGCTGGGTCGTCTTCAGGCCTTCCTGCAAGGCTTCCGGCGAAATCTCGTGCCCCTGCTCGCGCAGCTTCTCGACGGCTGCCACCGCCAGACCGGCATTGGCGACCTGGTGGTCCCCTTTCACGCTGATCGTCAGTTGCTGCCTGGCGCTTGCCTGCCACTGAAATTCAAACCCCTGCTGAAAGAGCCCCGCGGCATCGGTCTGCTGCCAACAGTCTGACAGCGGAACGCTGGTAAACTGATCATCGAGTTGATCGAGGGTCGCATGACTGTGTGCCGCGACGTCGGCAATCACCTTTTGAGCTTCCGGGGCCATCACTCCGCTGATGACCGGGACGCCTGGTTTGATGATCCCGGCCTTCTCACCGGCGATTTCCGCCAACGTGTTTCCCAGCAGGGCGGTGTGATCGCGGCTGATGCTGGTAATGATGCACAGTTGAGGTTGGCACACATTGGTCGAATCAAGCCTGCCGCCGAGACCTACTTCAATCACCGCAAAATCGACGTCACGCTCGGCGAACAGCAGAAAGCTCATGGCCGTGGTGATCTCGAAGAACGTCAGGCGATCTTCCACACTGGCATTCTCATCCATCTGGGCCACGACCGGTCGGATGGCGTCGACCAATTGGACAATGTCGTGATCGCTGCAACTGTCGCCATCGAGCCAATAGCGTTCTTCCAGACGTTCCAAGTGGGGTGAGGTGAATCGCCCCACGTGGTAGCCAGCTTTCCACAGAATGTTGGAAAGAAACGCCGAGGTCGAACCCTTTCCCTTGGTGCCGGCCACGTGCACGATCTTCAGGCGGTCTTGCGGATTGCCCAGCCGCTGCAGGAAGGCCTGCATCCGATCGAGCTTGAAGTTCCTCGATCGGTAAGGGATGTCGGTGGTGCGCTCGTAATTGATCCGCTGGAACAACCAGTCCAGGGCCTCCTGGTACTGGGGCGAATCAGAATCAACTTGGCTGGCGTCCAACGAGGTGACTTTCTCGGAAGCGTAAGCGGGCAATGGAAGCAATAACCACCCATATCTTAACGAAAAAGCGATACGCCCCCACCGGCATCGACTGTTCCCCTGCTGAAAACAGAAAACTGGATACGAGAATCAAGAACAAAAAAAAAGGCCGGTTCACTGCGGGGTGAACCGGCCTGAGTCAGGAGACGGACGTTTTTGCTTTCAACGGGGGCTCGTTTCGTTGGACAGACGAAACGAGAAGTTGGAGGTTGCACGATGACGTTCGGGGGAACATTTCGTACGAGCTTGTTTGGAAGTAAAGCACTAGGCGTGCCAATTCGACCAATAAACTTTTCGAGAAAAACGCAAACCATGCACGGGAAAGCAGTTACAGATTATCCCAAGAAATTTTTGCTAGCAGAGTAAGCGTGCCGGTTTGTAACGATTGCAATTTGTACAAACCGGCTTTTGAAGTTCCTACCGTTGGCCAGGCAGTGGGACGACTACAACTTGTTCCGCAGCGAGACCTCGCCACCGAATCGAGTGGCGACCGTGCGGTAGACGTTCAAGTCGACCGTTTCGGTGACTTTGCTTACGCTTCCGTCAGCGAACGCCACGTTGACCACGCCGGGGTGGAAACTGCGGGCCGTGACGGCGGCCATGCAAGGGTTCTGATCGACGTCTCCTGCCCCTTCGCTGTTGTTCACGAAGTCGGCCGGCTGCAAACGACCATCGATGTTGAAGATGGTGTTGGGGGTGAAAAACGCGGTGTAGCCGGTTTGCTGGACGTTACCACTGACCCACTGCGTGTGCCCGCTGGGGGCCGTACTTGAAGTCACATTGCTGTTGATCTCGCCAGCGACGGCCGACAAGGCTGGGATGCCGGTGGAATTGTCGTACACCGAAGCACTATGAAACCGCGTGAACGTGTTCACCTCCGAGAGAGCCATCGTGTTGCTCGTCCCGTCGGCGAATTCCGCGATCCGGGTAAACCGATTGGCCCCAAATGCACCGTCGCCAGACTGGGCACCGTCGTAGACCAAAAAAGTGCCAATCGATAACGCGTAGTTCGAAGGAAAGTGGTCTGGCACGCCGTCTCCAGTAACGTCAACCGATCGCAAGTTGACTTCAGAGGGGCATTTGAACATATCGAGTTCCACCGCCGGCAGCGGTACGCCGACGTTCAATATGTTCGAGGCGGAACCGTTCGACTGGTATGCCGTGTAGGAGGTTCCCCAGTCGATCGCCGCTTCCAGGGGACCTTGTTCGATAAATGGCAACAACCGAGCAAGCCCTGACCATTGCCCACCACCGTCCCAGGATGGGGGAAACGACCCGTATGTGTCGTGATAGGTGTGAGTTGCCAGGGAAAGCTGCTTCAGGTTATTGGTGCACTGCATTCGTCGAGCAGATTCGCGTGCTTGTTGCACGGCCGGCATGAGCAATCCGACCAGCACGCCAATAATAGCGATCACCACCAACAATTCGACAAGCGTGAAACCGTGACGATGTTTCATTCGAGACGACCTTTGGAAAAGCTCTGGCAGGGAATAGGGAGGAACGGGAATACTTCCCCCGCGCTAGATACCTGAATGATACCCACCTGTGCGCCATAAACCGAGTGATTTTGCCACGTTTTTCGTCTTATTTTGCGTAACGACGCCGCTTCAGGCCTTAAAAAACGCCGCCTCGGAATGATTCGCGGGCGGCGCTGTTGATTTTCAGGCTCAGAATCGATCTCAATAAGAGCGTACTACAAATCGTTCCGATTCAAGACTTCACCACCATTGCGGGTCGCCGCGGCGCGGTAGACGTTCAGGTTCACGGTGTCGGTCACCCGCGAAACCGATCCGTCCATGAACGCGACATTCACGACGCCCGGATGGAAACTGCGAGCCGTCACCGCGGCAAGCGTCGGGTTCGAGCTGAGCCCGCTCTGGTCCTCACGCTTGTTGGTGAAGTCGGCCGGGGTTGGTCGGCCAGCGCCAATGTTGAAGTCGGTGTTCGGTGCGAAAAAAGCGGTGAAACCCGTTTGATGCGTCTTGCCGTCGACCCACTCGGTGTGCCCGGAATTGCGAGTCGAGGTGGTCACGTTCGATTCAATATAGGAAGCAACATCGGGAAACGTGGTAATCTCAGCCGTTCCGTAAGGAGCATTATCTCGATCGTAGTGGGTGTAGGCTTTCACCTCGGAGAAACCCATCGTGTTGCTCGTGCCGTCGGTCAAATCCGCCATCCGCAGATACTTACCAGGAGCGAACGCCCCTTCACCCCCGTTGGAACCATTGTAGACGTACCAGACGCCCATATTGATGGCATAGTTGAGGGGATAGTTCTCAGGCTGACCTGAACTATCAACGCGCTGCTGGTCCTTCACCTCCGACGGACAAAGCAGGGCGTCAATTCGCAAGGCAGGCAGGGGAATGCCGTTGATCAGCGTTTCATGCGAGCCACCGTAGTGGTACTCGTGGTAGTCCACGCTGTAGTCGATTTCAGTTTCGATGGCCTTCTGCTCCAGGAAAGGAAGCAAGCGAGCCTGAGCGGACCACTGGTTGTTTCCCCCCTGAAAACTGGTCGGAAACTTGGTGAACGTGTCGTGATAGTTGTGCGTGGCGAGGATCCACTGCTTGAGTTGGTTGGTGCACTGCATCCGCCGCGCGGCTTCGCGGGCTTGCTGCACGGCAGGCAAAAGAAGGGCAATCAGGATTCCGATGATGGCAATCACCACCAACAATTCAACGAGGGTAAAACCATTTCTCTTCATCCGGCGGGGACCTTCTCTATTCGGGATCAGTAACCTGAGAACTTGATAGGCCAACAAAGCAGGGCTTTATGATACAAAGTCTCAGTCCATCTTCTAGGCCCGGCGGGGGATTCTTACCTAATTAATCTCCAAGTATTCCCTTGCGCCCCTACCGGCAATGTGCATGACCTAAACCTCGAACAGGCCCCTATAAGCGGTAGAAGTGGGACATTAAGTAGGGAAGATCTTGTGAAGTCCTTACCCTCTGTCAGCTTGGTTCCTTGTCACGTTGCATCAGTGGATTTATAGTCGGACTTTTCCCTCTTTTGTTCTTCCCTGGGTAGAAGGAAAGAGAAAAGCAGGCACCGCTAGCCGAACCAAGCTGGCTGAACTGCGTAAACAGGGGATATCGGGTCGAAATGCTCTGTTTTTAGGGGGCAGCGGCTCGCCATCATTCATTGCAAACCTTTTCTTACTCACTATTAAGCACCACCGTGGCTTGAAACAGGTTCCATGGCATCGGTAGAAACGCAACCGCAATCGTCTAAATCCTCGTCCGACAACGAAGTCATTATCGAAACGCGTAATCTGACCAAGATTTACCGCGACTTCTGGGGGCGTCAAAAAGTCCGAGCCCTGAAAGCACTCGACCTGGAAGTGCGTCGCGGCGAAATCTTCGGCCTGTTGGGTCCGAATGGTTCCGGCAAGTCGACGACCATGAAGCTTCTGCTGGGGCTGCTCTTTCCGACCAGCGGCCAGGCTCTGGTCTTCGGCCAAGACCCGACCAGTATCGCCACCAAGGAACGCATCGGCTATCTGCCGGAAGAGTCGTACCTCTACCGATTTCTCGATGCCCGAGAAACGCTCAACTTTTACGGCCAACTGTTCAACATGCCTGCCGATGTTCGCCAGAAGCGGGTCAACGACCTGATCGAGATGGTCGGACTCAAATGGGCCGAACGCCGTCAGTTGAAGGAATACTCCAAGGGTATGACCCGCCGTATTGGTCTGGCCCAGGCCCTGATCAACGATCCCGAACTGATCTTCCTCGACGAACCAACCACCGGCTTAGACCCCATCGGTATTCGCGAGATGAAGGACCTGATCCTGAAGCTGAAGGAAGAAGGCAAAACGGTTCTGGTGACCAGCCACCAGCTGGCCGACCTGCAGGACGTTGCCGACCGAATCGCCATTCTGCATCAAGGCGAACTGAAAGAACTGGGGCGCGTCGACGCCCTTTTGAAGGTGAGTGACGAAACTCAGATCCGCGCCAAAGGGGTCAGCGAAGAAGCCAAGGCCGAGATCCGAGCGATCCTCGAACGGGAGCATGCCGAGAACATCTCGGTCGAGAACCCAACCACCACGCTGGAAGAACTCTTCCTGAACATCGTCCGCGAGAGTGAAGCCCGACCTGGTCGCCGTGCCGGCTCGGACCGTTCTTAGTCCCGTTGCCTACGCACCTAGGCCCAACCTTCCACGCGAATCATCGATTAAGAAATAGTCACCATGGGGATTGAAGATACCATCCAGCCGCTCAGCGAGTGGCTCCTTCCCATCCCGGGGCAGCAACTCGGTGGGCTTCTCACGTTCCTGATTGCCCTGGTTATCCTGATCGTCTGCGGTCTGGTATTCGGGTTTATCGTGTCGGTGTTCCGCAATGGTCCGTTCGAGGCCTTCTATGCGGTGTTCGGCACCGCCGTGAAATCGGTTCCGGAACTCCTCTCGATCTCACCCCGCCGCGTCTGGGCAATGACCTGGCTCGCATTTCAGGAAGCGATTCGCAAAAAGGCGCTGCTGGTCTTCGCCCTGTTTATGGTCGTGCTGCTGTTCGCCGGTTGGTACATCAATCCCAGTGCCGAGCAGCCCGTTCGTCTTTATCTCACCTTCGTGCTGACCTTTCCCAAGTGGCTCGTTCTGCTGCTGGTGATCGCGCTGAGCGTGTTCAGTCTGCCGGATGACATCAAGCGCCGCACTATTTACACCATCTACACGAAGCCGGTCCTGCCGAGCGAATTGTTCCTCGGGCGCTTGTTCGGTTTCGTGGGCGTCGGAACGATCGTCTTGTTCGCCATGGCATTGGTCTCCTATATCTTCCTGCTGCAAGGCTTCAACCACACGCATTACATCAATGCGGACGAGCTTGTGGCCGGTGAGAATGGCACGCTCATCGGCGAAACGACCGAAGCGGCAGGTCACAAGCATGCCGTCACCATCTATCCCGACGGCAACGGCGAGACCGACCGCACGCACGAACACCGCCACGCGATCAGCACCAACGAAGGTGCCAGCGGCGACGAAAAGTACACGGTGCACGGCCCGACCGACATGTTCCAGGCCCGCGTGCGTCACATCGGCACGGTCCGCTTCCTGGATCGCTCCGGGAAAAACGCAGCCCCGCGCGGCATCAACGTCGGCAAGGAATGGGAATACTTCAGCTACATCGAAGGGGGCTCGTTCGGCGCCGCCATCTTCACCTTCGAAGACATCAATGAAGGGATGCTCACCGAAGTCACCGAAGGGGACGAAACGAAGCATATGCTGCCGGTTGAATTCAACCTGAGCGTCTTCCGAACTTACAAAGGGATCATCACCGAAGGTATCCGCGGGAACTACTACTTCAAGAATCCCGAGACGGGCGCTCGCAGCATCGCGATCCCCTTCACGGCGAAGGAAGTGTCCGACCTGCACTATATTCCTCGCACGCTGTCGAACTTCAAGGCCGACTCCGAGAAACCGGAACTCGATCTCCTGGAAGATCTGACCACCGAGGATGGTGGCCGATTGGAACTGTGGATCCAGTGCGTCGAGCCAGGCCAGTACTTTGGCGTCGCTCAGAACACCGTCTACATCCTGGAAGCCAACCGTAATTTCACGATGAACTACGTCAAATGCTACTTGGGCATTTGGTTCCAGGTGATCCTGGTCATCACGTTCGGCCTGGTCTTCAGCACCTTCCTGAATGGTCCGGTCGCTTTGTTGGCTTCGTTCCTCGCCCTGGGCTACGGCAGCATCGCCGGAGAGGTGAAAGGCCTGGCCCGAAATGTGATCTTCGGTGAGAAAACCGGCTGGTACGGGGGTGGTCCCGCGGAAGCCATGGTGCGACTATTCACCCAGAAGAACATCATGACGGAACTGGGCGACTACTTCTGGGTAGACGTCGTCAAAGGGATCGATATGGTCTTCGCCTTCATGATTTACGCATTCGTGAACATGCTGCCTGATTACGGCATGTTCGATACGCAAGGTTTCGTCGTCGACGGATACAATATTCCTATCGCCGTCGTTGCGGAACAACTCGTCACGGTTCTCGGCTTCCTGATCGCACTGGTGGCGGTCGGTTACTTCTTTCTGAAATCGAAAGAAATCGCGGCATGAACAAGAACAAATCTTTTCAACATAAAGTTATCTACGGCGTTTGCATGATCGTGATTCTGATCGCGGTCTCGTTGATCAGCCGTCCGGCGACGTCCGATCAACCCGGCGGGATGCTCGCCCAGATGCGTCGCGACTATCACATTTCAGATGCCCAACTCGGTAAGGTCGACCCGGCCAGTGAAGCGATGCGGCTCTCGCTGTTGGGTCTCGACGGCGTGGCGATCACGTTCCTGTGGAGCAACCTGAACGAGTACCAGAAGACCGAGCAGTACACCCTGATGGAGGCCACCGCCAAGACCATCTCGTACTTGAATCCCCACCTCTTGAAGGTTTGGGAATTCCAGGCCTGGAACCTCTCGTACAACGTTTCCCGCGAGTTCGACAATTACGAACACCGCTACCTGTGGGTCAAACGTGGCATCAACTACCACATGGACGGGACCGAGTACAACTACAACGAACCCCGCATGATGAACTCGATTGCCCACTTCTTCGGCAACAAGTTTGGTAACGCCGACGAAAAGGAACAATACCGCGAGATCTTCCCCGAAGACGATCTCTTCCACGACGAAATCCAAAAGCACCTCGAAGGCACCGTTTACTCGGTAACCGAAGATGCCGAAGGGGTCCAGGAAGGCAAACCCGATCACTGGCTGGTCGCTCGTCTATGGGATAAGTGGGCGACCGAAGTGGTCGACAACGGTCTGGGAAGCATTGGCGCGATGTCGCCGACGATCTTTTACCAGTATCCGGCCAAGCGTCTGATGAACTTCGGCGAGGCCATCGAAAAAGAAGGGCACATCTCAGAAAAGGCGCAAGCCGCTTGGGCTCAGGCCCACGAAGAGTGGAGAGAATACGGCGACCACGAACTTCCTTCCACCTACGGCATTCCGATCAAGCTGAACGACTCGGACCGTCTGGGTAAGGAAATCGAAGAAGCCAATGCCAACTTCGATAACGCCTACGACAAGTACGCCGCAGAAGTCAAACAAGAGAAAATCTCGAAGCTTCCCGAAACGACCCGAGAGGCCCTCGATACGCCGGAGGCAGATCGCACCGAAGAACAGGTTCAACTGGTCAAAGCGGCTCAGAGCGCGTTGCAGCTTTCACGAATCGAAGTCGTGAAGCACATCCAGGACAAAGCCAATGCTTTGAAGAAAGAATCGGCGGACTCCCCCGAAGCCAAAGAGCTGGCACAGTCCGCTCTGGAAGCCTCTCGGGAAGCAAACCGCCTGGGCGAGATGGAATTCCTGAAAGGGGTCATCGACCGCCAGAAGGACATCGTCGCGTTCAACTACTGGCAAACGCGTGCCCTGTCGGAAAGTACCGATCGTACGGTCGCAGCGCGTCGCCTGGTCTACGAAGCCCACGAAGCCTACAAGGATGCCAACCTGGTCAAGGCTCGGGAACTTTACGAGCAAGCCTGGGACAAATGGATCGCGATCTACGAAGACTATCCCGAACTGCGTGAAGATGCATCGGCCGACGTTTTGTCCGATTCCATCAAAGAATACCGAGCCCTGCTGAATCAGTTCGACCAGGACATTTCGCCGAACTTCCCGCTGATCGATATCCTGCGTTCCAACTCGGACGTGTTCATCGAGCCGGTCTGGAACCCGGATGACGCTCCAGCATCGGAAGACAAGCCAGAAGAAAAGGCCGACAGCGAAACGGATGATTCGGCTTCCAAGCCGATGGATGCAGAAAAGCCAGCGGCCGAAACGGAAGCCAAGCCGATGGAAGCCGAAGCCAAGGAAGAACCTTCCACGGAACCAGTCGCCGAAAAACCAGCTGAACCTACGGCCGAGCCGGAAGCGACCGACGCCAAACCGGCGGAAGAGCCGGCGGAAACCAGCGAAGAAGCTTCACCAACCGAAGAAACGACTGAGGCCGATTCGTAAGGCTTTCCCGAGTGAGTACAATCCCTCCAGAATCTTATGAGGCTCGATCCGCGACGGATCGGGCCTTCTTGCTTTACCAGCGGGCAGTCCCCTTCTTTCTTCTTATCCTGGTCGCCGTGACCTATCCCTTGTGGATCGATCAGACCGCATTCCCAGCAGTTCCGATTATTGCCGAGCTATGCCCTGTCCCAGGCTTGGTCGACATCCTGCTGTTGGCAACCCTCACTGCGATCTTGATGACCGTTCAGATTATCGGGCCTCAATCGCCGAAGGCTTCCGCGCCGTGGATCGCTTGCTCCATCATTCTGG
The DNA here is from genome assembly GCF_007748115.1 of Bremerella volcania. Classification (NCBI taxonomy): domain Bacteria; kingdom Pseudomonadati; phylum Planctomycetota; class Planctomycetia; order Pirellulales; family Pirellulaceae; genus Bremerella; species Bremerella volcania. The sequence continues at coordinate 5,202,402 of NZ_CP036289.1, forward strand.
TGCTCTGCTTCTGTCTGAATCAACATCGCTTCCAACCATGGGCCTATCAATTCGCTGTATTGGGATTTATCTTTGGCTTGGCCCCACCCAGAAATGCCCGGCAAATGGCAATGTGGATCTCGCTGAGCATCTATTTCTACTCGGCGCTCTCCAAGCTAAACCCTTCGTTCGTCAACGAACTGGGCTCGGACTTCCTGGTGACCTTCAGCTCGATCGGGGGCATGTCGTTGTCCCCCGATCAACTGGCAGCCTGGAAGTGGTTGGCACTTGGATTCCCGCTGTTTGAACTGCTGGCGTTCGTCCTGCTGTTGATGCCGCGAACGAGAAAGCTCGGCGTGGTCGCGGCGTGCATGATGCATGTCGGCCTGATCGTGGTGCTGGGTCCGCTGGGCCTCTCCCACAGTTGGGGCGTGCTGCTGTGGAACGTCTTCTTCTTCACCCAGGCCATCCTCCTGTTTGGCTTTTCCGAACCAGCCCAGGAAGAAGAAACAGCACCGGCAGGCACCGCTGGCCTGCGTGTCGCGCAAGTCATCTGCGGCTGCGTGATCCTCTTCCCGACGCTCGAACTGGTAGGGCTCGGCGATCCTTGGCCAGCCTGGGGACTGTATGCTTCGCACGTCGGTCGAACGCACCTTTTCCTTTCCCGACATGCCGTCGATCGTCTGCCAGAGCCACTGCGAGCGTACGTCGACACCGAATCGTCCGACGACTTGTTCGTTCCGTTCCGCTTGGAACAGTGGTCGCTCGAGACGACCGGGGCCCCCATTTACCCGGGTCAACGTTTCTCGCTCGCCGCGGCACGTGCGCTGGTCAACAAAACCGATACGGCCAGCGCCGCGCGACTAGTCCTCGAGTCTCCCGCTGGTCGGCTTCAAGACGACCGGGAAGCCGACACGTTCTCCGGGGACAAAATCGCCATGGAAGCCGATCGACGTTTCTGGCTGAACACCAAGCCGCGGGATGCGTTCCTGCAGGATCGAGATCGCTAATTCTTTTGGCCTGCGAACAGCGCCACCGAGCCGACCTGCTCGATCTCAACATTCGTTAAACAGGTTTCGAGCACTTCCCGGAGCGAGGCCTCTGTATCGTGCTCGTTGCCAAAGATTCCTTTCCGGTTATACGAGGCCATCACATGCCGTCCCAACCATGAACTGGGACCCGGCTGCCCCAAGATGGTCGCGCCGAAGAGCTTGCCATCTGCCTCTAAAGCGGCACTGGCGTGCTGAATGACTCGCTTGCGAAACTCGGGATCGCCTGGCAAGCAGTGCAGCACATACATCAGCGAAACCGACGAGAACTGGGCCATTGCCTCCTTAAACGGCTCGGCCAGATTGGCCTCGTACGTTTCTGGCTTGTATCGCTTTAACTGCTTGGCAGCGGCGGCCAGGCAGTTGGGGTTCGCATCCAACAGGCCGATCCGGGCATCATCGGAAAACACCGAACAGTGGTCGAGAAAGTAGCCGGTTCCCACGCCGATATCCAAATGATTGCTGGTCGCGTGCTCGTCGAACCAGGCGATCAACAGCTGCGTCGGGCAACTCCAGAACCAACGATTCGACACCCCATGCACGATCAAGTCGTACCACCGCAACAGTCGCGGCGTGTAGACCTGATGTCCGGAATGGATATCCCAATTGTCGGTGTTTACGGAAGCCACGTGAAAACGCCCCGTTTTCCAGATTTGATGGAGGAAAGCAGAAACAATCCGTTGATTTTCCTAACAAATTGGTGTCTGCTGATAGGATACCCCCGCTTTTGAGCTAATAGCATGCGACAACATCTTGTCGCGCATCCACGATGAAAGACGATACCACGAGGGGAGTCTGGTTCCCTTTGTATCAAGAATTCGTAGAGCGTTGGGCCGCGGACTCTCCGCCGGACCTGGGGAACTTCATATCCCGTGTTGCCCCGGACGAACGTTTTGATCTGTTTCGTCAGCTCATCATGCTTGATGTGTGCGAGCGACAGAAGCGCGGGCTCGAAGCAGGCAGGGCCTACTACAGCGGTAAATTTCCCGAATTCCAACCCCTCATTGAAAACGTCTTTGAGCGCATCGTTGAGCAACTCGGCGAAACACGTGGGTCTGGCTCGTCCTCGCGCGATACCCATACGAACTTCTCGCTGGATCAAACCGCTTCCCACGGAGAGCCTCATGCCCAGCACCTTTGGGAAGCCTTGCAAGACTGTCAGGCTCATCCCAACGAAGTGATCGGGCTGCAAGCTGGCGAATACCAGTTCCTGGAACTGATCGCCCAAGGTGGCATGGGAACCGTTTACCGTGCTCGCCATCGGACGCTCGACCGCCTGGCCGCCATCAAGCTGATGCGTCCCGAGGCATCGACCGATCGCTTCATTCGCGAAGCTAAACTCCTGGCCCGCATCCGCTCGCCCCACGTCGTTTCCGTCTACGACTTTTCGGTGCTTCCCAAGGGATCGCCCTTGATCGTGATGGAATGGATTGATGGCATCGATCTCAAACGCATCATCAAGGAAAGCTCCGAACTGATCTCGGAAGAAAAGATCGTCCAGTGGATGCAGCAGGTATGCGAAGGGATGAACGCCGCGGCGAAGTTGGGGGTGACCCATCGCGACGTGAAGCCCTCAAACATCCTGATCGACCGCGACGGCTACGCTCTGGTAGCCGACTTTGGCCTGGCCCGCAGCGGGATCTCGTCGACCGACTTCTCGATCTCCGGCAACATGATGGGCACTCCGCTTTACATGGCGCCCGAGCAGGCCGAAGATCCCCGCAACGTCGACGTGCGTAGCGATATCTACGCATTCGGCGGAACGTTTTACCACGCGGTGACCGGCAAGCCTCCGTTCGTCGGAGAGACGGCGTTCAGCATCTTGTTCAAACACAAGATGGAACCGATCGTTCCTCCCAAAACCCACAACCCGAACATCTCCGACCGCGTGAACGACATCATCGAACGCTGCCTGGCCAAGAGTCCACGGGACAGGTTCCAGTCATTCGACGAAATCCTCGTGCAACTGCGTGACCCGGCCGATAGCGTTTCGCCGTGGCAGTTCAGCGACAGCAAGATCCTCCAGTCGTTCCGGGCGATGTTCGAGGACCAGAAAGAAGATTACATCCGCAAACCTGAGAAGTTCATGCGGCCTGACCCATACTATTTGCCCAACGGCCGCCGCCTGGAAATCGTGTGCGGAGACGTCACCAAGCAGCATGTTGACGCCATCGTCAGCTCGACTGACTGTCGACTTTCGCTCGATATGGGCCTGGCCAAAGCGGTCAGCGAAGCAGGCGGGCCGCTGATCGAGTTCGACGTGCGTAGGCTAGGCATCAACCGCGTGCCGCCAGGACGTGTCGTCGTGACGCCTGGCAGCGAACTACCGGCGCTATACGTCTTCCATTCGGTCACGCGCAGCGAAGTCACCGGCGTGACCCCAAGCCGCGACTTGATCTCTGAAATCGTTTCGAACTGCATGTACAACGCGACGACGCTCGGTATCGAATCGATCGCGTTCCCTTTGATCGGTACCGGCATCAGCCGATTCACGGCAGAGGTTTGCCTCGATACGCTCTTCCGCAATCTGGTCCGCCGACTTCTGTACGAGCCCACCAGCTTGAAGGTGGCCCGCATCGTCATCCGGCCCACGCAAGACAAAGAGCAAATCGTCTAGCTCTTCTTGCGGTGTGATCTGGCGCGGTTGTAGCGATTGCGCAGCCTGTTGCTACTTGTAGGCGACTTTGAGCTACCCCATTCTCTGTTGCACGCCCGTCGGGATTGCATCTTTTGCGACCTATGGTTGACCAATGGGTCTGTCCCCTGCGAACCATCAGGTCCTCGAAAACGTGCAAGATTCGTCTCTCAATCCGAACACTACCGCGCCGCGATCCTGGTCGGCGTGGGCCATTGTCGCCGCAACGATGTTGGCAGCCGCCATCGCCGTCAGCCCCAATGGAGCCGATCCCGATTTGTGGGGGCACGTTCAATACGGACGAGACGCTCTGCAGGAAGGCCTGGCCCGCACGACCACCTACAGCTACACCGCCAACGGCTACCGCTGGATCAATCACGAGAACCTCAGCGAGTTGGCCCTGGCGATCGGCGTCGACACGATCGGCCCCGCTGGTCTGCTGGTTCTCAAGACACTGCTGGGCCTGGCGATTTGCCTGGTGCCGTTCTGGAAAGCGAAAGACTTTGCCAAGAACCCGCTGCCGGTCGTCGTGGTCTCGCTGCTGATCGCGGTGAACCTGACCAATCATTGGAACGTTCGGCCGCAGCTGTTCAGCTTCGGGTTCTTCGCCCTGCTCTTGCTATTGATCGAATTCGCGTTCACCGGCTGGCAGGGGCACTGGAACTTGCCCTGGCTGACCTCGCTTCGCCGAGGTGAACCGGCCGACGCGCTGAGTTGGAATCACCGCTGGGTGAAGTTGATGTGGCTGGCCGTTCCGCTGTGCTTCCTATGGACCAACACCCACGGCGGCTTCATGGCGGGCGTCGGCGTTCTCTGCGTTTACCTGGCGTGCCGCATGATCGAAGCCGCCACCATGCACCGGTGGAAGGCCTCCGGAATGCTACGCCGATTGGCGCTCATGATCGTCGTCGCACTCCTCGCCACACTGATCAATCCGTACAGCTTTGGGCTGCATCAATGGTTGCTCGCAGCCCTTGGCGAGCCGCGTCCCGAAATCACCGAATGGCACCCGCTTTACTCGCTCGACATGTTCAGCATTGCGTTTGTGGCGATGGTGGGCGTGATCGTGTTGTCGCTCACGTTTTCTCGCAAACCGCTCGACTTCACGCAGATAGTCGTCTTGCTACTGGTCGCCGCGCAAGCCGTCATGCACCAGCGTCACGCCCCTTTTCTCGCCATGCTGTGCGGGTTCTGGGTCACGCCGCACGTGGTAAGTGTCTGGCAGCGCGTCATGCAGCGAGCCTACCAGAGCGAAAAGAGCCCTCACCCGGCCATTGCCTGGGGTGTGGTGGTGATCGGCGGAATGCTGTTTGCCTTGCCGATGTTTCATCGCCTGAGCGTGATGCCAGTCTACCGCGATACATACCCAGTCTCGGCGATGGAGTTCCTCGACGAGCACAACCTGCACGGCAAGACGATCGTTTCCTACAACTGGGCGCAGTATTTCATTGCGGCGCGCTGCAGCGCTGGCGACTCCAGCGTTCAGTTCGACGGGCGATTCCGCACCTGTTATCCGCAAGCGGTTGTCGATCGTCATTTCGACTTCATCCTGGGTGACGAGCCTAGCATGCGAAATCGCAAACTCGCAGGCCCCGTCGATCCCACGGCCGCCCTGATCGAAGGAGACCCGAAGCTGGTTCTCTTGGATCGCGGCCAGCCTCATTCCGAACACGTGATGCAGGAAGTCACCGGCTGGACGCTTCTGTATCAAGATTCACTGGCACAAATCTGGGGACGCAGCGACTTGTTCGACGAACCCCAGTCTCCCGAATACCTCGCCCCACAACAGCGTTCGATTTCGAATGCTGAGCAAATTGGCTATGTTGCCTGGCCTGCGATACCCAAGCATGACGGCAACAACCACCCATCATCGCACTTGGCCCGTGCCAACGGCACGACAACCACACGAGGGCAACCATGAGCACCAGCTTACTGACACCAAACTGCGGAGCATCGACCTGGGAACCAATCGACGATCATCCGCTCGATTTGGCGCCGTACGAATTTCGACTGGCCGATGCCCAGTCTTTGGCCGAAGAGATGCTGTCGGATGCTGATCAGGCAACCGTCGTCGACTACCAACTCCCGCACGACTTCCGCTTGTCGGTGATCGTGCCGGTTTACAACGAAGAGTCGACTGTCGCTGCCGTGATTCAGCGGCTGATGCAGTTGCCATTTCGCACCGAAATCGCCATCGTCGACGACGGCAGCACCGACGCAACACGTGACGTGCTAACCCGCCTGGCGCACTTCTGCGATTTGAAGATCTTCTATCACCAAACCAACCAAGGCAAAGGCGCCGCGATCCGCACCGCTTTGCCCGAAGTGACCGGCGACGTGGTCGTCATTCAAGATGCCGACCTCGAATACGATCCTCAGGATCTGGTGCAGGTCATTCGCCCGATCGTGACGGGCGAAGCCGATGTCGCCTACGGATCGCGATTTCTGGCGCACGATGGCAAGTCGAAGGAGACCTCTTGGATCCGACAACTCGGCAATCAAACGCTGACCTGTATTTCCAACTGCCTGACCGGCTTGCACCTGACCGACATGCAGACCGCGCTGAAGGCCTTTCCACGCAAGGTCATCCAACAGGTCCAGTTGCAAGAGAGCCGCTTCGGCATCGAACCGGAAATCACCGCCAAGCTGGCCAAGCGAAACTATCGCTTCGTCGAACGCCCAGTCACCTACAACGCCCAGGACTGGTCGGCCAGCAACAAGATCACCTGGAAAGACGGCCTCGCAGCCCTCTGGTGCATCCTACGCTACCGCCTGGCCGACTAACCAACGACCCAGACCTTCTCCCCTCGCACGGAGAGGGACTGCAGGGCGCTGCGCGAATCGAAGAACCTGAGATCGATCTTTGCACTCGCTATAAGATCGTCGCATGTCTATTCGTAAATATCCGCGCAACTCAACGTGAACATTCCTACCCGAGACCCTCCAAATACCCTGTTTTAGTGGTTTTCCGCACCTGAAAACGGCCTGATTCGGTTGAACCTCGGGCCGTAGTTGCCTATCCTTATAGTTTGGACCAATATCCCCGGACTCCGTCTACGGGCATAGGGCCTTTTGATCACGGGATTCAGGCAATCCATACCGCGCGTGCACGGTTTGCACCTGGATTGGGTCCAATCGGAATCTGTTTCAATCACCGGAGAAAATCTGTGAGTACTTCGACTGAAAAATCTACGAAAAACCAAGTCATGCTAGGCGCCGACATCATGATCGAATCGCTGGTACGACATGGCGTAGAAGTACTCTTCGCATATCCCGGCGGTTGCAGCATGCCGCTGCACCAGGCGCTGACGCGTTACAAAGACAAGATCCGCACGATCCTCCCTCGTCACGAACAAGGCGGCTGCTTCGCGGCTCAGGGGCTCGCACGGTCGACCGGCAAGGTCGGTGCCGCCATGGCCACTAGCGGTCCGGGCGCGACGAACCTCGTCACCGCCATCGCCGATGCCAAGCTCGACAGCATTCCGCTGATCGCCATCAGTGCCCAGGTTCCGCGTGCCGTGATCGGTAGCGACGCGTTCCAGGAAACGCCGATCGTCGAAGTTTGTCGCGGCATCACCAAGCACCATTACCTGGTGACCGACATCAAGGACCTGTGTCGGATTATGAAGGAAGCGTTCCACATCGCCACGACCGGCCGACCAGGCCCCGTGCTGATCGACATTCCGAAAGACGTCCAACTCGAACAAACGGTTCCCGATTGGGACTGCGAAATGGACCTGCCGGGCTACAACGTCACTTCTCGAATCGCCAAGCCAGAACAAATTCGCCAGGTTGCCGCCGCGATCAAGCGTGCCAAACGCCCAATCATTTACGCCGGTGGAGGTATCATCACCTCGGAAGCTTCCGAAGAACTGCGTGAGTTGATCAAGAAGACCGGCATCCCAACCACGATGACCGTGATGGGGCTGGGTGCGTTCCCGAATTCCGATCCGCTGTCGCTCGACATGCTCGGCATGCACGGCACCGTTTACGCCAACCTGGCCGTGAGCGAGTGCGACCTGCTGATCAGCTTGGGCGTTCGATTCGACGACCGCGTGACCGGCAAGCTGAGCGAGTTTGCCAAGGATGCCAAGATCGTTCATATCGATATCGACCCCGGCGAGTTGAACAAGAACAAGATCGCCCACATTCCGATCGTCAGCGACTTGAAGCCAGCTCTGAAGATGCTGAACGAAGTGGTCGAAGCCCCTGAGGACATTTCCGACTGGGTAGCTCACTGCCAGGACATGAAGAAGAAGGACCCGTTGACCTACAACAAGGACTTCGACGGGATCCTGCAGCAGCACGCCATCGCCGAGCTTTCGCGCCTCACGCAAGACCGCGAAACGATCATCTCGGTGGGCGTGGGTCAGCACCAGATGTGGGCGGCTCAGTTCTACCAGTTCAAGAAGCCGCGTACCTGGATGTCCAGCAGCGGTCTGGGCACGATGGGCTTCGGCCTGCCAGCGGCGATGGGGGCTCAAGCGGCCAACCCGAATGCCCTGTGTATCGACATCGAAGGGGACGGCAGTTTCCAGATGAACATCCAGGAACTGGCGACCTGCTACTGCGAAAACCTGCCGGTGAAAGTGCTGCTGCTCAACAACCAGCACCTGGGCATGGTGGTGCAGTGGGAAGACCGCTTCATGGCCGGTAACCGAGCCCACACCTACCTGGGCCCGATTCATCACGAAGAATGGTACGGCAAGGGTGAGGACATCTACCCGAAAGAGACCTACCCGAACTTCGTCCAGATCGCCAAGGGGTACGGCTGTGGCGGTGCGACCATCCGCGCCAAGGCCGACCTGCTTCCCGCCCTGGAAGAAATGATCGCCTACGACGGCCCATACGTGCTGGACGTTCAGGTTCCTTACCAGGAACACGTCCTACCGATGATCCCCAGCGGCATGACCGTGAAGGAAATGATCAAGTCGTAGGACTTGCCAGGCCACGGAAATCAAAGAAGACGGGGAGCGAGAAATGGCTCCCTGTTTTTTTATGGCTTTTGTTTCGGTGTCAGCCACACCAACACGCCGTCGTATTGTTGATTGGCCAGAGCGCTGGCGTGGTCATACGTTCGCAGCAAGACCACCGGTCGGCTGGCATCAAAGCCTTGCTCGATCCGATTTTGGGGCATCCCTTCCGTTTTTCGGAGGCCATCGGCGCGCGTCCAGGTCATCTTTTTTACTGGGATAAACTGGGCAGATTCGCTGGGCGGAAAGTACTTCGTTCCCGGCAGGTGACGAACGCGAAGCCGCTGGGTCCATTGCCCTGTGACCTGGCCATCGTCGATGATGGGCTCGTAAGAAACAGAAATCAAAGCTTCGCCAGGCGGAAGCGTTCGATCCGGCCAAGCGATGTACGGTAACGAATTAGGATCGATGTCATCCCGCTGAACGTTCAATTGATAAACGCGGCCCGGCGGAAGAATGACTCGCCACTCCCAGCTCAAGTCTTCCGACTGGGGCACGCTGGCAACGTGAATCATTTCCTGCTCGCGAGAATCGAGCATTCCCAGTTCGCGCCCTGCCCATTCCGCTCGATCTAGCAAGAAGAACAAGGCCCGCGGCGAGCACGCCAAGATCATCACGAACAAGAAGATCGTCAACAGCACAATCCGCCGGGCCATCGCAAAATTCCACTTCCGAGGTGAAATGACGCGGCCAGAATCTTCGTGACTCATGGGCACTGCTCCGCAAAAGAGTAGAGTTGTCCCCTGAATGTAACGAAGATTGTTCGCGATGGCGAGAAATTCGTTGAAGCACGTGAAAGTTAAAAGGAGTCGCCACCGAGACCATCCAACCTTGCTGATTAATAGCCAAGCAGCCGCAGCGCCGTATCGACCTGGGCTTCCAATTGCTTTCGGGTCGCCTTAGGCTTTCGGCCGAAGAGGGCCCCCAGGTGATTGCGGGCCAACGCTGCCCCCAGAAGCGTCGCAGTCATTTGATCGACGTCCTCAATTTGCGGGCCGATGCCTTCATCCCGAGCGCGTTCGACCGCTTCGGCCAGGTAGCGACGGGCTTTCGAGATCACACGCTCGTGGAAATCGCGAGCCAGCTTCGGCGTTCGTTCCGCCTCCGAGATCAACAGACGCGTCAGGCGAATTTGCCGGGCGGACATGATGAACTGAACCATCGCATGCAATCGTCGGCGAAGCTCGGCCCCGGCATCGATGATCTGTGTTTGGTCGTTTTCCCAGGGAGAATCGCTCAAACCGCCCACCATCGCGGCGAACAGGTGATCCTTGTCGGGGTACTTCGCATAGAGTGTCTTCTTGGACATGCCAGCCGATTTGGCGATTTCCTCCATCGTCGCCGCACCGTAGCCAGTCGAGGTAAAAACCTCTTCAGCCGCCCTTAACAGACGCTGACAGCGTTCTTTTTCGGTGTAAACCGGCGGACGGCCAGGCTTTGCCTTGTCGGCTTCGCGGGATGGGGGTTTCGACATAAACGTTGACTCATTAGCGGAAGACGAATATCGTTTCATTTAAGAAACGATATCGTTTCCAATATTCAGATTCAAGTTAAAAACTGACGCACTTCCGATAACTCGCAGAAAGCACCATGACGTCGCGGCACATTCATCCCTGGCTGATCGCTCCCATTTTGGGAATCCTGGGGGCGGTTGGCCCCTTGGCGATCGACCTCTACCTGCCAGGCATGCCGCAAATCACTTCGGAGCTGGGCATCGGCGAAGGCGTCGTCCAGTTCAGCCTGATGACCTTCCTGGCCGGGCTGATGATGGGACAGTTGTTTCTGGGTCCGGTTTCGGATCGCGTCGGCCGCAGGCCAATGATCATCGCCGGCATGCTACTGTTTATCGCCGCATCGCTTGGTTGTGCGTTCGTCCAAACAGGCGAGCAGCTTTTGTTATTGCGGTTCATCCAAGGGCTTGGTGCTTCGATCGGCCGTGCGATTGGGATGGCCGTGGTACGCGATCTGTATACCGGACCGACCGCCGCCAAACTGGTCGGCATGATGATGCTGGTGCTCGGCCTGGCTCCGATTTTGGGTCCCCTGTTGGGCTCGGCTATTTTGATGTTCGCTTCATGGCGGTGGATCTTTGTGCTGCTGGCCGTGTTCGGAGTGGGCTGTATCGTGCTCGTACTGACGCTTTTGCCGGAAACCCGCTTGCCCGAGCAGCGGACTTCGAGCCACCCGATCACTACCCTGCGAAACTACGGCACGCTCCTATTCAGTCGACAGTACATGCCGTACGTCGCCACGATGGCGTTTGCCCAGGCAGGCATTTACGCCTACCTGACCGGCTCGTCGTTCGCGTTCATCAACATTCATGGCGTCTCGCCGACGTTGTACAGTTTCATCTTCGCATCGAACGCCGTTGGGCTGATGATTGGTGCCCAGACGGGCCCGCGACTGCTGGGTCGCTTCCGCGCCGAGACCATCATCCGCGCGGCCTTGGTCACCTACGTGCTGGCCGCGGTAACGCTCCTTTCGCTAGAGTTGGCAGGCGAAATGAACGTCGTCCTACTTTCCGCGTTGTTGTTTGTGATCATCATGTCGATCGGGTTCATCTTGCCGCTGTGCGGCGTGATGGCATTGGAAGCCCACGGCAAGATCTCAGGCACCGCCGCCGCACTGATGGGGGCATGCCAGTTTGGGTTCGGCACGATTGCGGCTTTGATGATTGGACTGACGGCCAATGGCACGGCGATTCCGATGGCCGTAACGATCGCGCTGGCCGCTATCGCCGCAGGCATCACGGCACACTGGGCATTTCCGAAGCCGCAGCCTGCGGAAGAGCTTTGCCTGGGCGAAAAGAGTGTTTAGCGATCGGCTGCTTGGTCTTCGGCCACTTTGGGAACCAGCCAGACCATCATCCCGGCACATGTTTTTGGTTCGGTTTTGTCTCCCTCTTCCTTCATGGGGAACACGCGTGTTCGCCGCAGAACAATCACATCGTCCGGGTCAAACAAGGTCGCGACGAACTCCGGATCTTTGATAAGCCCCTCATTTCGCGTGCGATACCACTTGAGGTTCTCCCTACCGGTCGTCGAACTGCCCCGGGCAATATTTCGTTTTTCTCCAGCAAAATTTTTGAGCCAAGATGCCTCACGAGGGGACATGCCATGGTAAAGCATCGTAGTCGCCCCCTGAGGTGGCAGGACGTACTTACCCTGTACTACCGCAATAGGCCCTGTCATCTCTTGCTTCTCAATCGAGAGATTGATGCGTACCTCGCCATTGGTGATTGACTCGACGTGAATAGGATTCTCTGGAAGCCCTTCGCCGGGAACATGCGTGAATGCCACATACAGGTCGTATTCCTTTCCCTCGGGAATGACCAAGTGCCACTCCCACGCATCGTCCACCATCAGCGGGACGCCGATCGCAGTGACCTTCGTCGGGTCGCTGACAGGAGGAATGCCGAGCGAATCACTCAGTTGCTCGGTTCGCACTTTCATTTGAGCAAGTTGCTCGGACATCTGCCAATGAGAAATGGAGAGGGCAACCACCGTGATCAAGAGAATCATCGAGAGCAACGAGAAGCGAATCCTCCACGATCGCTTTTTCCGCGAGTCCGGCACATCGACTTGATGCTCCTGGGGAGTGGTCATGGAACGAGCCCCTCGTAGGAACCGACCTGCCCTTGAAGTCCACTTCCCAAGACCTTCTGGCGGATCAGCGGGCAAGGAATGAGACCTTGCGAAACCTTCGGTGGCTTCTCGCGTTCGATCCACAATCGCAAGACTTCCAGCGGTAAGTAATCGCTCGGTTCTTGGCCGAGCGGATTGCGTGGCTCGTCCACCTCCCAGCGCAGCAGATCGACCGCTTGATCCGGTTCGTGCTTCGTTTGTTGAAAGGCATTCGGCAGCATGCTTTCAATATCGGGATCGATATGGAACTTCACCTTTTTCCCCGGCACGCCCTCCTCGGTCGACGGAAGAACGAAGTCGCCGTTGGGTCGCATATCGGCCTCGAGCCAACGGAGCTCCTCTCGCGGTATACTTCCGCGGGCCTGCACGTTGGCATAAGGCCCAAGTGCTGACAGATTGAACCTCCACTTCGGAGTCTTCGAGGTTGGTTCTAAGGTAAACATCTGAGTGATCACATAGGTCCCCGGCGAAACGGTCAACTTTGACCTGGTCGTCGGTTTGGGTGTTTTCGGCGGGATGCTGTTGTAGTCGAAATGGATACAGTACCTGGCCCCTTCGGGCAGATAGACGCGCCACTGCCACATGTCGGTCGCAGGCACCTTCATCGGGAGAACGTAGATCTTCTCGTTATCTTTGACGTCGATCAATTCATAGGTTCGGCGAAGATCGTTCAACTTAGCCTTTGCATCCAGAAGTTCACTACTCGATCGAAAGTATGCCAGCGAGAGACCGACGATCGCCGTCACCAACAGGATGGTGAGGACCGAGAAGCGGAAACGACGCCGCAATGGCTGAGACTCAGTCGCGTCGGCTGGTGGGTTATTGGTTTCCATAGGCGTTTTTCGGAGATAATTCTTCGATCCAAATCAAAAGACCTTCGTTGCCGTTGTTATCGGCGGTAGGAACCTGAAGATCGATGATCCGAAATAGTTCCATGTGTTGTTTGCCGCCAGGACCTTGAATGACAAGATCCGCTGGCAACACGCTATGCGGGTAAGCGATCACTTTACCTGCATCATTGTCGAGCCATGCAGCCTGAGCGTTGGTGATCGGCGGAAGCCCCTGGTTTCCAACTTCGAGCCACTTGCCGCCGTCGAGCTTTAACTCCCGCGAATCATACCTGCGATGCGCGGCTTGCTGCTTGTCGTCTTGTTTCCAATCCAGGAAGCGAAGTGCTTTCCATGTTCCTAGTTCGCTTCGTACCAGTTGAATGGTGAGTAGGTTGTCGCCAGGTTGCAGTTCCAAGGGCCAGACTTCCGTTGGATAGCCTCCACGAGGAACCAGTTCGCTGAGGTCGGTACGATACGACTTGCCCGGCGGTACTTGGATACGCCATTGCCACACGTGCAAGAGCGGCTGACTGATCGAACGAACGTACAGGTGGTCCGGGTCTTGAATATGGAACATGCCAGCCGTAGCGTGCGCGCGGCGTAGATCCTCTTGCATTTCCATGAGCTGTAAGGAAGTCATCGCATGCGAAATCACGAGCGCAACGACGGCGGTCACCAGGATCATCGTCGCTATTGAGAAGCGAAGCCCCCGGCGTCGAGCAGGCTTGGCGCCGGCCGTTTCGTTTTCGATCTGCTGTGAGGTGACGTTCATTCAGGGCAGTTTAGCCGATACCCCACATTCATGCGAACTCTATGCAGAAAGCTGCTTCCTACGGCGATCGAAACAAATCTGCAGCGAATTGCCTCGCGCCCTTCGGCAAGTTAGGATAAATATTCTTCCCCCTGCCTCAACCAAATCAAACCCATCCAAGATACGGAGTTTCCCTCATGCGTGTTTCCTCCCTGGCGCTGACTCTGCTGGTCTGCGTGGCGATCGCTGCCCCGGCCGTAGCCGATGACGTGAAGAAGACCATTGGCGAGATCGAACGGCTTGACCCGGCGTTCGATGAGCTTGTTCCCAAGGATGCCAAGATCGAGGTGTTGGCCGATGGGTTTGAGTGGTCGGAAGGGCCGGTCTGGATGCCCAAGGGCTTTCTGCTGTTCAGCGACATTCCGAACAATCGCATCGTGAAGTACAAGCCAGGGCACGGGACCGACGTCTTCATGCAGCCTGCCGGGTACACTGGGATGTCGAAGTTTGAAGGGCACGAACCAGGCACCAATGGCCTGGCCATCTCGCCGGAAGGTCACCTGACGATGTGCTGCCACGGCGATCGCAACATCACCCAGATGGTCGACGGCGAACGTAAGGTGCTGGTCTCGCACTACGAAGGAAAACGCCTGAACAGCCCTAACGACCTGGTCTATCACTCCAACGGCGATCTCTACTTCACCGATCCTCCGTACGGCTTGCCTGGCGGATTGAATGGGAAGGAAGCTGAACTGGACTACTGCGGCGTTTATCGTCTTGGCAAAGATGGCAAGCTGACGCTGCTGACCAAGGAGTGCCCTCGCCCGAACGGGATCGCTTTGTCACCGGATGAAAAGACGCTTTACGTGGCCGACTCGCAAGAATGCCACTGGAAGGCCTTCCCGATGAAGGAAGACGGCACGCTGGGCGAAAGCAAGATGTTCTACGATGCGAAGCAGTGGCGCGGCAAACGCCCTGGCGGCAGCGACGGCATGAAGGTCGATACCAACGGCAACGTCTGGGCAACCGGTCCTGGCGGCGTGCTGGTCTTCACCCCCGAAGGCAAACTGCTGGGTCGCATCAGCACCGGCGAACGCACCGCCAACTGTGCTTTTGGCCCGGACGGAACGCTTTACCTGACCGCCGATATGTACCTGTGCCGCGTGAAGACGAACGCGAAGGGGCTGATCGGGTCAAAGTAGTTCGCCTCAATCATCGCCACAAGTAATACCGCAACCGTAGGATGGCTACACCTTTCCAGGTGATAGCCATCTTTTCTTTTGACGGCCATGCTGTCACGATTGATGACTACCAACAAAGACGTTCGCAGCCATCCGACGACATCTATTTTCTAGCGAAGCAATATGCCTGCAGCACGACAAACGACGGGGATCCCCAAACTGGATGAACACTTGGGGGGCGGCCTGATTCCTGGGACGCTGACGCTAGTGATCGGAGCGACAGGCATTGGCAAAACCCAAATGGGAATACACTTCGCCCACGCCGGACAAGATGCCGACAACCACAAAGGGATCTTCTTCGACATGAGCACGCGGGGAGATTCGCAAAGCCATGTTGAGTATGCCGAGCGGATGTTCGGCTGGACGCCGATCGAAGCCGATTCGCACAAGCAGCCTGACCTCGAAAACTTCTTCGAGTCGGATCTGCCCCATGGCGAGATGCTGCATGTGTTCGATTACCAGGGGAAGCGGGTTTCACGCCGCGAAATGGACTGGGACGAACTGGGCCATTGGCAGAAGCAGATCAACGAGAAGTTGGCGACCACCATCGGCTACTTGTACGGAAACTTCACCCGGGGATGCCGCCGCGTGGTGATCGATGGTCTGGAGCCGGTCGACGTTCCGGCCGAGTCGATTCAGATCGAACTGTTCGAGTACGTTTATCATCAGGTACTGCGAAAAGATCCGATGTGGGTCGCGCGGGATCTCTTTCGCCAGGCCTTTCGCAAGAACAGCGAAGCGGCCGAGCAGCACAACTACGACAGCCATTCGATCGGCTGCATGATGCTGCAGACGTCCAAGGAAGCGATGCTCGAGCATCTAATTTCCCGCAATCTGGACGAAGGGGATTTAATCAGCGGGGCGAACACCGTCATTTACATGGGGAAGCTGCTCGACGGCACCAAGATCCGCCGCGCCATGTACATCAGCAAACACCGAGGCAGCGCCGCCACCGAGGAGATCATCCCGTACCATATTGACGACGCAGGGATTCAGATTGACGGGTAGTCTCGGTGATTTCCGGTCCCCTCTCCCTCGCAGACGGTGGAGAGGGGACAAAGATGAGGCACTACATCCCACCCCGAGAGACATCGGAGTGGTGCTTGGCCTGTTCGGCCTTCTCGATGTACTTATGGTCCCGGGTTGCTTCGAAGGCCTTTTGATAGGTCACGCTCAGGGCCGTGAAGTTGAACGGTTCGTTCGGCTCCAACTGGCAAGCCATTTCGGCGTGGTAGCAGGCATCGTCGAAGTTGTTCAGATTCCCGTAGGTCACCGCCAGGGCCATGTGCGACAAGACATGGTCAGGCTTTTCCGCCAGAACCGCTTTGAACTTTTCGGCGGCCTCGGCATATTTCCCTTCGTCTCGAAGCTTTTCACCTTCGCTATACAGGGCAGACGTTTCGGACATGGTCTCGCAATCGTGGTAAAAGACGCAAAATGGGTTCGGGAACGTCCCTTAATTATAGGTCAGACCACTTCGTTTGACACGCCCCTCTGTGCGCCTAGCAATTGCTACTTCGTTGGCTGAAATACGTTCTGCAAGAAGTAATACACGGCTTGCTTCCATTCGGGCGGATCGTGCCCTCCTTCAGTCACGTGCCAAATGTGGGGGACTTCCTGCTCTTTGAGATAAACATGAAAGTCCTGGCTGATCCGAAACAGCCCGTCCTTGGTACCACACGAGAGCCAAAGCAATTTGAACTCGTCCACGGCACCTGGATCCGGCAACAACTCTTTAGGCTTCTTCGTATTAGGAGCCGACGAAAACCCGCCGATCCAGGCAAACTTGTCGAGATGACTTAGTCCAAAGTTCAGCGACTGGCCGCCCCCCATCGAAAGCCCAGCAATTGCTCGTCCTTCGCGATCGGTTCGAGTGCTGTAGTTTTTCTCAATAAAGGGAATAACATCTTCCAATAGGTCGTCCTCGAACTTAGCGAATGCCGGAGCCGCGGCAAAAACATTTCCTTCCGCGCGATCATTCTTCTGAGCTCGGCCGTTAGGCATCACGATGATCATGGGCACGGCTTTGTCCTCGGCGACCAACTTATCGAGCAACTGACCTGGCTTGGCGAATCGCTGCCATTCCGTTTCATCGCCACCAATTCCATGCAGCAAATAGAGGACCGGATATTTTGTCTCCGTGGAGTACCCCGGGGGCGTGTAAACCAGCATCTTTCGTCGCGTACCGACACTGGCCGAATCGTACTCGATCATCTCACTCTTGCCATGAGGGATATCTTCGTCGTCTTGATCGAATTGAGGGGGAGGCTCGGGGAACGCTCGTTTGTCGTCGACATTCAATTGGATCTTAGAACCATTCGGCCGAACGAGTTCGGGTTCCTGACCGGCAGCGTTCGCAGCAATGATTAACATGAAGAAAAGTGGGAACAATTTCATGACGGGGCTCCGATAGTTGACGTTTCCGCGCTGGCCAATAGCATAGCCGGTGACGACGTTGAAATCGAAAACCTGGAAAATATCAACGGTCTTTGTGACAAACATTTAACGCTTTTGGGACGGTGATAGCAGCACCGCTAGCGTTGTGGAATCAGGCGAACTCCTGCGCAAATGTGCGGTTTCGATCGATCGGGGTGGACAGGTTTTACCGATAATCGTATCTAGGAACGCTATAGCGCGAAGAAATGCGGCCAGGAAGGCCCCTTTCCGAGCGGTCCGATATCATCGATTCCCATCTTCGACCTTCAGCAAAAGGATTTGCTGTGACTCAGATCCACCCTTCCGCAATCGTTCATGCCTCGGCGGAAATTGGCGAAAACGTCGCGATTGGCCCGTTCTGCGTCATCGAAGAGAACACGAAGGTGGGAGATGGATGTCAGCTAAATTCCTTTGTCTCCATCAAACAAGGCACCCGGCTTGGTGCCAACAATAAGGTCCACGAGCATGCCGTCATCGGCGGTCCTCCCCAGCACCTGCGTGCCGGAGCCGATCTCGGGGACGTCATCATCGGTACGGGCAACGTCATCCGAGAGTTCACCACCATCCACCGCGGCTTGGCCCCTGGCAAGAACACGGTCATCGGCGATAACAACTTGCTGATGGTCCAAGCCCATGTCGGCCACGACACGATCATCGGAAACAACACCATTATCACCAACAATGTAATGCTGGGCGGGCACGTCGTCATCGAAGACCGCGCTTACGTCAGTGGTGCCGTGGCCGTGCATCAGTTCTGCCGCGTTGGCCGCAACGCCATGGTGGGTGGTCAGGCACACGTCGTGCAAGATGTCGCTCCCTACGTCACCGTCGACGGCTGCAGCAGCCTGGTGGTGGGACTGAACATCATTGGCCTTAAGCGAAGCGGCTTCACGCCAGAGCAACTCGCCGAATTGAAGCGGGCCTATCGCATCATCTTCCGATCGAACCTGACCAATCGCGAAGCCCTGGAACGCGTTCGACGCGAGTTCCCGATGAGCCCTGCCGTTCACTTTGCCGACTTCCTGGCCGAAAGCGAACGCGGCTTCATCCAGGCCCGCAGCCGAGGCCGCGGCGTCGACGTCAGCCGTCCGCAGCTTCGCGTTCTGTCGAACGAAAAAGAGACCACCAGCGACACGAGCCGCCGTGCCGGTTAAGCATTTCGTTGTCGCGATATCGTAACCATGATAGGGTGAGGACATAGGTTTCTCACCCTTTTTTGCGTTTTGATCTTGGCCCAACAAAATTCCAGAGCGATGCCGAAGCTCGACGAACAGGCAAATGAGAACCATGGCTATTCCGGCTTCTTGTTCGCCGCGTTCTTAGCCATCTTTTTCTGCTCGATTGTGTTCCTGGCGATACCGCCGGTGGGAGTTGCTCTGTTCCTATTCTGGACGCTACCGAGCCTGATCCATGCCTGGGCGAACATTGCCCGTCACAGCCGCTATGTCCCGCTCCCCTGGGAAGACCAGTTCGCGGCCGTAATCGTCGCGTGCATTCTGCAAATCCCACTATGGTTGACCGCAGGATTTATGGGGTTTCTATTGGGTGCGCTGGTGTGCGACCTGCTGATCCATGCCTTGGCTGGAGCCTCTGCGCTACCGGTCGGTAGTTATATCGTCGTGTGGATCGCGGTGACGATCCCGGTGTACGTCGTGCTCTTCATCACAACGGTCTTATGGACGACGTTCGGACTTTACTGCGATGATTCAGAATCGAATCGCATCAGCATTCGCGATGCGAAACCGATCTATCATCCGTTCTAGAAGGCCGGACGTTACCGACCTTTTTCAACCTCGAAGTCCAGAACATTCTCTCCGTCGACCACTTTGGCCGTAAGGGGGGTCTGATCCTGGTTGGCGAACTTCGAACTGATTGGCGAAGACTTTCCATAGTCGCTACTGCCGATGACGGTCACTTTGTAGTTGCCTTGCGGGGCACCGTCGGACTCGCCGAACGTGCCGAGCGTGTAAGTGCCATCTTCCTGAATGTACCCCACCGAACTCGAATTCTTCTGGGTATCAGCAAAGATGATCGTGCCGCCCGAGACAGGCGATCCATCGGTGAAGGTGACCGTACCGGTAACCACCTCGGTGGCACCACCATTGCCGCTGCAGCCGAGAAGGCCAAGCGACGAAACCGCGAAAAGTAACACGGCTACGGAAACGTATTGCATGCGCATGAGAAGCATCCTGATTGAAACAGTCCGATCGGCACGAAACGAAATCTGAGAGCGTTCTCAACATGAGAACGCCTGCAGACGATCATGAAACGAGACGAAAGTCTATTGGTCGTAGTTGTTCACACGACCGTCACGACGGTCGGCCATCAGCAGCGTGAACTCTGGATTCACGTTGTTAGCGACATTCGTGACGCTTCCGTCGGCCATCAGAAACTGGCTGATGCCGGGGTGATAACTTCCCATGCTCTTGCGGTATTCACCCGTGGTGATGTTAGGACCACGCATGAGTGGGAACTTCGAGTTACGGATGATCATCCAGGTTTTCCAGTCGTCGATGTGCCAGTAGTAAAGGGTTCCGTCCCCCGCATTGGCATGCTTGTTGATGTTGCTGGTGGGGACGTATTTTTCACCCAGGATCGACGTGTTCGACAGGCCGTCGGTGATGCTCGCAAAGTTGGTTTGCGACTTCCAACCGGTCAGGCGGTTGCTGCTGTCGACGGTGCCTCCTTTGGCCAGAATCAACGCGCTGTAGTGCAGACCCGGCGTAGCGTTGTCGGCGTCTAGGCGGTCGCATTCGTTCGTGCTTTCGCGATTGCCGGTGATGCAGTAATCAGTCGCGGCGCCCAATTCAGAAATCTGCGTTCCGCTTCGTCGGCTCGGGCAGAGCAGCATCGGCACCGCGGCGGCGTCCGTATTGATGAACGTATAGTTCGCACCCGTAGTCATCGGTAGTTCGAGATCGAGTTGATCGACGACGTTCTTCTGCTCGAGGTACGGCATGATCAGTGGATAGAAGCTTGCGTATTCGTTCCGCAGCGCAGCTGGTGGCAAGTAGCCGAACGTGTCGTGGAAGTTGTGAAACGACAGTCCCAACTGCTTCAGGTTGTTGCTGCACTGCATTCGGCGAGCAGCTTCACGGGCCTGTTGAACGGCCGGCAAGAGCAAGGCGATCAAGACACCGATGATCGCAATCACGACCAACAATTCGACCAACGTAAAACCAGAAAGGACGCGTCGCGACATAGCCATAACAAACCTAGCGAGAAGTAAGCGAAAAGAAAAGAATTAAATACTTAGACAACTAGCAAGTGTCAAATAGTATTCACAACGGGGTGCTGGAACAACCGACCCCATCGCCCGTCAGACGCATTTTGCGGCAAGTATTAGGCAAAATTCGGGCAACCTCACTCGTGCCTATGACCCTGCGGAAACGAGGCTCAAGGGGATCGCAACAGAACTCAATAATCACTCCTACCATAGGAACTACTTGATCGAACGCAGTCGCTCGTCTGCAAGATCAAGTTGGTACATGATCGTGTTGTAGTCGTAGCGCGGAGTCCCCACCTTGGTGGCTGAGAACTGCTTGGTGTAGGTGCCGTCGAAGTAGATCAACTGGCCGTCGGCCTGATCCAGAAAGCCATGGTGCACGGGATTGTAGAAGGTGTATTTGTCGTGAGAGACGATCTTCTTCGCCTTTTCCCACGTGCCAGGGATCGTCTTGGAGGTCAGGAAATAGACTTCGCCCAGATTCGACTCTTCGCCGTAGATCTCATTGGCAATCATCACCCAGCAGTCAAGATAGTCGTTCCACCGAACCGAACCGCGGTGGAGCGTGATCTTGCGTCCCCTGTCGATATCGGTTGTTTGAATCCATCCTTCACCAGTTTGAAGGTGCCCTGATTGTTCCAACTGCCGCTGCCGCTGGGCATCGACCAGGTCGGTATCCTTTCGCCAGGCATAGTCGAGCTTGCCTTGCGAGTTTCGGGCAAGCCGCGGACTGCTTCGGTCAAACGAAGCTCCTTCCTCCAGGTAAGTCCAGGCCTCGTACTGAGTCGGATCGAACACCGCGTCCCACTTGGCTGGCACGCGAAGTATGGGGTACGGCGTGGCGAAGTAGATGTACGGTTGGCCATTCTCGGTATGTCGAAATGTTTGTCCCTGGGGGTACAGCCGTGTGCTCTCGGGAAACTGATTGACCTGCTCGAACTGCTCGGTCTTTTCGTTGAAAACGGCGATCCCGCTGCGATGCTCCTTGCCGAGGCCTTCTCTCACGGAGTAGTGAGTCACCCCCTTAAGCTGACCTTCGTTTTCTTCCAGCACAAAAAATCCGTGCATCCAGATGACGGTTCCACCGACGTCGTTTTTGAACATCGCTTTGCTGAAGCCGCCGTCGTCGACGATGTACGTTTGATCGATACCGATCGACGGATCCATTCCACCGTGACTGGGAAGCTTCGACCAGGCACCGGACGTGGCGAAGTTTCCCAGCGGATAGGAAACGCGTGCCGTATCGCCCCAGGTCCATAAGATACGCTCCCCCAAAACAACGGCCTGGGTCGAGTCCTGCCCCATGACCTGGGCATTCAAATTCGGATGCCGCCAAGGGTTGGGCATACCTAAACGGGTCGAGTGGTGGTACTGCCCCTGGCCGGTGACCCGATAAAGCCGCCGGGCGATGTTGTTTCGCTTGATCTTCAACTGAACCGTCTTGCCGGGGAGGACTTCCAAGGCGCGGCCTCGACTGCCAAAGCCATCGGCGGGAAATTCGTAGCCGTGTGCCTGGACCGTGAAGAACACCTTCTGCCCCATCAGGCCTGGCTCGTCGACGGCCACCCAGCCAGCGTTATCGGTGACCAGGCGAATTTCATTGGTGGTGATCAGTTCGACCAGTGGCACGCCGCGGCCGGTGGCCTCGTCGACCACCTGAATACCGAACGGCTCGGAGGACTTCGACGACTCGGTAGGCAGGCTCTGAGCCGACAGGACGGCACGCAGGACCAGGGCCAGAAGCAACGAAGCGAGGATCATGACCCAGTGGGCGCGACGGCGAAACATGCGAAGCTCGGATGGAATGAAGGAGGAATGCATACACCGCAATGCATGCATTAAGGGAGGGAATCGCGAGGGGAAATCGGAGGAATCGGTGAAGTTCTATACTAACTAGTTTCCCCGGAGAGTTTCCAGAGAATAAAATACGTCCCACGCTACCGACTGAAAGATCACCTGATTTTTTGCTAGCGAGATCCTCCCGAGTTCCCGGAATATCCTTCCTCCGGCTCGTTCCGATGCAGCGTTTAAGCCACATCAGAGCAAGAGACCCCAACTTGCCATGCGATTAACACTAACATATGTGGATTGGTGAATTTGCTTATAATCCCGGTGCATCGTCATGAAGATGGGAAAAGAAAGGGGGACGCCCTCGGCGGCAAGATGACCGTCGAAACCAATGAAAGGGATTCTCCCGTGTTTGCACTTGCCTATGCTAGTTACAGTACCATCGACAGTACCGAACTCGATCTCGAAGGATTAGCCAGGCACGCATCGGCCAAGAACGCCACCCTCGGACTTACCGGCTACCTGTGCTACGACCACGGCGTCTTCTTTCAATATCTGGAAGGGGATCGACAGGTCGTGTTGGATCTAATGGACGTCATCGAGAAAGACATCCGTCACGATATCGTCAACAAGGTCGAGCTGGGTGAGTACGACGAACGAATTTTCCCCGATTGGAGTATGCGGTACCTGAACCGGAGCGACCTGCGACGTGTCGACTTGGAGAATGTCCTGGAGCACTCCTTGTTTCACATGGACCCCAAGCTATACGGCCAGGAAAATATTGTGGCCCTGATCAAGGCCCTGGTCGCCAATATCTCGGCTCGGCAGAACCATTTAAAAGCGGTTTAAATTCCCTTTCAAGCAGACGTGCTAGACCGATTGAGCTGGTTTTTCAGGCAAATCTGTGGCAGCAGGCCATTTTTTGCCCCAGGGGGTCCTTGAAAAAAGAGACATCCAGAGGCATAAATAGTTGTTTCCACCTGAGAGCATAGGCCGAAGTGGCGGAATTGGCAGACGCGCTAGGTTCAGGTCCTAGTGGGGGTTAACCCCGTGGAGGTTCAAGTCCTCTCTTCGGCACTCAATAAAAAAACCACGATGGATTGCCATCGTGGTTTTCTTTTTCTTGCGAAGCAAATCCTAATTCTCGGCGAACATCTCGTTGCTGCGATCGCCTCGCGACAGAAGGTAGGCCATCAGGTCCTTGATTTCTTCTTCGGTGAAGTTGTCCAGCAGTCCCTCCGGCATCATCGACTTATCCGAGGGGACGATCTCTTCGATCGTGTTTGAGTCGACCATAGTCAGTGCGTTTGGATCGAGCATGTTGGTGTTCACCCGATAGGTGTCCCCAGCCAGGTTTACGATACGACCGACCACGACCTTACCGTCATCGGTAAGGATCTTGACGGCTTCGTATTGGTCGCTCACCTGCTTGCTCGGCAGGATGGTCGATTCCAGGATGTCTCGGGGACTGAAGCGGCCAGAGAGACCGGTCAGGTCCGGACCAATCGCCCCGCCCTGCCCCGCAAATCGATGACAGGCAAAGCAGCTTGCTTCGCCAAAGAGCTGCTGCCCCTTGTCGTAGTTGCGGTTCTTCAATGCCGAAGGCTCTACCACGGCGGCCAGGTCCTCGACGGTCCACTTCTTCACCAGCGTGCGAGGCTTGCCACTGAAGACGGGCGTGTTTGATTCTAGCTTCTTGTTCAGAATCGAAGCCAAGGCCTTCTTACGCTGCGGCGTAAGGTTCTCGACCGCTTCCTTCTTGATGTCCTGCACGAACAAGTCGAAGCTTGCCCCGCCGCGGTACGTGGCCGCTTTGTGGAACCAGCGGAAGTACTTTTCCTGCAGCTCGTCGGTCCAGCCAGCTTTCAGAAGCCGCAGGCTCTTGGCCAGTTCGATTTGCTGTTCCTGGGTCGGGGTGGCTTCCAGCAGGGCAACCAACTTCGGTGCGGCGACGGGTGATTGCAGGCGAACCAGCAGTTCGGCCAGCATGCGGTTCTCTTCCGGCGACTTGGCCGGCAGCAGTGGCTCGAGCTTCTTCAGGTAGCGATCACGAACGGAAGCGTCGTCTCCCATCCTTATCAGTACGAGGCCATAGGCCCGCAACAGATCAAGCTTCTGCGACTTGCTGGCCGCGGCATAGTCGATCGTGTCGAGCTTATCTAAAACCTTTTCACGCAGCGAATCATCGCCGGTACGAGCCAAGGCGATCGCAGTGTTGATCACGCTATTGGTATCGCCCAGGGCCAGCGTCTTTTCCTGCCAAGAGGCAGCGGGTTGGTGTTCCAGAGCGATCCGGGCTGCCTGACGGATGAAACGATCGTCGCTCCCTAGGTTGGCCAGCGCGAGATCCAGTCCTGCGGGATCCCTCGAGACGTGCAGCTTTTCAAGCTCTCGACGCAGCTTCATGGCTTCGTTGGTGCCAGAGGCAGCGGCCGTGGCTTCGGCCCCCTTATCACCGGTGTAGGTTACCCGGTAAAGGCCGGATTGAACCTTACGGCCACCCACGGTGAAGTACATCGCCTTGTCGGCTGGGCGAATAACGATATCGGTGAGTGGTAGCGGCGTGCCGGTGATGAACTCTTCGGCGGTTGCCTTATACGATGCTCCGTCTTCTTCGAGATGGACGGCATACAGCTTGCCATAGCTCCAGTCGCAAGCGTAGAGCGCTTCTTCGTATTTTTTCGGGAAGTTGGCACCGTAACCGAACGCAACGCCGGTCGGCGAACCAGGACCGATGTCGATCGTAGCCGGCGTGCTGTCGGGGTAGTATTCAGGCCACTTGCCGGATCCGTTTCGCCAGCCGAACTCGGCACCGCTCACGACATGGCAAATGCGGGTTGGACGATACCACGGCGTGTTCAAGTCCCACTCCATGTCGGCATCGTAGGTGAACAGTTCGCCGTCACGATTGAACGCGGCGTCGTATTCGTTGCGGAAACCGACCGCCATCAGTTCCCACTCTTTTCCTTCGGGATCAATCTTGGCGATGTATCCACCTGGAGCCATCTTGTCTCGCATGAAGCCACGACCGTAAATACGCGGCAGGATCAGGTCTTCGTCCCAAACCTGCGGTACGCGCGAGGAAGCGAAGTCGGTCAGATTGGTTTGATTGCCGCAAACCACCACCAGGTGCTTGCCATCAGGATGCAACATGACGGCATGCGGACCATGCTCGCCGCCACCATTGAGCTTGCGCAGCTCAGTGACCTTGTCCAGCTTGCCGTCTCCGTTGCTGTCGGTCACGCGGTGAAGACCGCTGGGAAACTGACCGCTGTTAACCACGACGTACAGACTATCGAAGGCCCAGATCAACCCTTGGGCTCCACCGATCTTGACGTCGATCGGGGTCACGGCGACCTCGCCTTTGGTACCGGCGTCGGGCACGGCCACATGGTAAAGCTTGCCATACTGGTCGCAGACAATCAGATTGCCATCGGGGCCAACGCACATACTGACCCAAGATCCCTGCTGATCTTTGGGCACCGAGTAAAGTAGTTCCACGTTGAAACCATCAGCGACCTTGAAGTGCTTGGGATCAGTGGCGGTCAGCTCCTTGGCCAGCGCTACGCCGCCCATACCGAGCAGGAGCGCGAAGGTGCTGAGGAGGGTCCAAACTTGCTTTTTTGTCATTGAGATCAACTCACCAGGCAAAAACATAAAAAAAAACGCTAGAGTCTTTCAACTCTCTTTCGGGGGACTTTTCAATCTAATCACAGCCGTTGCGGGCTTTCAACTCCCTTAGAAACGCTATATGGTCGTTTTAAACCAAAAAAGGGGGCACCGAGCTAGCTCGGTGCCCCTTTCGAGTTGTGAGCTGTGGACGACTTACCCGCGCAGGTCGTAGCACATCAGCTTGTCTTGTTCGCGAAGGTAAAGCTTGCCATCCACAATGACGGGGTGCGACCAGCTTTCTTTCTCCTGGTATTCAGGCGTCAGCGTTCCTTTCAGAACGTACTCGGTCGGGTTGGCTTCCACCAGCGCCAACACGCCTGACTGATATCGGTAGATCAGATTTCCGTCAGCGTACAGAATCGCCGCCGATCCCTTCCCCTCGGGGCGGAAGTCGCCACCCCACTGCACCTTGCCGGTCTTCATTTCGACGCAGATCGGGAAGCCACTGTTGTGCTTGGTGCCGGCGTAGATGTAGTCGCCGACTTTAATCATGCCGCCGTGATGATTCTGGAACGTCTTGGCATCGAGGAAGTACACTTCTTCCGCTTCGATCTTGCCGCCAACGTTCTTCAGGTGAACCAGAGCCGCCCCGGTTTGATACCCGGTTGAAGCGAAGATGTAATCGCCATCGATCACCGGGTCGGGAATGTTGGCAGTTCCGTTGGCAACAGCGTTGTACGACCACAACAGGTCGCCGGTGTCGGCATCGACGCCAATCAAGCCGCGGCCGATTAGCTTCACGTATTGCTTCTTACCGGCTGCATTACAAACCAGGGTCGAAGAATAGCCAGCTTCATCTTTGCCTTTCTCACCCAACTTGGCATCGCCACGCGGGGTCACCCAGATTTCTTTGCCGGTCTTTTTGTCCAGACAAACGAGCAACGCCTTGGAGGAGCCCGCACCGCAAATCAATTTGTCGCCGTCGATCAGCGGTGATTCGGCAAAGCCCCAACTTGGAAGGGACGCCCCGAATTCCTCTTGCAGGTTTCGCTTCCAGGCGACGTCACCCGACTTGCGATTCAGCCGGGCAACGGTCCCTTCCGACATCACCACGTACAGGTCTTCGCCATCGACGGTCGGCGTGCAGCGCGAACCGGTATAGCCGTGCTTGGGGACTTTCGAGGTCAGGTTTTGCTTCCAGGCGACCTTCTTCGAGTTGAGGTCAAAACAGACGACCGCCTGACCGTCGGAGAAGTTACCGGTGGTGTAGAGGTCGTTACCAACGATCGAAACGCTGGCGTAACCTTCGCCGAGCCCTTCGGCCATCCAAAGCAGCTTGGGTTGTTTCTCTTCCCAATCGGAAATCAATCCGGTCGCCGAGGACTTGCCGTTTCGCTGGGGACCGCGCCATTGGGGCCAATCTTGATCATTCTCGGCGGACCATGCAGGGACGGTGCAGCTCAGCAGCAGCAGAGCGATCGTGGTGTACCGGCTATTCATGCCATTTCCTTGATATTAAAGGGGAGGGACTCAGGTAAGGGAGGCGATTATGGAAGGCAGGATCGCCGTGAGATAGAATAGAGGTACCTAATTTGCAGGTGAACCTCGCTTGAGGAAAGTTTAAACGGGGTAAAATTCCCTTGCAACTGATCGGTAAATTCACTACCCCATAGATTCAGCAGGTTTGCTGCCACAAACGTGCAGACTACCCGGCAGGCAATTTTGCCAGGTGGGTTGAGCCTGTAAATTCCCGAACACCCTGTCGTATCTCTTCTCGTGGGAATGGATTGGCCCGAATGCCCTCGTCTTCGTCTAGCTCGACCCAATCAGAATTGCGGTGGTATTACGCCATCGACGACGCCCACGTGGGCCCCGTCTCGGCGACCAAGTTTTGGCAACTGGCCGAAGAAGGCGTCATCAAGGCCGATACCCTGGTCTGGTGTACCGGCTACACCGATTGGGTCCCGGCCAAAACGATTGACGGGCTCTTTCGATCTCGCCTGGGACGTTCCAGCGATTCCAGCTTCTCAGGCAGTTCGCCCAGTGCCGCTCAGCTCAACCCGACTCCGATGAAGCCCCCACCGACTGAGGATGCCTCTTCCGAACTCGACTCGACGCTGCTCATGCAAATCGCCAAGTCAGGCATCCTGCTGGGACTGCTTTGCATCGTATTTACACGGGGTTGCGATCAGATCGATCAGGCACGCGTTGACGGTCTCTCCGCACAGCGGAGCATTTCCGAGCAGGAATTCAAACAACGCGAAGCGTCCGAGATCGCACCGCTCCAGGAGAAGGTGGACGAACTGCAATCCAAAGAATTCGTGACTGCCGAAGACAAGAAACAACAGCAGGAAGCCATCGAGGCCCTGCGGACCGCCAAGGTCATGATGGCCAACGAACAGAAGCGGATGGAGTCGGAAGAGTGGGGGCCCCTCCGCGCGGACGAAGCCCGTGCAGCGTCCGAGAAACTCTCGGTACAGTTGTTCCGCCGAATTGCCGGTCTATTGGGGACGACCCTGACGCTTCTTGGACTGGGGATCGCTCTTTTCTATAGTCCTTCCGACCAACAGTTGGGGATTTGGATCGTGCTGGCCGTTTTGATCGCAGCGGCCTACCTGGCTTAGGTCATGATCTGAGCAATTTCACAGGAGACCTGTTTATTTTTACAGGCCATCAGCGTTTTGATTGGAATGCAGGCCGCTAGATTTTACATTGGGTAGAGATCCTTTCCTGTTCGCCATGCCCCACTCCCCTCCTCGGAAAGCTCCTCGATGTATCGCGATCCTTTACGAATTGTCCTGTTCGCGGGGCTCATGCTGGCCGTTTTCTCCCCGGTTCAAGCGGCCGAGAATGACGACAATTTCGTTCCCCGTCGTCAACAAGGGGTGCCTGGCCCTCCTCTTTCGCCGCAGGATGCAATTGCCAAGATGACCGTTCCCAGCGGGTTTTCGGTGGAAGTCGTCGCGGCGGAGCCTGACATCGTGAACCCGGTCGCGATGACGTTTGATGAAAAGGGACGCATCTGGGTCACCGAGAGCTTCGAGTACCCCCGCTCTGAGCCGGGCCCCGGCCGCGATCGCATCAAGGTGCTGGAAGACACCGACCAGGACGGGGCGATTGATAAAGTGACGATCTTTGCCGAGGGGCTGAACATTCCCTCAGGGATTGCCGTGGGCTACGGCGGCGTGTGGGTCGCCAATGCGCCGGACATCCTCTTCCTGCAAGATACCGACGGCGACTTGAAAGCGGACAAGAAGGAGGTCGTCGTCACCGGCTTCGGTCGGACTGATACGCACGAACTCCCGAACTCGTTGACCTGGGGTCCTGATGGCCACCTTTACGGGTTGAACGGCGTTTTCAACTACTGCCACGTGAAGCATCGAGGGCAAGACTTTGTGTTCACGTGCGCCATGTTCCGGATCGATCCGCGTACCCGCGATTTCGAGCTGTTCTGCGAAGGGACCAGCAACCCCTGGGGGATCGCCTTCGACCCCAACGGTCAGGCCTTCGTCAGTGCCTGCGTGATTGATCACCTGTGGCATCTCACCGAAAGTGGCTACTACCATCGGCAAGGCGGTCCGTACCCTCCACATACCTGGAAGATTGAATCGATCGTCAATCACAAGCACCAAATGGCTGCCTATTGCGGGATCGAGTACTTTGACAGCGACGCTTATCCTCAAGAGTACCGCGACTGTTTATACATGGGCAACATTCACGGTGGCTGCGTGAATGTCGATGTTCTCGAGCGAGACGGCTCGACGTACTTTGCCAAGCCGCGTCCCGACTTTCTGACCGCCAACGACGTCTGGCACATGCCGGTCGATCAGAAGACGGGCCCTGATGGCTGCCTGTACGTGCTCGACTGGTACGACCGGTACCACTGCTACCAGGATGCCAGGGCCCGTCCCGGTGACGTCGATCGCTTGAAAGGACGCCTTTACCGCGTTCGCTACGAAAACACTCCGCGAGCCCAACCGTATGACCTCAGCCAGGAAACGGACGACGAACTGATCGCGCGGCTCGCTTCCGCCAATCGCTTCTATCGCGATCAGGCCCAGCGCGTTCTCTCCGAGCGTGCCAGCACCGATGCGATCCCCAAGCTGGAGTTGGTCGTGTTGGACGAGTCGGCCTCGCAAAAGACCCGCCTGCACGCGTTGTGGTCGTTGATCGGTGCTCGTCAAATGTCCGATGCGTTCTCATTGAAACTCCTCTCG
Organism: Bremerella volcania; assembly: GCF_007748115.1. NCBI lineage: Bacteria > Pseudomonadati > Planctomycetota > Planctomycetia > Pirellulales > Pirellulaceae > Bremerella > Bremerella volcania. The sequence goes on from NZ_CP036289.1 coordinate 5,232,783, forward strand.
CACCCTAACCCGCAGCTACGCAGCTGGGCTGTTCGCTACCAGGGAACCGTCGCGTCCGACAGCCCTGAGATTGCCCAGCGCATTCGCCAGTTGGCACGCGACGAAAGCCCTGACGTCCGTCTGCAGGTCGCCACGCTCGCCCCGCAAGTCGATTATCTGCCGACGGTTCCGACGCTGTTGGAAGTCTTGCATCATTCCCAAGGGGACAAGCTGATTCCGCACATCGTCTGGCAGAACCTGCATCCGCGGCTGGAACAGGAAACGCCTCAGTATCTCGTACTGATGCAGCAAGCTCCGTACGCCCAGAGTAAAGCCACTTTGTCCCTCCTGCCGCGAGCCGCCACGCGGATCCTCGGGACGCCAGGGCTTTCGGTCGAACATGTGGCGACGCTCGTGAAGCTTCTTGCTTCCCAGAAGGGACAAGAGCAGCAACTGGCTGCCTGCCTGGAACGCATCGCCGCGCAAACGCAATCGCGGGAATTGACCGGCGATCGGCTCACGCAGCTCAAGTCGCAGCTGGCCCAGTCCCTTTCCGAAGTCATGGCCATGGGTGCCAAGCACCCAGGCTACTACCATGCGGCGAACCTGGCACTGGCCTGGAATGACACCAATGCGATGAAGATCGTCCCACAGGTCTTTGCCTCGAACGCAGCGCCGACTGACCGCCGCATCGCCGCGCTCGATGCGATGCTCTCCGCCGGGCATCCCCAAGCCATTGCCCTCGTGACGAAGTATTTCGAGTCTGCCGACAACAACCAGGACGAAGTCGGGCGAGTCATCCAAACGCTCGGCAAGTCCGATTCGGATGTCGTCGCGACGCTGCTGCTGGAACGCCTCGACTCGCTCTCGGCGGAGAACCGTCCCAAAGCGGTGGAGGTTCTTCTGCAGCGGCCTGCGTGGACGTTGCTGCTGCTGGCACAGATTGAAAGTGGCAACGTTCCCAAAGACATCTTGTCAGTCAATCAGCTTCAGCGATTGGTTGGCACTTCCAGCCCCGATGTGACCGAGAAGATTGCCTCGATCTATGGCACTATCAAGACCGGGCGAGATCCTTCTCGCACGTTCATCGTCGCCCAGATGCGGCGGTTGATTTCCTCCAAGGAGGGTGATCCCCACCGCGGGATCGAAGTCTACAACAAGCTGTGTGGGCAGTGCCACAAGCTGCACAGCAAAGGGCAGGAAGTCGGCCCTGAGATCACCGTCAACGGGCGAGGCAACTTCGAACAACTGCTCTCCAACGTGTTCGACCCCAGCCTGGTCATTGGCAAAGACTACCAGGCCGTCACGGTGCTGACGACGGAAGGACGCGTCCTTTCCGGGCTGCTAGTCGAGGACAGTCCTTCACGGGTCGTCCTCAAGATGCAAGGAGGCAAGCTGGAAACGGTGGCCCGGGATGACGTCGACGCGATGAAGACCTCCGACACGTCGCTGATGCCGGAGGGAATCGAGAAGCAACTTTCACCTGAAGAGATTCTCGATCTGTTCGCCTATCTGACCCTAACGAAGCCACCGTCAGATCCTAAAGCCGAGTTGATTTCTGGCGCCGGCGTGATCGACCCGAACGCCATTGTACTTCCTTCCACGGCTCACAATCTCCTGGCAGACGCGAAGATATCGACGAACGTGCCCGAGTTTGATGCCGGCAAACGTGGTGAAATGCGCGATCTGATCTTCATCCCTAAGACCGGCAAGTTCGTACGAGACTCGCAGTGGCACGAGATCGGAGTAGGTGGCGGGGCAGAGCTGGGCATACTCAGCGAAGAGAACGCGGTGACCTGGACGGCATCCTGGGACAAGCCGGTCAGCATCAACTTCCTGACCCTGTCAGGCACGTATCCGAACCAACCTCAAGCGGACACGGCCTGGGCGGTGGAAGTGAAGATCGATGGCACTTGGCAAACGCTCGAGCGGGGCCAAGGGGGCTGGTACAACAGCGGCCGTTTCGTGTGGGGTTGGCCTGGGGCGGTGAGCGTGCCGATCGAAGCGCTGCGTGTGAAGGTGTTCAGCCGAGACGAAAAGACCCCTGTTCGCAGCATTCATTTCCGCGGCGAAGAGGGGTTCTCATGGTTTGCTGGCAATCTACTGCCGGAAACGAGCGTTGTCCGGCAGTAGTCCTGTTTGCCACTAATCAACCGGCCTTACGACTGGCGACCGTGACCGAACCTTCCTTGTTGGCGTGGAACACGCCAGGATCGTCGGTGCCGTTGCCGTCCCAGTCGCCGACGGTCGGCACATCGTCCCACTCGCCAAGTTGGAAGACCTTATCGGTGGGCTCCATGACGTGGTTGCCGTTGTCGTCAACGATCCAGTTTCCACCGCGATAGACGCCGATTTCATCGATGCCGTCGCCGTTCCAATCACCCACGACCGGAATGTCCCCTTCTTCACCGTAGGCGAAGGCCGCATCGACTTCCGGGTTCCAGCGACCGTCCCCGTTGGAGTCGACGTGCCACGTTCCGTTGCGGAAGACGGCGATAGTGCTGATGCCGTCCCCATTCCAGTCGCCGACCAATGCGTGATCGCCGCCGACGCCAAAGTGGAACGTATGATCGATCAGGTCCTGGCGGAACTTGCCATGCTGGGCGACCTTCAACACGCGGGTACCGTGCGGAGCGTGCTCTTCTTTCGGCGGAATGTTCTTGGGCTTTTCGATGGAAACGAAGTTGTTCTCCGCATCAGGCAGGCCAGGTTCTTCCTTCACGGCGCGAGGGTCGTTCGGCCAGGCTTTGCCGTAGATGCCGATATCGTCCTTGCCATCGCCGTCCCAGTCACCTACGACCGGCTGATCGCCATCGTGACCCAGTTTGGCGTACATGTCTTCGTCGTCCCAGCGACCATTGCCGTTGAGATCGATGAACCAGTGACCATCGATGAAGACACCCAGTTCGCTGACTCCGTCACCATTGAAGTCGCCGGCGACCGGAATCGCATCCTTCGAGCCAAACAGACGATGAAGCGTTTCAGACTCTTCCCCTTCCTCGCCATCGGCCAGCAAGGTCCAGCTTGCCTGAGCGAGGTTTTCGGTGTTCCAAGGATTGAGGTCCCCGTTGGCCGAAGTGAGCCAGAACGATTCCGAAACTGCAACCGGTTCCTTACCCCGCGGATCGCCCGCATCGACGATACTCAGGTGCCAGGTGAAGCCGACCGCTGCCCCACCGTAGGGCTGAACGATTGTCGGCAGAGCCAACAACTCGGCCGGAGGAATCAGTTCTGGGCTTGGTGGCGGTACGGCAACCGGAGGAGGCGTTACCGGTGGAATTCCTGGTGGAATCTCTGGTGGTGGAATGAATGGCACGACGCGGATTTCGCTGAAGTTGTTTTCCTGCGATTCGGTTCCGCCGACCACGAAGATCCGAATGATCGCGTCGTTGCCTGGGTTGACCGACAGGGCCGAAACCTCAGGGCCGATGGTACCGGGGTTCACGGCCAGACCACCGGTGGTACCGACCGTATCGATGCTGTCGATGTAGCCATCGGGATGAATCTGATACACGGCATAAAAGCCGGTCTTGAGTCCATCAAATCGGTAAAAGCCATTGGCGTCGGTGACGACTCGGACAGGCCCATCGCCATAGATCCCTTGCAGCACCACGTCGCTATTGCCGTAAATCGGCTGACCCGAGAAGCCATCGCGAAGTTCGAGCACGACGCCAGCCAGTGGGGTATCGTCCGCCGTACGTAGCCCGTCGCGTAGCGAAGCAATATCGGCCGGTACTTCTCCAGTAGCATTCGAGATCACGGCACCATCTTGGAAGACGTAACCCGAAAGGGAAGCTGGCGGCAGTTCGCAGAAGTTGTGTTCGTCGAGGTGCTCGCCGGAATGGGTGACGATGCTCGAGATGACGTCGGTCACCGAGGCATCGGCCAGCCCGTTATGATCGATCTGGCCCCCCTGGAAGTAATTAGCCGGTTGCGATTCAACGACCGTGTAAGTGCCCGGCGGCAGGCCCTCGAATTGGTAATGACCATTGGCATCGGTGAACGTGGTGGCGATCTCGTTGCCGCCTGCATCGAGAAGCGTAATCTTCACGCCCGAAAGAGGCTGCTCATTGGGATCGAAGATACAGTCCTGATTCGGGTCGACGTGCACGAAACCACCGATCGAGGTCGGCAGCACTTCGCCGAAATCGTACTCAATACCCGATTGACCAAACTTCAGGTCGATCGTGTGGATCACGTCGCCAGGGTTCGTCGCGGAACCAATGGTCGATCCATTGATCGTACCAGCAGCGTCCAGACCGTCGAGGTAACCGGTTGGCTGCGTTTCGACAATCCGATAAACGCCCTTGGTCAGGCCAGTGAAGTGATAGAAGCCGTTATTATCGGTCACCAGGGTATTGACCAGGTTACCGTTCTCGTCGAACATGCGAACGGTCGTTCCGGCGATCCCTTCTTCCCCGGCTTCACGAATGCCGTTGTTGTTGCGGTCGTGGTAGACGTAGCCCGAAAGATCGGCAGGTTCGCTTTCGCAGAAGTCGTAATCTTCCCCATGCTGACCGGCCATCAAGGTGATCGTTTCAATGCGGTCGTTCCCGCCAAGCTCGCCGACGTGGATTCCATCAATGGTACCAATGTGGTCACCGCCATCGATCAAGCCTGGTGGCGTCACTTCGACAATCGTGTAGGTTCCCGGCAAGAGTTCGCCGAAGTAGTAGTCGCCATTGGCATCGGTTACGGTCGACTTCAACAGATTGCCAGCGGCATCGTAGAGATGGATCGTGGCACCCTCAACGGGCCGTTCGGTTGCGGAATCGAAATCACAATTCCCATCCTGGTCGGTTAGTCGGACCGTTCCCGAGATCGAGGCGTACAGGAATTCGCCAAAGTTGTAGTTGATACCGTGCTCGTCGCTACCGATGGCGATGCTGTTGATTTCGTCGCCAGGGTTCACCGCCACGCCGCGAACCACTCCGTTTATCGTACCGGCCTCGTCGAGTCCATCCTGGTAGGAAATCGGGTGCGTTTCGATCACGCGGTAGTTGCCAGGGACCAGATCGAGGAACTCGTAGTAGCCGTTCTCGTCGGTGGTGGTGAAGAACGTTTCGTTGGTGTCGGTATTGATGAGCGTAATGGTGACGTTGGCGATGCCTTCTTCACCGTCGTTCTTAGTGCCGTTCACGTTACGGTCGTGGTAGACGTAACCGCTGAGCGAGCCGTGTTTGATTTCACCGAAGTTGTATTCGATACCTTCGTCGCCCCATTTGACGTCGATGGTGTTGATTTCGTCCCCTGGGTTGACGGCGGCACCGACCGTGGTGCCAAAGATCGTACCGGCCGTGTCGAGGCCGTCGATGTACTCAAATGGTTGAATTTCGGCGAGGTGGTACTGCCCCTTGGAAAGTCCGACGAATTCGTAGAAGCCGTTGGCATCGGTGATGGCCAGGCCAGCAGGGATGTTGTTCTCGTCGTATAACTGAACGAGCACCCCTTCGATACCCTCTTCGCCTGCTTCACGAATGCCGTTATTGTTACGATCATGATAGACGTAACCCGAGATGCTGGCCGGCAGGTGTTCGCAGAAGTCGTAATGAACACCCGAATCGCCCGAGAGCAGTTCGATATCGGCGATGCGGTCGTTGCCGTCGAGGTTACCAACATGGATCCCGCCGATCGTCCCGACGTGGTCGCCACCATCGATCAGCCCTGGAGGAGTGATCTCTTCAATGGTGTAGACGCCAGGAAGCAGGTTACCAAAGTAGTAATCGCCGTTGGCATCGGTCGTGGTAGTCGCTATGAGGTTGCCTGCACTATCGTACAGATTGATCACGGCACCTTCGATCGGCGTCGTTTCGATCCCCTCGCCGTAGCAATTCCCTTCCGGGTCGGTCAGGTGAACGTGACCGCTGATTTCAGCAGGGCGAATCTCACCGAAGTTGTAGTTGATCCCTGAGTCACCACCCTTGAGCGTGATGGTACTGATGCGATCGCCTGGGTTGTTCGCGGCCCCCTTGATCACGCCATTGACGGTACCGGCGGTGTCTTTCCCGTCCTGGTAGGTCGGCGGCTGAACGACTTCCTGCACTTCGTACACGCCCGGCGGCATATTGGTGACTTTGTAGTAGCCGTTGGCATCGGTGGTCACCAAGAACGATTGAGGATTGCCCAGCACGTCGACCCCTTGCACGCGGATCTGAACGCCAGCGATCCCTTCTTCGCCTGCCTCTTTGATCCCGTCGTTGTCGCGGTCGTGATAGACGTAACCGTCGATCATCGCCGGCGTGGCTTCCGCGAAGTCGTAATCGATCGCCGCGGTGCCGCCCAGTGGAATGGTGATCTCAGTGAGCACGTCCGGATCGCCGGAAACGGTCGAACCGGTCGGGGTTCCTTCCACGGTGCCTGGTACAGCACCGACGCTGAAGTAACCGGTCGGCTGGGTTTCTCGAACCTGGTAGGTGCCTGGCTGGAGTCCGAGGTCTTCCCCGAAGAGGTAGTTACCGTTGGCGTCGGTCGTTACGGTATACCCCGTGTTGACGAAGACTCCGCCTTCCTTCTTCCACAGCGTGAGCGAAACGCCTGCGATGCCTAGCTCGCCGGTATCTTGTGTAAGGCTGAGGTTCGGGTCGTGGTAAACCGTACCACTGATGCTAATCGGCAGCGGCTGCTGAACGATGCTGCCGAACGCGCCGTCGGTTCGGTCTCGATGTCCGGTCGAGTTATCCTCGGGAAGATCCAAGCCAGACTCGGCCAGCTTGGAATCGTACATGTCGTAGAACTTGGTGTTGATCGTGGCGTTCTCGTAGTGAGCCGCCGAGAATTCGCCGGTGAGCAGCGTTCCGTGAAATTCCGCCCCCGAAGCGATCGGGTCGATCAGCGTTTCGGCTGGGTTGCTCGGATCGTAGATGATGACTTCGTCGACGTCGATCGAGAATCGCAGTTCTTCGCCAGCATCGAAGCCGACGAAATCGAGAATCAAACGGCTACCCCCGTCGGTAACCGTCGCGGTGATCGAATCAATCCCGTTGGCCGAAACGATCTGGAACGGAAATGAAGCATCGGCTCCTAGTCCACCAGGCGTGATATCGAAGATCATATCGCCGGTACTGAGACCAGGCAGGTTGCCAAAGTTTTCAATCTGGTCCCCATCGAAGATCAGACGTGTCAGCTGCGTTCCCTCGGCGCCACCTTCGAAAGTGACGATGAACGTATCGCCGTGCTCGTCACCGCCGGCGCCGTCCTCTTCGTGGTAGATCGCACCAAGCTGAATCGGATCGGCCGACATCACGCGGCGTGCTTCGAGTGCCTCGAGCCCGCGCGAGCGAACCGGACGATTGAGTGCAGCGTTCTTGCCGCCACCAAAAAAACTGCGAAAACGACGCAATGCGTCTCGATAATGGAAACCCATCAGGCGACTCCTGTGCCTTCCTTTCGCATCCCTGCGAAAATGGTGACCTAATTAATTCGAGAAACGGCTGACCGGGACCGTTAACACGGGGGGAGACTTCTGACGCGATTGGCCCAGGTCCCAGACGCGGATCGTGGTATCGAACCCGCTGGAAACCATCGTTTGCCCTTGAGCCGACAGCGTCGCGACAGTGCCATCATGGCCTGCCAGACGATCAATTTCTTCGTACGTATCCAAGCTCCACAAGCGAACTTCGTTGTCGCTTCCGCCGGTGGCAATCGTGCCTGGTTGAACGAGCGAAACGGAGAATACCTTCGCGTCGCCGGTCGGCATCGAAGCAAGCTTCTGCCCGCTGCTGACGTTGTGGACGGTCAGCTGGCGATCTTCACTTCCGCTGACGATCTGCGTGCCGTCGTCGGAGAATGCCAAGCCATGAATGCGCTCGTTATGAGCGCGGATGTCTTTCAGCTGAGTGCCGCTGGCGGCATCCCAAATACGAACGATGCCGGTACGTCCCGCGGCGGCGACCAGTTTTCCGTCCGGCGAGAAGGTGACGGCACGTAGATCGTTTCCGGCTGCTTTCCACTGTTGGAGTTTCTTGCCGGAGTAGGGATCGTAGACGACGACGCAGTCATCAAAACCGACGACTGCCAGCTTGGTTCCGTCGTGATTGAAGTCCAAAGCGGTGATCACGCTGGGAAATTCACTTCCGCTACGTAGCTGGATGTTTTCCTGTACGTCCCACAGAAGCACCTGGTGATCGTTCCCCGCCGTGGCCAACAACTTACCATTGGGCGAAAACTGCGCGGCACGGACCCAGTCGGTATGCTGCTTGAGCGTCACAATGACGCGTCCCGTCGCGATCTCCATGATGCGGACGAAGTGATCGTCTCCGGCGACCGCCATCAGCTTGCCGGTCGGATGGATTTCAACCTGCGAAACGACCGGCGGATGGAGTCGCTCGGCATCCGGTTTGAGCTGGATGGTATGCGACAGCTTGACGGCCGAAACCTGGGCAAGGGCAATCGACGGAACGATCCAAGTAGCGATCACTGCCGTGGTACCGATAATTTGCTTAATCATCGTGCTGTTGCGTCTCCCTCGCTGAACTCCTGCTGGGGACCCTTCGTAGTCCCTAGACGTACAACGGTTGTTATCGACACAACGTGTCTACCGACCTCAAGCGATCACCGAAAGTTTGACTATTTAGGTAAACTTTTCCGGATACGCGGCCGCATGCTCTGCTGGCATTGGCAAGAAATAGCCAGGCAGATTCAAGAAAAAAGAGGGCATGCGATGATGCCCTCTTGAGGTAGCTGGTAAGCCGACTCACTAGCGATGCTATCGCTTCTCGATCGGGATGAATTCCCGCTTAGTTTCGCCGGTGTAGACCTGACGTGGACGGCAGATACGCTTGGTCTTGGAACCGTGCATTTCTTTCCAGTGGGCGATCCAGCCGGGCAGGCGCCCCATGGCGAACAGCACGGTAAACATCTGAACCGGGATACCGATCGCCCGGTAGATCACGCCGGAATAGAAGTCAACGTTCGGGTAAAGCTTGCGTTGGACGAAGTATTCGTCGTTGAGCGCCGCATGTTCGAGCTTCTGAGCGACGTCGAACAACGGGTCCTTGATGTCGAGCTTGTCGAGCAGCCGGTCACAAGCCTTCTTGATGATCGTGGCCCGGGGATCGAAGTTCTTGTAGACGCGATGCCCAAAGCCCATCAGGCGGACCTTGCTCTGCTTGTCCTTGGCCAGTTCCACGTACTTATCGACGTCGCCGCCATTTTCGATGATCTCTTCCAGCATGTTCACCACGGCTTCGTTGGCACCGCCGTGCAGCGGTCCCCACAGGGCGCTAATGCCAGCGGAAATCGAAGCAAAAAGATTCGCATCGGCCGAACCGACCATGCGGACGGTCGAGGTGCTGCAGTTTTGTTCGTGATCGGCATGCACGATCAAAAGCAGGTTCAACGCGTCGACGAAGTCTGGGTCGACGTGGAACGGCTCGCTCGGAACGGCGAACATCATCTGCAGAAAGTTTTCGCAGTAAGAAAGGTCGTTCTGCGGATAGATGAATGGTTGGCCAAACGACTTTTTGTAGCTGTAGGCTGCAATCGTCGGCAATTTGGCCAGTAGGCGGTGGATTGAGACTTCAACCTGCTGCGGATCGTGCGGGTCGAGCGAATCCTGGTAGAACGTCGAGAGGGCGCTGACCACGCTGGACAGGATCGCCATCGGGTGCGCGTCGCGTGGGAAGCCATCGTAGAACGACCGCATGTCCTCGTGCAGCATCGTGTGACGGCGAATCGAGTTGCGGAAGTTCGTTAGCTGTTCTTCGGTGGGAAGTTCGCCGTAGATCAGTAGATACATGACCTCGACAAAGTCACAGTTGGCAGCCAATTCTTCGATCGGGTAGCCGCGATAACGCAGGATACCTGCTTCCCCGTCCAGGTAAGTGATGGCGCTGGTTGTGGAGCCTGTGTTGACGTACCCTTCGTCCAGCGTGATGTAGCCGGTCCCGCCACGAAGTTTCGAGATGTCGACCGCCTTTTCGTCTTCACTACCCACAACTACGGGCAGCTCGATTTCTTTCCCATCGATCATTAGCTTGGCAGTATCGGACATGCAGACTTCCTCACTGGGGGCATACGCAAGCTCCCCCGACGCATTTCGGGGGAGCCATCTTTTCCGCGACGGTGAAGGCACCGCTTGATATTACGATGCATTGAGTAGCTGGCGCGGAACAAATCCTGGACATTAACTTTTGACCGCTACTTTACTCGATTGTAAGGGCCAACAAAATAGCCGGTACTGAAACAATCCCCTGACATAAGTACCGCTTATTTTAATTCTTACGAAACGAGTGACATTTCGATAGCAGAACAGGCGAATTAATCGCCCAATTAGCTAGGAGAAAAGCAGGGGGATCTTAATAAGATTTCCGGTTCGCACCGAGTTTTCCGGTGAAAAGGCACCCTACCGAAGGACCAGGACAAGGCCAGCTACTTGGCCTCGTCGAAGATCGTCCAGACTTGAGCTTTGGACTTTACTTCCTTGATGTAAGCCTGCATCTGTTCTTGGCGGCGCTCGTTCTGGATCTTCTCACGGATCTCGACCTGAGCTTTGGTGAAGGGCACCATGCCTGCGTCTTCCCGCTCGAGAACACGCACGATGTGGAATCCTTCGGCCGACTCGATGATGGGGCTTAGTTCGCCAATCGGCAGGCTGAAGATAGCCCGGTCGACCGTTTCGTTCTTCAAGCTCCCCTGGCGGGTCCAGTCGTACTGACCACCGCTGGAAGCTTTGATCCCCTGAGATTCACGTTTGGCAACCGCGTTGAGGGGAGCCCCACGCAGCACCTGGTTACCCATGTTGGCCATCGCTTCCCAGGCCGCCTGGCGATTGGGGAATTCCGAGAACTTCACCATCAGCTGTTCCCATTTGACTTTGGCCAACTTCTCGTAGTCTTTCGCGTGCTCGTTGTAGTAGTCGAGCATTTGTTGATGGGTGACTTCTTCGTCCTTCTTCACCTTCCGCTGAATTTGCTGCTGAGCGACCAACTTCTCGACGAACTGGCGCCGTTTCTTTTCCAGCGAACCACCCATTTCACGAAGCTTTATATCGAGCTCGGCAGGCGTGTTCACCTCGGCGTTCTTCATGTCGGTTTCGAGTTGATACTCTTCGTAGTTCTTACCAAGCATCTCCTGCATTTCTTCCATGCGATCGGCAGGAACGGCACGCATGAAGTCGAGGTATACCACCTTGATGTCGATCAAACCAGGAAGCATCTGCTTCAAGGCCTGTTCTTTGAATTGTTCGATCTCCTCAGGCGAAACGCTGTCGCGTTTCTCAGGCGGCAGCGCTGCCAGACGCTCTTCGATCATCTGATTCACCGGGCCTAAAACATCGCCAGCGAGAATCGGTGCTCCGTTGACGATCGCCACAATCCGAGCGGGCTTGAAAAGGTCGTCCTCTCGCTTAGCGGCCGGTTGTTGCGGCAAGTTGGCAACACGCGGAGCCATCTGCGAATTGAAGTTACTTTGCGGCGGAACCGACTGATAACCGGGCTGACCGGTCGATGGGTAATTTGTGGTGGGATAGGTCGGAACGGTCTCCTGCGTTCGCGGATAATGATAACCGTTTTGCGGCGGATAACTCGTCGGCATGTCGGAGATGACCGCCGTGGCACCACCCGTTGAAGGCGTGTTCGCTGGATAGCTTCCGGCGCCAGGGACAGTTCGCGCAGCCGTTCGGTATTGAGGTTCGCTCGCCGCCCGACGCTGGGAGAATGGATCGGAAGGGGTTTGCTGTGCCGCCGCAGCGTCTTCTTTCCAAGGATTGAGCCAGCCGAACTGAGCCCAAGCTTCGCTCGGAGAAAGCAGGACGGAGCTAAGCATGAGGCCTGCCAAGACGGTGCGCAGACCAATGTTTTTACAAGTCGCGTAAGCAGCTGAAATCACGTTGCTTGACTTCCCATCCATGAGGAGTTCCCAATCGATTGCGGCATCCGGCCGCGCTCGCGCAAGAAAATTGCGGGCGGAGTATAGGAACGCACCTAACTAGCACGCAACATCATTCTCGCAAAATCGAGCAATTCCGATCCGTTCATGCTGGCATCCGGCAGCGGGATGTAGGCTCGGGTCTCGTCGACGACACGAACCTTCTTGCCACGCAGCTTTGCTAGCTGCTGGATCCTGGACGCATTGGTATATACGAAGACGAGAAAAGTTTGATCGACCTCTTCCTCGACATAAATCGCGGAAACCTGCCAAAAAGCGGCATCTAATTTCAGCGCAACCAGCCGCAACAGCTCTTCGACCTCTTCAGGAGTCGGCCCGAATCGATCTCGCATCTCGTCTTCAATCTGCTTCAGATCCTCATCCGATGCGATGCGCGTCATGCGCCGGTAAAGATCGATCTTTTGCCGCATGTCTCCGACGTAATCGTCGGGCAAATAAGCTTCGACCGGCAAATCGATGTCGACGTCGATCGTCAGCTTCGGCGGCATCTTCTGCAGCTTTCGCACGGCACTTTCCAGAAGCTGGCAATACAGTTCGTAGCCAACCGTCGCGATGTGACCACTTTGCTGCGTCCCCAGAATATTGCCAGCACCGCGAATTTCGAGGTCGCGCATCGAAATGGCGAACCCGGCCCCCATGTGGCTGAATTCCTCGATCGCATGCAAGCGTTTGCTAGCGATCGGCGTCAGGTGCTTGCCAGGCTCCAGCAGCAGATAGCAATAGCCGCGATGGTGCGACCGCCCGACACGACCTCGCAGTTGATGGAGGTCAGCCAGGCCATAGCGATCGGCTTCGTCGACGAAAATGGTGTTCGCGTTGGGAATGTCGAGCCCGCTCTCGATGATCGTCGTCGCCAGCAGCAAATCGAACTTTCCATCGATGAAGTCGACCATGACCTGCTCGAGCGCACCTTCGGCCATTTGCCCGTGACCGATCCCGATCTTGGCTTCCGGCACGATGCGCTGGAGCTTCGCGGCGACCAGCTGAATATCCTGCACCCGGTTGTGAACGAAATAGACTTGCCCGCCGCGGTTCAGTTCACGCAGTACCGCATGGCGAATCAGCTCGTCATTCCATCGCGAAACCTTCGTCTCGACCGCGATGCGATCCTTGGGCGCCGTTTCCAGGTTGCTAATGTCGCGGACCCCCACCAGCGACATATGCAGCGTTCGCGGAATGGGAGTCGCCGTCATGGTGAGCACATCGACGGTCGTGCGAAGCTGCTTCAGTCGCTCTTTCACCTCGACGCCGAAGCGTTGTTCTTCGTCGATGATCACCACGCCCAGGTTTTGAAACTCGATATCCTTCGACGCCAGGCGGTGCGTACCGATGACGACGTCGACGGTGCCTCCCTTCAATCCCTCGACGACTTCTCGCTGTTCTTTCGCGGTGCCAAAGCGGCTAAGTCTTGCAATGGTGAACGGGAACTCGGCCATCCGTTCACGAAAGCTCTTGTAGTGCTGCTCGGCCAGGATGGTCGTTGGTACCAGGACCGCCACCTGGTAGCCGTTGTCGACCGCCTTGAACGCGGCACGCATCGCGACTTCCGTCTTCCCGAAACCGACGTCACCACATAGTAAGCGATCCATCGGCCGGGGCTGAATCATATCTTGCTTGATGGCAGCGATGGCCAGCACTTGATCGTCTGTTTCCGTATAGGGAAACGAGGCATCGAACTCGTACTGCCAGCGGGTATCCTCCGCGAAGGCAATCCCCGGTCGGCTCTTGCGTTCGGCTTGAACTTGCAGCAGATCGGCCGCGAGATCTTTAACCGCTTTTTCGACGTTCTCTTTCTGCTTCTTCCAGACAACGCCGCCAATGCGGGCCAGGGGAGGCCGCGTTTTGCTGCCGCCGACGTACTTCTGAACAAGATCGATCTTCGAAGCCGGGACGAAGATCTTGGTTTCGCCGTGAAACTCGAGCACCAGGTGTTCTTCGGCGTGCCCTTGCTTCTCGATCAGACGCAAACCACGATAGCGTCCGATGCCGTGCCCCAGGTGAACGACCAGGTCTCCCTTCTTCAGGTCGAGGAAGCTATCGATGACCTTGCCCAGACGCCTGGTCTTGGTGCGATGCAAAGCTCCGCGGTGGAAGATCTCGTTGCCGCTGACCAGCACAAGCTGCCCATCGCGAAAGCGAAAACCTTGATGCAGTTCCCCCAACACATAATGCAACCGCCCGGACTTGGCGACCTGCGTTGTGTCGAGTATCTCGTGCAGACGCTCGACTTCCGCTTCCGTCTGCGAGACGATCACGACATCCAGATTCTGGCTGACCACGTCTAATTCACCGCGAACTCGCTCGACATCGCCGCTGAACTGCTCGACCGATTCAAAGTTCAAGTTTGCGGTCACGTTGAACGATCCACTCGCGATCCCGGCAGCTGAGACCTTACGGAAATCGTTGAGCCTGACGATGGTTTCCGCGAATTCAAACGCATCGCGTACGTCATCCACACGCTTGAGATAGTCGTTGGCCGTCTGTTTCATCTGATCAGGCTCGATCAGAAGAAACACTGAGTCTTCCGGTAGGTAGTCGACGAAACTGCCTTGGTAATCTCTTGAGTGCCGCAGGGCCGTGATATCGATCTGCTGGAGTGAATCAACGCTGCGTTGGGTTTGAACGTCGATCTCGCGCAGCGATTCGATTTCGTCTCCGAACAGCTCGACCCGCACCGGCAGTTGCCAATCAGGGGCAAAGATATCGAGAATGCCCCCACGCAGCGAGAATTCGCCTGGCAGTTCGACGGCCGTCGTCGAGTGATATTTATGAGCGAGCAGCCACTTAGCTAATTCTTCGGGGATCAACTGCTGACCGACTTCCAGGCGGCGGCTATTGGCAACGATGTTCTCTTTTCCAGGAACGGGCTGAATCAAGCTCTCGATGGAAGTAACCAAGATGGAAGGGCACGTGCCGTATACCAACTGCTTCAAGATTCTCAACCGCGCCGCGTAGATCTCGTCGTGTAGTCGGCGTTCGTCCGGCGACGACTCCCAGGCCGGAAAAGACGCGACGTCCGCATTGGAAAACAGCGGCAACGCTTCGGCCAGCTTGTCGATTTCGGTCAGATGCGGAGCAACGACAACGATGTGCGGCGAAATCTCGCCGTAGAAAGCTGCGGCCACCAGCGCGCAGGCTGAGCCCCAGACTCCTTCCAAAGTTGCGTCCTTCCCTTGCTTCAGGGCTTGGACCACCTTCTGGAACGATTCATTCTGCTCGAAACATTGCGGCAGACTCTTGAGCATCGTCGCCGCTTGCTGGGATGTCGCAATGCTCATTTTCGTAGTCGTGAATTCTAGAGTGAATGATAGAATCGGGCCAAGACGCGATCCGCCGTTTTTCTTGTCCTTCCTGCCTCACCCCTTTCTGAAAGATCCCGCTTCATGCGATTTTGCTATCGACTGCTCGCCTTGCTGTTGGTTCTTGCTGGAACCAACCTCCTTAGTGCCGAAGAACTTCCTGGCTGGGGTGAGATTACCGATCCTGTTGGTAACTGCCCTGTTGATTTCGTCGAATCGGGCGTTTCGCTGTCGATTCCAGCCGGTCTGCACGACATGAACCCACGACTTCAGGTAACCAATGCGCCGAGGGTAATGCAGACCGTGGAAGGGGACTTTCTTTATGAGATACGCGTAAGCGACTTTCCCCGGCCGCAAGCCAAGACAGGCGTTGACGGACACGCCAGCTACGTCGCCGCGGGAATCCTCGTGTGGCAAGACGACCGAAACATCCTACGCTGGACACGAACAGGAAGTGGCGAAGCGAATGCTGTCTTCCTGAGTTGCGAGCAATACGAACAGGGACAATTGATCGGCGGAGGCAATTTCCCGATGGAAGACAAACCCATAACCCTTCGCGTAGAACGCCGCAAAGACCGGCTCATTCTATCGGCAACGTACGACAACTCTTCATGGCGTAAGGTGTTAGAACGCCGGTGCTCCCTTCAAAAGGAACTCAAAGTGGGCCTGTTCGGGCTCAATGTGACTGAAAAGGACATTGAATATCGATTCGAAGCACCGTATTTGCTGTCCTCCAAGTAGGCGGAATCTCTATGTATCCACCTCACATTCAGGATTCCTGAAGCAAATGCAAAGATTTCGAGAACGCCTAACCTATTTCTATGCAAGCGATTGCGGCGATTCCTTAAAAATCATGGTCAAATTCTCACCACCCCCGTTTGACAATGGCGGCCGTCCGGTGATACATTGCGTCCTTCCAGTTGAGGTTAATTCTTCGACAGGGAAAAGTCACTTCTACATGAAGTGAGAATGATCTTTGACAATTTGGTTGGTAGATGGCATTTGCGTAGCAAAGTGGATGTCGGGTTTGGGGTTTGCTTATGGCAAGCCGTAAGCTCAGCAGAAGCTTTGTTGCGACATAAACGATGCAATTTCATAGAGTTATGGTTATTACCAAAAGTGTTGCTCTTGGTTTTCAGCTTTGGCTGGAATCAGGGCAGTGTCGATTTGAGTGATAGCCGTTCTTAAAGAGAATCTCGATGTCTGTCGGGCCTTTTTGCATGGTCAGCCTGAGAGGGTTGGCAAGTAAGTTGGGTCACGCAGCATTGTGAATCGTTACAAGATCGGATCTCAGTGACTGGTTCTTAGACAAGCCAGTCACAATAGGTAGTCCGAAATGGCTTGGTTGTTCTTAGTTTGTATGGGTGTGCTAACCCTAAGCGAGCTTTGAATATTTGTGGTCAAGCTATTAAGGGCACATGGGGGATGTCTTGGCATCAGAAGACATGGCGTGGAAGACTGCGATAAGCCTGGGGGAGTTGTCAAACGAACGTTGATCCCGGGATTCCTGTTCAACCCAGGGAACTGAAACATCTAAGTACCTGGAGGAGAAGAAAGAAAAATCGATTCCGTCAGTAGCGGCGAGCGAACGCGGAATAGCCCAAACCTTGAGGATTTTCCTCAGGGGGTTGTAGGGCCTCTCATATGGAAGTTACAAAACTGCCGACTAGCCGATATGACATGGAAAGGTCAACCATAGAGGGTGACAGTCCCGTAGGCGAAAGTTGTGTAGTCTTCCGAGAGGTACCTGAGTAGGTCCAGTCACGTGAAACCTGGATTGAATCTGCGGGGCCCATCCCGTAAGGCTAAATACTCTCTGATGACCGATAGTGAACTCAGTAGCGCGAGTGAAAGATGAGAAGAACCCCGACAAGGGGAGGTATGTGAACCTGAAACCATGTGCCTACAAGCGGTCGGAGCCCGATTTATGGGTGACGGCGTGCCTTTTGCATAATGATCCGGCGAGTTACCGTCTGCGGCAGGTTAAGGCCTTACGGGCTGTAGCCAGAGGGAAACCGAGTCTTAATAGGGCGTTAGTCGTAGGTGGTAGACGCGAAACCACGTGATCTACCCATGAGCAGGTTGAAGCGCGGGTTATACCGCGTGGAGGACCGAACCCACTTGGGTTGAAAACCGAGGGGATGACTTGTGGGGAGGAGTGAAAGTCTAATCAAACGTGGAGATATCTCGTTCTCTCCGAAATAGCTTTTGGGCTAGCCTTGAGCCACTACGTACCGGGGGTAGAGAGACTGAATCGGTTTGGGGCCCTTCCCGGGGTACCCTGCTGGACCAAACTCCGAATACCGGTGCGACTATCTCAGGAGTCAGTCCGCGAGGGATAAGCTTCGCGGTCGAGAGGGAAACAACCCAGACCGTCTGCTAAGGTCCCCAAGAGATGCTCAGTCACTAAGGAAGTTGAATTGCCGAGACAACCAGGATGTTGGCTTAGAAGCAGCCACCATTTAAAAAGTGCGTAACAGCTTACTGGTCGAGCAATTCTGCGCCGATAATGAACGGGAGTAAGCATTTCACCGAAGCAGCGGATTCGAAAGAATGGTAGGAGAGCGCCGATCGTCAGATACGAGCCGTACCGTAAGGAGCGGTGTTGGGGCGATCGGGTGATTATGCCGGAATGAGTAACGATAAAACAGGTGAGAATCCTGTTCGCCGAAAGCCTAAGGTTTCCTGGGGAAGGCAATTCCGCCCAGGGTTAGCCGGTCCCTTAGTCGAGGCTGAAAAGCGTAGACGATGGACAGCAGGTCAATATTCCTGCGCTACGGTTGTGGACTGATGGAGGGACGGCGTTTCAAAGGTGATCGGACTGGTGGAACAGTCCGTGGGCTCTAGCAAGGTGAGGAATAGGCAAATCCGTCCTCATAAGCCAAGTTAGAGCGCTGACTCTTCGGAGGTAATCATCAGCGGGACGTCCAAGAAAAGCTTCTAAAGGTTGAAGCAACTGTAACCGTACTAAAACTGACACAGGTAGGCGAGTCGAGTAGACTAAGGCGCTCGGGAGAACGGTGGTTAAGGAACTCTGCAAAATGACCCCGTAAGTTCGCGATAAGGGGTGCCCCTGACGGTTCACGCTGTTGGGGGCCACAGAAAATCGGCTCTGGCAACTGTTTATCAAAAACACAGGACCCTGCCAACTCGCAAGAGGATGTATAGGGTCTGACGCCTGCCCGGTGCCGGTAGGTTAAGGAAGCGGGTGCAAGCTCTCGACCGAAGCCCCGGTAAACGGCGGCCGTAACTATGACGGTCCTAAGGTAGCGAAGTTCCTTGTCGGGTAAGTTCCGACCTGCATGAAAGGCGTAATGACTGGAGCACTGTCTCAACCACCGACCCGGTGAAATTGTAGTCGTGGTGAAGATGCCACGTTCCCGCAGTTAGACGGAAAGACCCCGTGAACCTTTACTGTAGGCTGATATTGGTCTGAGATATGTTTTGTGTAGGATAGGTGGGAGGCTTTGAAGTTTGCACGCCAGTGTAGATGGAGCCATCCTTGAAATACCACCCTGAATATGTTTTAGCTCTAACCTAGAATTTCTGTGAATCCAGACTAGGAACAGTGTCAGTTGGGCAGTTTGACTGGGGCGGTCTCCTCCCAAAGAGTAACGGAGGAGTGCAAAGGTACCCTCAGCCTGGTTGGTCATCAGGCATAGAGCGCAATGGTAGAAGGGTGCTTAACTGTGAGACCCATAGGTCGAACAGATACGAAAGTAGGTCATAGTGATCCGGTAGTCCCGTATGGAAGGGCTATCGCTCATCAGATAAAAGGTACTCCGGGGATAACAGGCTTATCGCATCCGAGCGTCCATAGCGGCGATGCGGTTTGGCACCTCGATGTCGGCTCATCACATCCTGGGGGTGAAGAAGCTCCCAAGGGTTCGGCTGTTCGCCGATTAAAGTGGTACGTGAGCTGGGTTCAGACCGTCGTGAGACAGGTCGGTCCCTATCTGCTGTGGGCGTACGAAACTTGAGGAGATTCTTCTTTAGTACGAGAGGATTTGGAAGGACGTTCCTCTGGTGTCCCAGTTGTCATGCCCGTGGCACGGCTGGATAGCTATGAACGGAAAGGATAAACGCTGAAAGCATCTAAGCGTGAAGCCCGCTCCAAGATTAGGTTTCGTAAGTACTTTGTACGAGAGTCCCCTGGAAGACGACCAGGTTGATAGGCCAGATGTGTAAGCTCAGCAATGGGTTCAGCTAACTGGTACTAACGGACGAAAGCTTGACCACTTATATTCAACGCTCACTCGTTGAGCAGACTTGAATCATCAAGTGCGATTCACAATAATCGAAGTTCTCGAAACATTGAACGTGTTGCCAATACGCAAACACCTCTACCCAACCAAATGAAGCCTGACTTGGCCCCCACGTCAGTCAGGCTTTTTCCGGTGACCATATGGTTGTGGAAACACCTGTTCCCATTCCGAACACAGCAGTTAAGCACAACCAGCCGATGATAGTGCCCACCAGTGCGAAAGTAGGTATCGCCGGATTCATTTACTTATGACAAAGCCCCGCTTAACCCAAGCGGGGCTTTTTTATTGGGCAATGGGGTTGTAAAACAGGGGCTCCTCAGCACTTATCACCGCTAACCAGGCCTATCCTTTGTCTGAATCATCTTCCTTTGTTCCCGTTTATCGAGCCGCTGCCCGAAAAGGTGCTGCGTCTCCGCTGGTACTTGCAATCGCGGCCGTGTCCGGCTTGATCCTCGTTAGCTGTCTTGTGTGTGGTGGTCTGGTCTATTTTGGCGTCAATTCGCAAGCCACTTCTCAGATTCAGCAGAAGTATGGTGATAACCCGATCGTAAAAGAGCATCTCGGGGAAATTCATTCTGCATGGATCAATACCGAGGCGAGCCACGAAGTCGCCGAGGAGTTCGGAACGCCCGACTACATCGTCTATGACGTGCACGGCTCAGAAGGGGATGGGCAACTGCTCATCAAGCAGGGCGAGGGAGACAACTTTGTCGGTGACGAAGGGATCCTGCGGATCGATTCCCAAGACTTCGATCTCTAAACGTCGGTCTCACCCAGGAAGGATCCATCTCACGTGAGCGTCGGGCAGTCTGCTTATCGAATCGAGGCCGAGCTCGCCAAGAATTTCCCGCAGCAGCGTCGTGACCGGGGCGTGTTCTATACCCCCTGGGAAGTTGCCAACCGCGTCGTTTTTCAAGTCGATGAACGTTTGAAACGGGACTTCCACCTCCCTGATGGTCTGGCCGACATGGCAACTTGGGAGTCGCTTCGATCTCGCTTGAAGATCGAAATACCGCAAGAGGTTGATGCTCATCAGCCTTTCGTGAAAATCTTAGAACCTGCCGCCGGTACCGGCATCTTTCTGATCGCCGCACTGAAGCAGATGCATGAGAACATTGTGTCGGCCGCACGAAATCGAAAAAGTGCCGATACCCGTTGGCAAAAGTACGTCGCCGAAGATCTGCCTGGCCGTATGCATGCGTTTGAAATCATGCCAGTGGCGATCGAGCATCTACAGAGTTTGCTCTCGCAGTTCTTGGAAGACCATGGCGCTGCGAAGAAGAACCTTGGTCCTGTTTCGGTCTACTGCGGAAACGCATTGGAAGCCAAGGTCCATGCGCAACTCGGTTCGCCTGCGACGGTCGTTCTAGGAAATCCTCCCTATGCAGCGGCCTCAACGAATACCAGCGCATGGATCAAGCAGTTACTACGGGGTAAAACGCCCGAAAACGCAAACCTGCGGAGCTATTTCGAGGTCGACGGGCTGCCGCTACAAGAGAAAAAACTTTGGCTGCACGACGATTACGTCAAATTTCTGCGTATCGCGCAGTGGCACATGGAGCGAGCCAAGTATGGCGTCATAGGGTATGTGGTCAACCATGGATTCATTGACAACGTCACATTCCGCGGCCTTCGATTTCAGCTGCTTGATCAGTTCGATTCCATTGATCTGCTTGACCTGAATGGGAACACGAAAAAAAGAGGGACCACGTCTCGACTCACACGCGATGAAAGTGTGTTTGACATCGGCCAAGGTGTCGCGATATCGATTTTTTCGAGGTCACCTACTGCCCAAAGGAAACAGTCGGTTCGCTACGGTGAACGCTGGGGGCCACGTGAATCGAAGCTGAAAG
Organism: Bremerella volcania; assembly: GCF_007748115.1. NCBI lineage: Bacteria > Pseudomonadati > Planctomycetota > Planctomycetia > Pirellulales > Pirellulaceae > Bremerella > Bremerella volcania. Next base: position 5,254,065 of record NZ_CP036289.1, read on the forward strand.
AGCTTGCCGAATCCCCGTGGGACGATCTTGTCGATCAAAAGATTACCCCCCTACCCCCTCACTATTTCCTAAGCCCTCGCTCTTTCCATGCGTCGCGCGAGTATGACCGGGGAATCTTGATCACCAAGCTATTCCCTCAAGGGACTTCCACCGTCGTTACCGCGCGCGATGCCCTGGTCATTGATACGTCTCGCGAGCGGCTCTTGGCCCGCATCGATGAATTTCGTAATCGACGCGTATCTGACGAAGAGCTGCGGACCAAGTATTTCCCACGTCCGCGGAGCAGCCAGTACCTACCAGGTGATACGCGCGGCTGGAAGCTACCCAAGGCGCGAGAATTACTGCGGGAGGACGATCAGTGGCAAGATCGAACCGAACCGTGTGCCTATCGCCCGTTCGATCGTCGCTGGATCTATTGGTCTTCCAGCATGATCGACTGGCCTCGCGGCGAGGCCATGGATGAGATGCGGCATGCGGATGCGCTGGGTCTGGTGGTGCGTCGCCAAATGCCGACGGACCGCCCCTGCAACTTTTTCTTCGTCGCCGATTGCCTGGCGATCGATGGGCTTCTGCGAAGCGACAACCGCGGTAACGAGACTCTTTTGCCTCTGATGATTCACGGGCAGGAGAACATCGATCGCAATCGCTTGCCTGCGTATTTATCCGATGTTCCGGCTCGGTCGATCATGGCGTATGTCTATGCGCTCTTTCACTGCGACCAGTACCGCACTCAGTTTGCATCTCATCTGCAAGTCGAGTTCCCACGCGTCTTTTTCCCTCCAGATTACGACATCCATTGTCAGCTTTCGGAACTGGGAGAACGACTGATTTCGCTGCACTTGCCAGTTGAAGACCTGGTATCGGGCGAAATCGATCCCCCTGCTGTTCCTGTCGCTTCCGGTCATCCCAAGCACCGAGATGAACGGATTTGGATCGACGGCAATACACCAATCGCCCAGGCCGACACGGATGCGTGGCTCTTCCATATCGGAAGTCATCAAGTGCTACGAAAATGGCTGAAGGATCGACGTGGGATGGTTTTGACCAACGCAGAAGTTGCCCACTACGGTCGCATCATTACCGCAGTTCAACAGACGAAGTCGCTCATGCGACAGATCGATGAAACCATAAAAAAGCTCGGTGGGTTGCACCGAGCTTTAGGAATTTCCAAGCTTGCGTGACAGGCCTAGTCTTCTTCACGAAGTTTGGCCAATACCGAATAGTCTTCAAGTGTCGTGGTATCTCCTACCACCTCTTTGCCCGAAGCGATGTCGCGGAGCAAGCGACGCATGATCTTTCCACTGCGTGTCTTGGGCAACGTTGCCGTGAAACGGATGTCGTCAGGAACGGCCAAGGCGCCGATTTCCTCGCGGACATGCTTCTTCAAAATGTCGCGAGCCTCTTCCGTGTCGTCCGTTCCCTTGAGCGTCACGAAGGCAGCAATCGCTTCCCCTTTGACTTCGTGGGGGCGACCAACGACCGCAGCTTCCGCCACGAGAGGATGCGATACCAAGGCACTTTCCACTTCGATGGTACTCAGGCGGTGACCGGCGACATTAATGACGTCGTCGATTCGCCCCATGATCCAGTAGTAACCATCTTCGTCGCAGCGGGCATTGTCCCCGGCCAGATACTTACCGGGGACCTTGGACCAGTAGGTCTCCTGGAAACGTTCTTCGTCACCCCAAACGCCACGCAGCATGCCCGGCCACGGCTGCGTGATCGTAAGCATCCCGCCTTGGTTGGTTCCAACTTCGTTGAGGGACTCGTCGTAGATTCCAGGGACGATACCAAACAGCGGCCGCGTGCAACTACCAGGCTTGGTAGCAATGGCTCCGGGAAGGGGCGACATCATGATGCCACCGGTCTCGGTCTGCCACCAGGTATCGACGATCGGACATTTTTCGGAACCGATCTTCTTGTGGTACCACATCCAGGCTTCTGGGTTGATGCCTTCGCCGACGGTCCCCAGCAGACGCAAGCTCGACAGATCGTGCTTATCGACCCACTGATCGCCCCACTTGATGAAAGCGCGAATGGCGGTCGGAGCGGTATACAGAATAGTGACCTTATACTTCTCGACGATCTCCCAGAATCGACCTTCATCGGGATGGTTCGGAGCCCCTTCGTACATCACGCACGTGGCACCTGCCGAGAACGGACCGTACACCACATAGCTGTGCCCGGTAATCCAACCGCAGTCCGCGGTGCACCAATAGATGTCATCGTCTCGATGGTCGAAGACCCACTCGAAGGTCTTCTTGGCGTACAGATTATAACCAGCGGTCGTATGTAGAATCCCCTTCGGTTTTCCTGTCGAACCGCTCGTGTAAAGGATGAACAGAGGTGTTTCGCTGTCCAACGAAGTCGCTGGGCAATCCTCCGAGGCGGCATCCATAAGTTCGTGCCACCACACGTCTCGGCCAGACTTCATCTCGACATCGTTGCCTACGCGTTTCAAGACGATGCACTTCTCGATTGATTCCGATTTCTCAAGAGCTTCGTCTACGATCGATTTAAGCGGCAGTTCTTTACCACGACGCCAGCCAGCATCGGCCGTAACAATGACCTTTGCCTGGGCATCGTTGTTACGATCCGCGATCGATTCGGCTGAGAAACCCGCGAAGACAACGGAGTGAATCGCGCCGATCCGGGCACAGGCCAACATGGTAATCGCCAGTTCGGGGACCATCGGCATGTAGAGCGAAACGCGATCCCCTTCCCCAACGCCCAGGCTCTTCAGGGCGTTGGCACATTTGCAAACCTCGGCGTGCAGTTGTTTGTAAGTCAGCGAGCGTTGATCGCCGGGCTCACCTTCCCACAGGATGGCCGTCTTTTCCGCAGTCGGAGTCCCCAGGTGGCGGTCCAGGCAGTTGTAGCTGACGTTGGTCTTGCCGCCGACGAACCACTTAGCATTCGGGCAATTCCACTCAAGGACCTCTTTGTAGGGCTCGAACCAGTGGAGTTCTTCCTTGGCGAACGTGTCCCAGAATTCAGGCAAATCCGCTTTGGCTTCTTCCCACTTCTGCTGGTACTCTTCGACCGACTTGACCCGGGCCTTCGACGCGAACTCTTCGCTGGGGGGGAAGAGCCGCGATTCGTGCATCACGTTGTCAATTTGCCCGGTTTTACCATCCGACATGAACAGTACATCCTAAAAGGTTTACTAATGATGGAGTATTTTCCGTTGGGGTGAACACGCGATTTTAGGTACGGGTAACCGAGGTGTCAACGAATGCTCCCGAGCCCCGCTTTCAAGTGATTACCCAGCTTCCACCGTCACTTTAGGTGGATCGACGAAGTCATCACGAAGCTGTTTGATCTCGGCAACGTCCATCTCGCCGGGTTGAAGCCAGAGTCGATAGTTTAAATCGAGTGACTTGTCGCGCGGGATCTCGGTGGCGAAGTAAGAACCAAACCGGCCGTAATCTCGTTCGCTGAAGCGGGCAGGTTTGGGATTCTCGGGCGAATCGAGATAGCAACAGGTGTAGCGTTGATCGAACGCGACGAAGCTGAGTGCGTTGAATTCAAGATCGACGTGCTCTTTGTTGCCTGGCCAATTGCGAAACTTGCCTGGCTCTCCTTTGCCGTCCGGTCGAACGTAATAGGTCTGCTTGGCAGTCTTATCAGGCACGTGCTGAGTAGCCCGGTATTGGAACCCAGCGTGCTGCGGATCGCCATCGACTTTCAAGTTGTCGGCCTTAGCGGCCAGCTCAGACGTGAAATCAATCAGCTGGGCTCCGTCGACGTGATAGACGGTCATTTGCCGAAGTTCGGTAGCGAAGGTTTTGCCGTCCTGGCCGTTCCAATTGATCTCAAGAAGTTGCCGGGCCATGACCGGGCCCACTTCCTCGCGAACAAACGCCTCGTGCGTCTGGCTTTCCTTTTTGTTGCAGTGCCAGACGTCGGCAGACTTTTTCTTGTCGTCTTGCTCGTAGCTGATACGGTTGAAGCCGTAGAAGATGCCGCGATGATGTTGGAACAAGCCGCCTGGTCCCTTCGTCAGCAGGTTCTCACCCTTGGGATCGAACAGGTGATGATAGACCTTCATCGTTTCTTTGCGACGGTCCTCTGAACTGGTAGCAACGGCCTCGTACATGTAACGCAAAACGGGACGATCGCCGAACAGCAGGTCTTTGTATTTGCCTGCTTCATCTTGGAAGTGAAACTCGGTCACGCCTTCTTTGTTCTTCAAGATGGAAACGGCGAACTCGCGTTCCGGTCCGACCAACGACTGCGGCAGCACCAAGTGCAGCTCGCGGGATAGCGGATCGGAAGCTGGATTGCCCAAGCCGGGCTTGGTGAGTTGTCCGTAGAGTGTTTCTCCACCGACTGCCGTGAGTTCGACTAGCTCGACTTCGGCAAAATTCTTGGGGACTGAAACGTCAACTTGCAATGGGATTGCCCGCTTGGCATCCCCCTGGGCAGCCACTTTAACCTGGAAGGTCTCACCAGCGTTAACACCCGAGAGACATGGAAAACCTAGGATAACGGCAACGAGAAGCGTACGTACGGAGAACATCGATTGGGACCCTTTCGACGTTGAGGGGCAGGGAGTAAAGCATGTTCCATCATAAACCCGCGAGAATTCACAAACCACTAGTGAATGGTTGCGGATGGAATAATGCCCCCTATCTGGCAGGTTTTCAACTAGATCCGCCAGAATTCGCGTGGATTCGCGGCCGACTTCTATCTCGATGACGATTTAGAACGGACGCCAGGCATTCAGTCCTAGCCGAAAGATCGTCCAGACCGCGACCATCGCTTTCCGCATGTTGATCTTGGAACTACCGTGTTGCCGTTCGACGAACTGGAAGGGAACTTCGACGAACGTCGCGCCCTGTTCTTTCAAATGGTAGAGCACCTCTTCGAAGAACGAGTACCCGTAACTCAGAAAAGAGTCGAAGTCTATCTTTCTCAAAAGATGCACTGGGTATGCGCGAAAACTTCCACTGCAGTCGGCCATGGGCAGCCACAATAGCCACCGCGTGTACACGTTGATGCCGCGGCTCATGAAGTGCCGTTTCATAGGCCAGCCGCTGATGCCCCCTCCCGGGACGTATCGCGAGCCGATAACAACGGTGCTTTCGGATGGCCCGGCCTGCCACGCTTCAAGTAGGTCGGGGATCTTTTCCGGTGGATGACTCAGGTCAGCATCGAGATTGATCATCACGTCGTAGTTGTTGTCGATGGCATACTGCATTGCGGCGATGATGGCGGAACCTAGCCCCGGCTTTCCCTTGCGATGCAGACAGTGCATCCGCGCATTCATCTTGGCGTGCTCTTCGCACCACTGGCCGGTCCCATCCGGCGAGCCATCGTCGATCACCAGCAAATCGGCCTCGGGCAAAGTGTCCACGAGACGTTCGACGAGGTTGGGTAGGTTCTCGATCTCGTTGTAAGTGGCGATCGCAACCAGGACGCGTCCAGTCTTCACGCAGTGCTCTTTCCCCTTCGCCAGATCGCTATGGGTAGTCGCCTCGGTTTTGTCAGCGATTTTGCTCATTTTGTTCGTCAAAAAATCGTGCTCGGACTGTCCTGGTATCGGCTTCCCAGGATTTCCGGCCAGGGAATGCCTATACTTACATTCTAACCCGAGTGACCGCAAAACCGAGACGAGGACCCATGAATTCCGCCGTAGTTACGGCCGATGAACCATCGACTGCCCCGCAAATTGCTTACGGCCGTGAATTCTGGCTGGCCTACTTTGCCAATACGGCGCTGATTGTCTGTAACAGTTCCCTGTTCCGTTACTTCGACTTTGTCAATTATCTCGGTGGTGACGAGTACGATCTCGGGCTGATCACTGGTTTCGGGATGGGAGGAGCCGTGCTGGCACGGTTTGCCCAGGGGGCGGTCATCGATCGGTTCGGAACTCGCGTCGTTTGGCTCGGTTCACTTTGTCTACTTCTTTGTGCAATCATCGGCCACTTTGTCGTCGGTAACGTCGATGGTCCGCTGATCTATCTGCTTCGCCTGTGCTACATGGTGGGCCTTGCCGGTGCGTTTGGAGCTTCGATCACGGCGATTTCGCTGAAAGCTCCCAAGGGGCGAAGTACCGAACTGATTGGCGTGTTGGGTTCATCCGGGTTCGTAGGCCTGGCCATCGGACCGTTGATTGGCGACGTTATCTTCGCAGGCGAAGCCGCCATCGAAGCGAAGATCAACACGATGTTTCTGGTTTCCCTGAGTGCCGCTTCTGTTTCGATTTTGCTTGCGTACCTGGCGACACGGAAGGATAAACCACGACGTTCCAGCGACCATCCATCTTTGATTCGCTTGATCCGCCAGTATCATCCCGGCTGGATGCTGGTCATGTCGTTTGCCATGGGTGTGGGCGTCTTGTTTCCGCAGATCTTTCTAAGAAGCTACGCCAAGGAAATTGGCATCGAGCACATTAGCTCGTTCTTCCTGGTCTATGCGATAACGGCATTTACCTGCCGGTTGCTCACTCGCAAAGTCCCCGAACGCATCGGGGTCAAAAACGCAGCCACCATCGGCATCTTGCTCTTGTCGATCAGCTTGACGCTTTATTTGTTGGCCAAGAATCCCTGGCTGTTGCCGCTGCCTGCGATCGTCGGCGGCATGGCCCACGCATTGATCTTTCCGGCGATCATCGGCGGTGGAAGCATTTCGTTTCCGAAGAAGTACCGCGGTACCGGCACGAACCTGATGCTGGTGATGCTCGACTCGGGCGGCTTGTTCGGCCAACCACTGATTGGCGTAATGATCGCCAGCAGCCGTAAGGCCGACCTGCCTGCGTATCCAATCACATTCGTGACCGTCGCTGTCCTCTTGACGGTCATTGCCCTATTGAATCAACGATTCGCCAAGCCGATCGTGTCGCAGGAAGAGGATCAACCGGTGTTGGAAGAGCGATCGCACTGCGTGAATGAGTCGCTGTAGACTCCTTCAAACTACGCCCGCTGCAGGGCCAGTTCGCGGTAATACTCGATCGAACGCTTGAGCCCTTCGTCGAAGTCGACTTCGATCTCGTAGTTCAACAGCTTCGTGGCGAGCGTATTGTCGGCCATGCTGTCACGGACGTCGCCAGCTCGAGGGGGATCGTGCTTGGCTTGAATGTCCGTTCCCAAGTATTCGTTCAGCAATTTGAGCAAGGTTAGAAGTGAGGTGCTCTTGCCATTGGCAACGTTGATGATGCGACCTGCGACGTTTTCGGCTGCCATCGCGGTCAAGTTGGCATTTACGATGTTTTTCACGTAAGTGAAATCTCGTGACTGCTGACCATCGCCATACACGACCGGCTGCTTACCACTCAACAGCAAGGTCAGAAAGATCGGAATCACGGCCGAATAGGGACTGTCGGGATCTTGTCGCGGACCAAAGACGTTGAAGTAACGCAATCCGACCGTTTCCAGGCCGTAGGTGTGATAAAAGGCCTGGCAGTAGTATTCACCGGCCAGCTTGGCAACGGCATAGGGAGAAAGGGGAGCAGGCAAATCGGTTTCGCGTTTTGCCAGGTTGGGCTGATCGCCGTAAGCACTACTCGAAGCGGCATAGACGACGCGTTTGACGCCAGCCTTGCGAGCTTCGTTCAACACGTTCAGCGTACCGGTGACGCAGTGCAGGTTCGTATCCAGCGGTCGCTCGACGCTCAGCGGAACCGATGCGAGTGCCGCTTGGTGGAACACATATTCGACGCCATCAAGTGCTTTGGCCAATTCGTCGGCGTCGGTAATCGAGCCTTCGACAAACGTTGCGTTGGCGTGATCGGGCAGATTCTTTCGGCTGCCGGTGCTGAGATTGTCGTAGATGACGACCTCGTCCCCGCGGGCCAGCAAACCGTCAACAATGTGAGAACCGATAAAACCGGCACCGCCGGTAACAAGATACTTGGCCATGGCAACTAGTCTGGCTGAGGGTTTGTTCGTCTGGGCAGATCGCAACGACTAACGACTTAGCAGCCAAGTATAGCACTTAATTGCGGCTGGAGGTGGCAATCAATCCGGCTAGATCGACCCCCGCTTGATGGTAGCAATCGACGGCAGCCTGAATATCCTCTCGTGATACCGTTCCAAGATCGGCTTGAAGATACGACTTATTCGCAACTTGCGCGAGCAACCACGACGCCGGGCTGTCGGGACCTTCTCCCGCGATCAAAACGATCGAATTGGCTTTTAAGATTTCGCGAATCTGATCACGTAGCGATGCCAGATCCTGTTCGCTATTGGTCAGCATGAAGGAGGACTTACCTGCCGGAATGACCGAAATCCCCGTTTCGCTGTCACGATAGGTGCCGTCTTGGCGGTAGGTTTCGCGCCGGACGGTCTCGAAAAGCCCCGGACTCGATTGTAGTCCCAACTGAGCAGACAATGTTTTGTTTTTGAGCGCGCCGTCAACCATGAAGACGTCACATGCGTTCCGACTAAGCCAGGCCGCCAGACGAATGGCCAGGCCTGAAGCATCACGCTCCGGCAGACAAGTTCCCAGGAAGATGACGATTGGCTCGGTGATCGCCGAAGGTTCGATAGCGCCAAAGATGCCGTCGCAAAGCTGGATGAGTTCCTGTGATAGCTGCGGATCATCAAGCAAGGTGATGGCACGACGCAGCGCATCGGTAACCGGGATCGGCTTCTCCGGCGTCGAAGATCGCGGCTGCGGCTTGAAGATCGCCGAAGCATTGACAGGCTTCGGCGCTGGCGCACTTGGTTTGGGCTGGGCCGCCGTTTGGGCCTCGGGAACCACAACAGCAGCAGCAACTTTGGCCTGGCGTTGTACTCGTGCTTCCACGTCGTTGAGCTGTTTCGCGAACGACTCTTCCTGACGCTTCAATTGTTTGAGCAGTTCGGTCTGAATCGTCTTTGAGGATTCCTGGTGCGACTGGAGCGAGTCCCGTAAGCGAACGATTTCCTCCTCGTATCGCTTATCGTACGAAGCTAGCTGCTCGCGAACCTGCTGGATATCTTGCTCCGCGTGCGACTCGCTGGCCACAGGCGGAGCGATCGCTCGGACCTGCACCCGCTGCTCGACCTCGCTCAGCTTCTGGGCGAAGTCTTCCTGCTGCTTTTGCAACTGATTGCGAAGTTCGGACTGAATCTCTTTCAATTCCGCTTCGATCGACTTCGACGATTGCTGATGGGTCTCAAGCGTATCACGCAGCCGAATGATTTCATCTTCGTGTCGTCGATCGTGCGACGCCAGTGCCTCTTTGACCTGCGACACTTCCCGGGCAATCTTGTCCCGCTGTTTCAGCATCCCGGCAAGTTGTTGCGTCAGCTTTTGGATCAGCTCGTTTTGCTCGGGCGAAGCCGTCGATGTTAGTGCCGGTTTGGTCGCTGGTTCCTGGGTCGACTCCTGCATGACGATCGTTTGCGTCATGGGTCGCTCCGCGGAAGCAGCAGGCGAAGATGACTGTCCGGCGTTTGACTCGTTGCTCACTGCAGGCGACCCAACCGACGGACCTGAGGGAGCCCCTTGCGGAGGATTAGCCTCAGGCACATCCAATTGCAGACCTTGCAGTGCTTTGAGAAAACGAGCCATGACTTCCGTTTACGCGTGTTGACGACGCAGTTGCGAGAATAATTGACGATACGTGCGGCGACGCGGCGCAGGCATCTTGGGATGTTGCGGTTCTTCCACGCGTGGTTCCTTCGAGTCGATCACAATAATGTCGCGATCATCCCAGTTGGAAAACCCAGTGGAATGCGTGGAGAAGTCGCGCGACACGACCATTCCTTCTGCCTGGGTGTAGTTTGGTTGAACCACTTCGACTTCAGCCGGGTTATCCTCGGATCCAACCAGAAATGCGGCGATCTCGGAATTGCGAGGGCTGACGACGCGGCGAATGCCTCGGACCTCTTGATCACCCAGCGAGGCAAAACGATCGAGTACGATCTCTTCTTTCTCGAACTTCTCCTCGAACGGGTTGGCCGCATTCTGAAATGTCAGTTCTACCTCAGGCTCCTGGACGGCTTCCGGCGGGAACTCTTCCTGCTCTTCGGTCTGGGATCGATCTTCGAAGCGAACCACCGAAGGGTACTCGACCGAAGAATCAGTCTTGGTTTCTTCCAGCGAGCCAAACTCGATCAGCGAATCGGTCGAGTGGGCGTTGTCGGTCCGGATCTTTCGCTTCGGAGCCGGGAGCCGCTGCAGGTCGGCCCAGGCCTCTTCCACGGCGTCCGCATCCAACTGCATCTCATCCCCGAGCGCGGCCAACAGCAACGCGTGGTCGCAGATTTGGTTTACCAGGCGAGGCACCCCTTGGCTTCGCTGTGCGATCGCTTCGATTGCAGAGTCGTCGAAGATTGTCAGCTTGGCTCCAGCCCCTACCAACTGCTGGCGAACGTATTTGGCAACCTCGGCGGTAGACAAAGATTGAAGATACGCCCGTGCACCGACGCGTTGGTTGAACGACGTCAGATAAGGACTTGCCAGGCGTTCTTCCAGCGACATGTTTCCCAACAGGACAACTGATACGCGGGAGCGATCTTTGCTGGCGAAGTTCGTCAGCAGTCGAAGTTCTTCCAGAAGGCGAATGGGCAGAAGATCGGCTTCATCGGCGAGAATGACGATGCCCATCATTCGGCGGCTTTCCAGACGCTGGACATACTCGGCGAACTGAATTCGCAGTTCCCCTTCTTCCAGGCCGCGACATGGAAGATCGAGTTCGTAGGCGATGGCTTGAAGCAAAGCACGTCGCGAACCACAGTGACCACTATTCAGGCGGACGACTTCGAAATCATCTTCCAGTTCTTCCTGCAGCCTCAAAGCAATGGTTGACTTGCCAAGTCCTGGTGCCGAGATCAACGTGCCGATACCTTCGTCACGGCGAACACATCGCAGCAGAGTCTCGATCGCTTCCAGGTGAGAGTCCGTTTCCACGTAACCGACCAAGGACGGGACACTGGGAAATGGGCGATGCGACAATCCAAAAGTTTCTTCGTACATGGTCATCCGTGTCCCGGGAAGGGTATAAACTCCGCGTCCTTGCGGCTGGTCGAACAAATGAATCGAGAATGCAGGGCTTTCTTTTCATCGGCATTATTAGCCGTCATTCTCCAAACGGAGGGATAGACAAGCCGCTCTTACGGCAATGTTGGAATAAGACTACGTAGCAATTCTCGCATTGCTGCCAGCGGATCATCACGCATCAGCAGACTGAACTCGGGTTGCGTTTGCGTTGCTAGCACCACCAGGCCGATGACGGTCACGATCGTTAGTTCCGCAAGTCGCGTCAGCAAGAAGGAAGTTCGTCGGAATTGCCAGTGGCGCTTTGTACCAGGTTGTTCGCCGCCGGTAAGGGTGATGGTGCCTGCGACGGGAATTGGCGTCGCCACAGCTAATTTGTGCGGCGATGAAATCACGACGGGACTTGCCGAGCTCGCAGCCATTTGAAAGGCGATCAGCCCCGCAAACACGGCCCAACCGCCAAGCACCAACAGTGCCGTCGATCGCCAGATGCCACCAAGAGAAGTGACCTCAATGTCACCTAAGTGCTGCATCGTGATCCCACTCAGAAAGCTCAACGCTTTGGCGGCATCCTTTTCTCGAAGTTTCAGCGCATCGAGCCGAGTTTGATTCTGTTGAAGCTCGGTACGCAGGGCGGCGATTCGTTGCTGATGCTGCTCGGCTATCTTTTGAGAATCCGACATCGGCTCAGGCGGAAGAGGTTGCGACGGATATTCCGCCAGAGAAGCGAACTGTACCTGAAGTTGCTCGAGCTTCTTTTGGTGGTCTAAAACAACAGGGTGCCGAGGCGTGCGCGTTTCCAGCAGTTCTTTCAAACGCAACTCGGCTTGCTCTAGTTGCTGCCGAGCTTGGACCCAAGCCGGATCTCGCGGCAGGGGCTGCTTGGTCGGGGCTGGTGGCATGCTACCTGGCCGTGCGGCTTCGAGAACGCGAAGTTCCGCATCGAGAGCGGCAACCTCGTTCTGTGTGCTTTTGAGCTGATCGAGGTAGGTGTCTTCGATTCCTGATACCTTCTCGCGTTTCCAGTCATTAAACTCGCGATCGAAATCTTGCACGATTCGGGACAACAATCGCGAACAAGCCAAACGGTCTTCTCCGTAATAATTCAAGCGGAGAGTAACCTGGCCGCCGACACGGTGGGGGGTCACCTCCAAGCGGCGACGGAGGATTTCCAGAGCGTCACTATCATCAGCAACTTTTAGGTCCTCTCGCAGCTGCTGGTCCTGCGACAGATACTGAACCAGTAGTTCATCCGTCGTGGCGGCCAGAAGGATCTCTTCGACCAACGGTTGTAAATGAGCATGGGCTTCGGGTTCGCGAGAATCGGAGACGATCGTTGCGTGACCTCGGGCCACGAATCCAGAGCGATCCGATCGGCACCACGGCAAACCCACCAATATGACCGCCACCACCACGACCAAAGCGCGATACCAAACCCAAAGACCTCCACGGCGAGATCGGGGTGGAATGTAGCGTGGCTTAGACATCGACACCAACGGGTCACCTTGAGCAAAGATTGCTGTAAAATGCAGGCAAGGAGAACCGTGCGTCCTCCTGACATCACCGCTATCTACCTTGCATCGGTATCGCGAGGAAGAATATTCCGTCTAGCGAGGCGGTTAACGAATATACGGACTTCGTCGATCATGCCTGTCCCTGACATTTTCCGCATCAAGATCTGCGGTTTGAGCGATTTTGAGAACGCCGTTGCAGTCTCGCATAGCGGGGCCGATGCGATCGGTTTGAACTTCTTTTCGCAAAGCAAACGCTGCGTCGATTTAGACACTGCCGTGAAAATCGCCAACACAGTTCGCGGCGAAGTTCAGATCATCGGTCTGTTTGTGAACGCGGCGCCATCCGAGATAGAGCAAACCCACCAGCAAGTCGGCTTTAACTGGATTCAACTGCATGGAGATGAATCGGTCGAGTTTGCTCAAGCCGTTCATCAGTCGACCGGCGTGCCCATTCTGGCTGCCAGCCGCGGCTCACTGATTCGTTGGGCGACACTGCCTGACGACTTCCATCCTCAGGCGCTTCTGATGGATGCCGCCGTTCCGGGTTCCTTCGGCGGAACGGGGCACCTTTCCAACTGGGATTTGGCAGCGACCTGGCGCACTATGCCGCACCTAAAACACTTGGTGCTAGCTGGAGGTTTAACCCCCGAGAACGTTTCTGAGGCGATCCGGGCCGTTCAGCCGTCGGCGGTCGATGTGGCCGGTGGCGTCGAGGTTAGTGGTCAGCCTGGCGTCAAGGATCTAACGAAGGTCGAAGCGTTCGTCACGGCTGCCCGCAAGGCCTTTGCCGAGCTTCCTAAAGAATAATGCGAATGCGAGAAGTGCCTGGTACGTCGTATCTCTTGAAATCCTACGACTTTCGCAGCTGTAACCCGGGATTTCTCGTTACGCTGAACCCCTCATCCCGGGTTGCTAAAGAGTGCCAGCACTTTATCATAACAGATTAATTGCGGCGCAAAATTTTTGCGTTTTTTATGGGCCCAGCGGCGACCCACTGAAGTGGAGTTTCGCAATAGGCTCATCTCCCGGTCCCTCCAATACAAGGTGGAGTTCATAGTGTCCCAGGTCGAAAAGCTTCCGTACAAGGTCAAGGACATCTCCCTCGCGAAGCGTGGACGTCAAGAAATCAAACTGGCCGAAGTCGAAATGCCTGGCTTGATGGCCCTTCGTGAGAAATACCGCGACGAGAAACCTCTCGCTGGAGCACGCATCGCTGGCTGTCTTCACATGACCATCCAGACAGCCGTGCTCATCGAAACGCTCGTCGAACTCGGCGCCGAAGTGACTTGGAGCAGCTGTAACATCTTCTCCACGCAAGATCACGCCGCGGCCGCCATGGCGGAAGCCGGCATTCCAGTTTATGCCTGGAAGGGCATGTCCGAAGAAGAATTCGACTGGTGCATCGAACAAACCATCTTCTTCCCTAGTGGCGAACCGCTGAACCTGATTCTGGACGATGGTGGCGACTTGACCGCTATGGTGCACAACAAGTTCCCGGAACTGCTGGATGGCATCAAGGGTCTCTCGGAAGAAACGACCACAGGCGTACACCGCTTGTACCAGATGCACCAGAAGGGCGAACTGAAGACGCCAGCCATCAACGTCAATGACTCGGTCACCAAGAGCAAGTTCGACAACCTCTACGGTTGCCGCGAATCGCTGGCCGACGGTATCAAGCGTGCCACTGACGTGATGGTTGCCGGTAAGATCGTCGTCGTGGCCGGTTATGGAGACGTCGGAAAGGGCTGTGCCCAATCGATGCGTGGCTTTGGTGCTCGTGTGATCATCACCGAAATCGATCCAATCATCGCTCTGCAAGCCGCGATGGAAGGTTACGAAGTTTGCACGATGGAAGACTGCTGTGATCGTGCCGACATCTTCGTCACCACAACCGGTAACCGCGACATCATCACCGGCGAGCACATGGAACGCATGAAGAACGATGCGATCGTGTGCAACATCGGCCACTTCGATCTCGAAATCGACATGGCCTGGCTCAACAGCCGCAAAGACGTGGCCAAGGAATCGATTAAACCAGCTTCACAAGAAGGCGGCCCGGTCGATCGCTATACCTTCCCCGATGGCCACAGCATTCTGGTCCTGGCCGAAGGCCGCTTGGTGAACCTTGGTTGTGCCACCGGTCACCCCTCGTTCGTGATGTCCGCCTCGTTCACCAACCAGGTGCTGGCCCAGATCGAACTCTGGAAGAACGCCGAAGCTTACCCACTGGGCGTCCACGTTCTGCCGAAGTCGTTGGACGAAGAAGTGGCCCGCCTGCACTTAGACAAACTGGGCGTAAAGATGACCAAGATGACCCAAAAGCAAGCCGACTACATCGGCGTGCCGGTCGACGGTCCATTCAAGCCAGATCATTATCGCTATTAATCTGGCGGGGCCAGAAATGGCTTCACTTGTGAACTTAGCAAAGGGACTCGTTAGTACGGCGAGTCCCTTTTTTGTTGTGCGAACTCAATTGCGTGCCTTCCAGCGGATCATACCAACCAGGCAACCAAAGTAGACAGCCAGTGCGGCAATCGAACCGCAGAAAAATCCTCCGATTGCCTCATCGATCGCGGTGTCATCGGTGGATGAAAGATCGATCCAGGTGACAACCAGGCTACCGACAACCATCATGGTGATGCCAGCCAATAGTCCAATCGGAAACAGCTGAGCAAAGCCAAGGAGGATGCTGTACCATTGCTCTTCGCTATCTGCGGTATCATACCGCATCTTTCGTTTCAGACTTGCATATCCATTGAACAGCCCAGGCGCTGAAACAAGGCCCCCTAAGACAAGTCCAATCCCAGGTGCAGGAATACACAGCCCCAGATTGCACAATACCACCAAGCCTACCGCGTAGGGAAAAACCGTTCGAGCCTGCCCTTCTGGCTCGATACGTGGCGTTGGGACAGCAGGAGATTCAAATGGATTTTCATCTTGCTGAGTCACAATGCACGCTCCGAATTCGACTACCCTGAATGTCACTTAAGGCAGCTAGGTGATTTACAAACAAAAAGACGTGATTGCCACACGGCTTGGACTTTTCGGATTAAACGAAGTAGTCTGTTTCACGTGAAACTTTCCCAAACCAACCAATTCATACTATGCCAGATATTCGAGCCATCCACGGACTGCGTTACGATCTGGGGCACATTGGTGCTTTGGCCGACGTGATCGCGCCGCCGGCCAGCACGCTTACCCCAGATCAGATCGATCAACTCTATAAACGTCATCCGGCGAATATTGTTCGAGTTCTGACCAACCGAGAAGAGCCGGGAGATGATGAACTCAACAACCCGCATAGCCGGGCCAAGCGTTTCCTGACCGACTGGCAGCGGCAAGGCGTACTGCAGCGCGAGCCCGATCCGGCAATCTACGTCTATCACCAGGAGTTCGATTGGCAGGGACAACGAGTTACACGGCGAGGTTTTCTGGCAGGGCTCGCCCTGGAGGATATCGATCAGGAACAGTACGAAGCAGTTCAGGTCATGTTGACCGAAAGCTTCTCTTCAAGCCTCAACCGACTTCGAGCGACGGGTGCGGATATTACTCCCCAGGTGTCGGTCTACGCCGATCCGAGTATCTCGGTGCAGCAAGATCTGGAGAACCACATTGCCATGGCCACCCCGCTGGTCGCTAAGGACGCGTCAGGCGTCGTCCATCGTTTGTGGCCAGTGACCGACCATAACCTGATTGGGACAATCCGCGAGAAGATGGCCCATCACCGGTTGTTGCAGGCAAACCAAGACGAGTACGCAGCGGCGACCCTCTATCGATATGAACTCGCTCAAGAAGGCGAACTGACGCCGCAACACCCGGCCAATGTTGCGTTGACCGCATTCTTCGAGATGACTGAGCCTGGGTTTGAGGTCTTGCCTCGCTTTCCGCTGGCTCACCAGGCACCGGCTGTTTCCAGTCAAGAGCTGATTGAGAAGCTAGGCATTCACTTCGACTGCCAGGTCTTCGGACAGGGCCCCAGCGCTTCATCATCCCTCTGGGAAGAACTGCAAACCAGCAACGAGTTAGGACATCTTGGCATCTACTGCACTGCGGATGATACCTGGGTCCGTGCCCAACTGACGGCGGATGGTCAGCTGCGGATGGAAGACGCGACTCCAGAACGGGACGACGTATGGCGCGAGCTGGATAACAACCTCTGGGAGTGGCTAATCCTGACCGAGCTGCTGGAGACGGCCGATGCCAAGGAGTCTTTTGTACGGACAGTCGATCACCTGGTACAGGCTCTGGATCAAGACCAAGCAAAGACTATCCCCCTTGCCGCCCTACTCCGCCCCGTCACGATGAGCCAATATCAGGATCTGATAGACCGCAAGGTTGACTTCTTTGAGGCGATTGCCATCGGACCACTACCACCGTGCGGCTTGGTCCTCCATCCGTTTTCTTAGCTGGTTGTTTCACGTGAAACCGGATCGATTACCACAGTTGGTTCGGATACTCTCCGTTTCACGATTCCGTAAATTGGGTGTTTCACGTGAAACACGCAATCTGCAAGTGACTGTTTCACGTGAAACGGGTCTCGGAATTAGCAAAGTGCCGTTTCCTCGTTTTTGCGTTCGTGTCTAAAATCCTCACCTCGAAAACGGATTTTCGACTCGTAACTGCATTGAGGCATCATGGCTCGTATCCTGTGCATCGCCAACCAGAAGGGCGGCGTCGGCAAGACCACCACGGCCATCAACCTGGCCGCCGGGTTGGCCATGGCCGAGATGCGCACGTTGCTGGTCGATCTCGACCCCCAATGCAACGCGACGACCGGTGTCGGCCAGAAGCCTACCGAGCGTCATCCACTTGTCTCTCAGCAACCGCTGGGTGACTCGATCCTGGAGACCAGCATCGAGAACCTCTTCCTGGTTCCTGGCAGCCGCAGCTTCGAGGATGTGGAACGTTTGGCCGGGGGCGAGAAGTCGACCTCGGCCGTACTCACCCATCATCTCGAGTCAGGCATGAACCAGTTCGACTATGTCCTGATCGACTGTCCCCCTTCGGTCGGTGCGATCACGCAGACGGCGCTCGCTGCCTCGACGGAAGTGCTCATGCCCATTCAGGCCGAGTATTTCGCCATGGAAGGTCTGACCCAGATGATCAAGGTCATCCGGGACGTCATGCGGCGTCCGCCAGGCAAGCTCGAGTTCGGTGGAATCGTATTGACGATGTACGACCCAACCTTGGAACTGACTCACGAGGTCGAACAGGAAGTTCGGGAGTTCTTTGGCGACATCGTTTTCGATACGGTGGTCCCACGGGATCACTGGGTTTCTGAAGCACCCAGCTTCGGGCAATCAGTTATTACCCACGCACCTCGCAGTCGCGGGGCACGTGCTCATATGGAATTGTGCATGGAGGTTTTAGACCGTGACTAGACAAAAGCGATTGGGACGTGGCCTGGCCGCGCTGCTGGGAGATCCGACCGACGAAGCAGCGGAAGTGGAATTGCGAGAAGAAGCTTCTGAGACGGTTCCGTTCCGTCCTCGCCTGGCCGACTCCGACTTTACGGAGGAAGCCTCGCAGAAGTCGGACGCTTCGCGGATCGCACTCGACTTGATCGATCGAAACCCGTTCCAACCACGGCACAACTTCGACGATGCCGAGATCGCGTCGCTAGCCGAGAGTTTGAAGGAGCATGACATCCTTCAGCCAATCGTCGTGCGGCAGATCGGTGATCGCTTCCAACTGATCAGCGGCGAGCGACGTCTGAGAGCGGCCGGCATCGCAGGTTGGGACTCGATCCCGGCATTGGTTCGCGAAGCGGACGACCGGTTGGTCGCCGAACTGGCCATCGTCGAGAACCTGCAGCGCCAGGACCTGAACCCACTGGAAAAAGCAATCAGCTTCCAGCGGTACCTGGAACAGCACGATGCCACCCAAAGCGAGCTGGCGGACCGGATCAAGGTCGACCGGAGCACGATCGCCAACCTGGTCCGACTGTTGGATCTGCCAGATGCCGTGAAGTCGGCCCTGCACAACGGCGAGATCTCCCAAGGCCATGCCCGGGCTCTATTGCCGCTGGGGGAAGAACAGGTCCAAAGCGAATTCGCCAGCCGGATTGCCAAGGAAGGTTGGAGCGTCCGCGCCACCGAACAGGCCGTGCAGGATTTCCTGAATGGAGAAGAACCGGCCCAGTCGACCACGCCAGCCAAGAAGGGTTCCCGTACCAAGTCGCAACAGGTTGTGTCCCTGGAAGAAGACCTGCGGATGGCCCTGGGTACCAAGGTCGACATCAAGCAGTCGACTAAGGGAGGCAAGATCGTTATCCACTTTAAAAACGCGGATGAATTTGATCGGCTGAACGAGTACCTGCTAGCGGATGGCGACGAAGATCGCCGGGCCGCTTAGCAGCACGGCATCGTCAGAGAAGCACAAATGGGAGCCAATGGCTCCCATTTTCTTTACGCACCTACAAAAAAAACAGCCCGTCGCAATTAATACGACGGGCTGTTTTTAGTTCTAGTCGGGATGATAGGATTCGAACCTACGACCCTCTGCTCCCAAAGCAGATGCGCTAGCCAGACTGCGCTACATCCCGAGGACTTACGATCATACCCACATGGTCCAGAATTGACAATGCGGGGTAGTCGATGATTTCAGTATAAATCTAGTCACCATTTCGGGGCCGAGGTTCGCAATTATCCACAGATTTACAGCGAGTCGTGGCTGACCACTAAACCGTCATCAATCACGCACAGCCGACGGAACAACTCACCATCGACCGTGTAACTGATGAATCGCACCGAGCCGTCCACCAGAACCACGTTGATTCCGCTGGGGTGGGCCGACCCGAACAAGTTGGAATTGGAATCGGTTCCGAGAACCGTCTCCGGGTGATTTCGGTCGTGGTCTGGCGGGGAAGTACCCAGCCGATAGATGTCCACTTCCCAGCCGGGATTGTAGGGATTCTCGTTATCGTCGCAGCATCCCGCATCGTAGGTTTTGTCGGTCTGTTTTTCTCCCACAAGCAAGGTGTTCGACGTGCCGTCGGTAATGTCCTGAAACGCAGTTCTCGACCGGTCCCTGCGGCGTACTACTCCATTATCTCCATTCCCGTTGGTTCCGGCGTTGGCGGCGCAGTCGATCCGAGCATGGTTCGAGCCCCCATAGCCTTGGGCCCTGCGGCGACTTGGACAGTAATAGATCTCGACCGCCGTTCTATAGACCTGGTTGTGGTCGGTTTCGTCGTACAGGTTGTTTTGCTCGATATACGGCAGGATCTGATAAGGCCAACTCCACTGCGTCCGATCGTCGTGTTCGCCTGAGCAACAGGGATCACCATCGGGAGCATTGATCCCGCCATGCGGAAAATTCTGCAGAATGTCGTGATGATTGTGAAAGGCCAGTCCAAGTTGCTTTAGGTGGTTCACGCATTGGGTCCGGCGGGCCGATTCTCGTGCCATTTGCACCGCCGGAAGCAATAAGGCAATTAGGATTCCAATGATGGCGATTACAACCAGGAGTTCGACAAGCGTGAACCCGAAACGACACGAAGAACGTGACATAGTACGATTGCCTAACGAAGAAGTAGCTAGAAAGGAGGGATTAATAAATTTGATTCTACGATAAGCACACCTAGATACATAGAACAAAACACAATTTTCTTGATATTTAGACACACTTGCCGTTTCTTGATGTCACCCATGAAACTAGTCCTTTATTCCACCCTTTTGGTCTCTTAAACTTTTTCTGGCCTCAGTCGATTTTGCCCGTTTCTCTTCGACTAACTTGCAGGGGATGTTCTGTCCGTAGCGAACCCTCGTTTGCCCAAGTGTTTTTAGTTGGCTCTGCGCACTATGTCCGTTTCCGTCCAAATTCCCTATGCACTCCGGTCCGAGTGTGGTGGGAAGTCTGAAGTGGAAGTTTCCGCCGGCTCGGTCCGGCAGGCGCTTACCGCCTTGAAAGACGAGCAACCGAAGCTGTATCGCAATGTATGTGACGAGACCGGGGCCGTTCGCAAACACATCAATCTGTTCGTGAACGAGTCGCTCATCCATCGAAACGACGGACTCGAAACCAAGCTTGGGCCTGGGGACCTACTTTTCATCATGACCGCTGTTTCAGGAGGTTGAAGATGGCTGATCGCGTTGTGTTGTGCATAGGTACCAAGAAGGGTTTGTTCGTCGCCGAGGCCAGCAAGTCGCGGGGGAGGTTCTCATTGCGGGGTCCGTTCGGGTCAGGCGTTGCCGTCTACTCGGCTTTGATCGACACCCGGAAGTCGCCCCGAATTTATGCGTCCAGCTGCAATGCCTGGTTTGGCATGAAGGTGCTCACCTCAACCGATCTGGGGAAGAAGTTCAAAGAAACCAAGTCCGCGCCGACATTCCCGGAAGGGGATGGCCGAGCCCTGGCCAACATCTGGTCCCTCGAACCAGGCAGCGATAGCAAAGACCTATGGGCCGGCGTCGAGCCAGCCTCTCTTTTCCGAAGCGAAGATGGCGGCAACTCGTGGGAAATGGTCGCAGGCATTAGCAATCACAAACACTCAAAAGATTGGCATCCTGGCGCTGGCGGTTTGTGTTTGCATACGATTGTTCGTGACGGGGATCGAATTCACCTGGGAATCTCGACCGGTGGACACTACCTGAGTGAGGATGGCGGGCAAACGTTCAACGCCGCGAACAACGGCGTGGGAGCTGGCTTCGATCCTAATCCCTATCCCGAATTTGGCCAGTGCGTGCACAAAATTGCCCGACATCCGGATGCTCCTGGGCGACTGTACATGCAAAACCATGGCGGTTGGCCCGAACGACCCGGTATCGGGGTGCTGCGCAGTGACGATTACGGTCATACATGGCAGTCGATCGCCGATGGGCTTCCGTCCGACTTTGGCTTTCCCATTGTCGTGCATCCCCACGACCCCGACACGATCTACGTCGTTCCCCTGGAACCGATGACGCGTACTTGTCCGGAAGGAAAGCCGGCCGTCTGGCGAAGCACGACCGGGGGAAAGAAATGGAAGAAGCTCTCGAAAGGGCTACCCAAGCATGGTGGCTACTTCACGGTGCTGCGCGATGCCATGACGACTGACACGCTGACCAGCCCGGCTATCTATTTCGGCACCACCACGGGGCAACTTTGGATGGGGCACGATGGAGGCGAAGAGTGGAGTTGTCTCTTCGACTCGCTGCCACCGATCAACTGCGTCAAAGCCGCCGTAGTGTGATCGTTTTTTCTGGTCGTCTGTCGAATTGGATGGCCCGACATCGACTACTCTTCAAACAGGCAACCCTACCAACCTGGGAGATTCGATTTCATGCCACGCATTACCCCTTTCCTCTGGTTTGACGATCAGGCTCAAGAGGCTGTCAACTTCTACCTTTCGATCTTCGACGACTCGCGTATCTTGACCCAAACCAGATACGGCGAAGTGGGGCCAGGACCGGAAGGTTCGATCATGACAATCGAGTTTGAACTTCAAGGGCAAACATTTGTGGCCCTCAATGGCGGGCCTCACTTCACTTTCAACGAGTCGGTTTCTTTCGTCGTCAACTGCGAGACGGCCGAGGAGGTGGATCACTATTGGGAGAAGCTCTCGGAAGGGGGCGAGAAATCTCACTGCGGTTGGCTGAAAGATAAGTTCGGCGTTTCCTGGCAGGTTGTCCCAACCCTCTTACAAAGTCTGATCTCCGACGCCAACCAAACCAAAGCCCAAATGGTGATAGCCGCTATGTTGCAGATGCAGAAGCTAGACGTCGTTGCGTTGCAAACCGCATATGACGACGCGTAACACCCGCCTCGATTCCTAAACCCAGCGAACCAACTACTAAAATTGGAAAGAGAAACCATGGCTCATATCAGCCCCGCCTCAAGCCGTAGCGGTCTTATTCCTCACTTGGTATGCGATCCTTGCTCAGAAGCGATCGAATTCTACAAGAAGGCGTTCGATGCCGAAGAGAAATTCCGATTGCCCACCGACTCAGGCGACAAATATATGCACGTCGAGATGACCATCGGCGGCTCAAGCATCTATATGGCCGACGACTTTCCGGAATACTGCGAAGGCAAGTCGCAATCTCCCAAGAGCTTGGGGGGCACGCCAGTCACGATCCATCGCTACGTGCCTGATTGCGACGCCGCGATTTCGCAAGCGGAAGCTGCCGGGGGCACCATTAAGATGCCGGCGTCCGATATGTTTTGGGGAGACCGTTACGGTGTGGTGGTCGATCCATTCGGACACACCTGGTCGTTTGCGACGCCTCAGCGCGATGTTGAAATGGATGAGCTAGAAGCAGCCGTTAAGTCAATGAGCGAGTAATCGCCACAATACTTGTTCGACTTCGACGAATGACCTCTAGATCTTATCTGGAGGTCATTTTTCGTTTTCAACCAAGGAGGAATTAGGTGATCGCCTGGGATCGAGGGCGGATCGCAGCGTGTGCAGTGGCGAGCCTCTCACTTGTTGTTCATTTACTCTCAAGCCTGAACGTCGAGGCCATCGTCTCGCATGCCATTTTTCTGCTACTGCCTCTCTCGGTCATTTTCTGGCCAGAGTGCTGTGATCGCATGCTTCGTCTCTCCAGCGAGGGACGCCCCCACTCCACAGGAGAGCCAACACCTGCCTTCATGCTTCAAGTGGTGGGTTGGATCTTGTTAGTTGTGGTTTGCAGTATCCCGCTCGTGGGGCCTATGGTGCTGTAGTCGCCTCGCTTGATAAACCCTTGCTTGTCGGCCTTATGGAGAGTATTTTGGGGCTGAACTTCTCCCTCCTACTCTCGCTCGAGACTTGAACATGCGTTCCATCTACCGTGCCCCCGCGGCTCTTCTACTGTGCCTTTGCTACTTGCTGGCTCCTCTTTCGGCGGCCGATAACGATCCCGCTGCCGCGGAAGTCTTGGCGACCATGAAGAAAGCCGCTACGTACTATCACGATCAGGTCGCCGTTCATGGGGGGTATGTCTACTTTTATAGCCCTGATCTTACGCAGCGTTTCGGGGAAGGAACCGCGTCGTCTGATCAGATCTGGGTCCAGCCCCCCGGCACACCGACGGTCGGCATGGCCTACATTGAAGCCTATCACGCGACGACCGACGAGTACTACCTGAATGCCGCGACTGAGACCGCCGAAGCGCTCATTTATGGCCAATTGGAATCGGGAGGATGGACCAACTGCATCGACTTCAATCCGAAAGGGGAACGCACGGCTCAATATAGAAACGGGAAAGGAAAAGGTAAAAACAATTCCTCGCTGGACGATGATCAAACTCAATCGGCCATTCGCTTTCTGGTAAGGCTCGACCAAGCCTATGAGTTCAAGAATGAAACGATTCACGGCGCCGCGATGACCGCACTGGACGCCTTGCTCGCGGCTCAGTTTGCCAACGGGGCATTTCCCCAGGTGTGGACCGGGCCCGTCGATCAGTCGCTACCCATCCAGCAGGCCAGCTTTCCCAAGTACGACTGGAGAACTGAAGGGCGCATAAAGAACTACTGGGACATGTACACCCTTAACGACGGCCTCGCAGGAAGTGTCTCCGCGGTACTCATTGAAGCTCACGAAACCTACGGTGACGAGCGTTACCTGACGGCACTAAAGAAACTGGGGGACTTCTTGATCCTGGCGCAGTTGCCAAGCCCACAGCCAGCATGGGCTCAGCAGTACAACTACGAGATGAATCCGATCTGGGCCCGCAGATTCGAGCCGGCCGCCGTTGCCGGCCGGGAATCACAAGACGCGATCGAAACGCTGCTGGCGATCTTTGAAGTGACACGTGACAAGAAATACCTGGAACCGATTCCCAAAGCCGTAAACTATCTCGAATCGTCGATCCTTCCCGATGGGCAATTGGCGCGTTACTACGAAATGCAAACGAACCGCCCCCTTTACATGAATCGCAGCGGCAAAGATTACTTTCTGACCTACGATGACAAAGACCTGCCCGATCATTATGGCTGGAAGACCAGTCAAAAGTTGGAACAACTAAAGAACGAATACCGCAAGCTGGTTAGCTCTCCGAAGTCCGTTCGCGGCAGCCGCAAGGTCACGGCAGATCAGGTGAAGCCAATACTTGCGAGCCTGGATGACCAAGGACGGTGGATCAGCACGTTCGAGAATGAAAGACTTGTCGGCGATCAACGATTTCGCCCCGGCGATCAGTACATTTCGAGCGAAACGTTCGCCAAGAACATCGAAGCGCTAAGTGGGTATCTCAAGACGTCTCGCTAAACGGAAAGCGGCTTCTTCATGAGGAAGTTCTTCAGCGTCACGCCATTGATGGTGACCTGCTGAGGGGTCACCACTTTGAATCCATGCGATTCAAAGAATGGACAGGCCGTGATGCTGACATGCGAGTGAAGTTCATGCAACTTCATCTGCTCGGTTCTGCGATGAATTTCAGCGAAAAGTCGGCTGCCGACACCTTTACGCTGCCAACGGTGATGAACATAGAACATGTCGACCAGCCCGTCGGCCTGGACATCGGAGAACCCGACGATTTCGTCGCCGATGACCACTACCATCGGACCAACGCCCTCCATCCGAAGTGCCCAACGCGATAAGTCGACCTCATCAGGTGCCCATGCCGCCAATTGTTGCGACGTGTAGTCCTTTCGGTTGACGTGATGCACCGTGTCATGAAATAGCTGCCACAATACCGGATACTCTTCCGGCTTGGCTTGGCGCACATCCATTCGCATTGCTTGCCTGCCTACGAATCGACCGTGACGCCGCGGTACGTGACCTTGCCACGCGTGGCACAGAAGCGCTCGGCGAGTTGCGGGATGTCGTTGGAATGCCCCAGGACGATCACCACGTCACCGATCCCGAGTACCGTTTCCGCAGGCGGGTTGAGCAACGTCGAGCCATCTTTCCGACGAAGGCCAACAATCAGGAAGCCGTGGTTACTCCTCAGCTCGATACTGCCGATTGTTTTGTCGACCAATGAGGAGCCGCTGGCGACGATCAATTCATCGAACCGAAGCCCAATACGATCTAGCTCTTCGTTCATGTCACCTTGAGTTGTCAACTGTTCGAGCATGTTTTCCGCCGACGGCCGAATGATCATGTGGGCGAGCTTCTTGGCTCCGATGGCGGTTGGCAAGACGACTTTATTGGCCCCACATCCGATGAGCTTCTTTTCCGTCTTGGGGTTCTCACCGCGCGCAATGATCATCATGTCGGGATTCATCCCCCGAGCCGTGACCGACACGAAGACGTTGGTGGCGTCTTCGGACAACACGGAAGCGAGCACCGCAGCCCGCTTGATGCCAGCCTGCTCTAACACGTGCTCGTCGGTGGCGTCCCCGTTGATGAAGAGATAGCCCAATTCCTCCGCCGAATTCAAACGCCGTTCGTCCGTGTCGATGACGACAAACGGTTTGCCTTTGGCGGCTAGTTCTCGGGCCAGGATCGAACCCATTCGGCCCACGCCACAGATAATGGTGTGATTGTTCAATCGATCGATTTCCATGCACATACGTCGAGCTCCCAAGGCCTTCTGAAGTTCTCCATCCACCACCATCTGCATGAACCCGCCGACAGTGTAAATGACGGCCCCATAACCAGCGATAATCACCATGATGGTCAAAGCTCGGAGGGGCATCGATTCGACGGGTTGGACTTCACCATAGCCTACGCCGAAGATCGTGATGATCACCATGTAGATGGCATCATCCAGCCGCCAACCATGCGCCACATAGCCGAATACGGCCACCACGCAAATGGCGACAAATAGAGCAGCACCCGTGGCCATCTTGCGGATTGGACCAGAAAGAGGCTGTTTGCGTTGGGGTGGCGGATGATCTGGATCGAGATGATGTGATACCACGTTCGCTGTTTCACGTTGCGCGTAGGCTTGACCGCTGAACCCCATCCGCCAAGCGTGATTCAGCATGTTGGATACCACCGGTGATTTGGCAAAACACCCCATTCTCACGGCGATTCCTTGTAGATTGAGTCTAGCATCCTGCCCTAAACTCCGCCATTGCGAATCTCATGGTCGCCGATAAGACGCATATACTTGTCTTGACAAGTGTTGTTTCAACAAGTCAAATGTCCGATATTGGTTTTCCCTTTCGTTTACCTGGACTCGACCTTGATGGGGCAACCTCCCGTCCGCAACTGGCCGCGCGCCTGGCCGTTTCTTGCTTGGCTGGCCGTCTTTTATGGTACTTGGCTGACGATCGTCACCGCCGGAGGCTATTGGCCAACCGTCCTCTCGCACTGGCCGATCGCTTTGACGATGTCTGTCGGTTCGTACGTTGCTGGTTCGACTCCGATGGGAGGCGGTACGGTGGCATTCCCGGTGTTGGTTTTGCTGTTCGATCTACCAGGCTCGCTTGGCAGAAACTTCGGTCTCGCGATTCAGTCGATCGGCATGACCTCGGCAACCATCTACATCTTGTCTAGTCATCGCCCCATTGATTGGCGTCTCCTCCGCCCTGCCCTGTTGGGTACTCTGGTCGGAACCCCGTTGGGCGCGGCTCTGATTGCCCCGTACGTGCCAGACTTGTGGGTCAAGCTGATCTTTGGCGTAATCTGGGCGAGCTTTGGTATCCTGCACCTGGTGAAGTTGCGTGAGCTGATCTCGAACCAAGCCGTGGCAGATCACAAATCGCCGTACGACTTTTCAATTGGCATCGCCATTGGACTGGTAGGAGGTGTCGCCTCGTCGATCACCGGCGTTGGCATCGACATGATGATCTATGCCACGCTGGTGCTGCTCTACCGCGAAGACTTGAAAACGGCCATTCCGACGTCCGTGATCCTGATGGCGTTTACTTCGCTGGTTGGCATTGGATCGAATCTCGCCCTAGCTCGGATTCACCCAGAAACCTACGCGATCGATTCCGAGGTCTTCTCCAATTGGTTAGCCGCTGCTCCGATTGTCGCGTTGGGGGCTCCCTTCGGAGCCATCGTCGTTAACCTGATCAGCCGAACCCCCACGTTGATCGTGGTGTCGCTCCTATGCATAGGGCAGTTTGTGTGGACATTAATTCACGAGGAAGTCACGGGCATGGCATTGGTTGGTGCCCTCATCGGGGTCTTGCTGTGCAATGCGATGTTTCACGGCCTGTATCATCTGGGTAGAGGAGAGTCGCCGTTTCCCTCAAGCAGGAAGATCGACCTGACCAATGAGGAAGCCGACGCTTGATCGTTTCCTCTTTCAGAACGGGCGAATTCGAGTGACAATGCAAAACAACATCAACGAAAAACAGAGCCGACCAGGGGTATCACAATGAAATCGCCAGAAACTGTATTTGAAGGGGTTCGCTTCAACATTGAACGCGTCTGGCAAGGGGAACGCCCCCGCGACGTCATGCGTCACCCAGGTGCCGCCGTCATTCTTCCCCTGGTCGATGATGACCACGTTTGCTTGATTAAGAACTATCGCATTGCCGTCGAGCAAACACTCTTGGAACTGCCGGCTGGGACGCTCGAGCCGAACGAACCCCCGGAAATCACCGCGGGCCGAGAGTTGGAGGAAGAAACAGGCTACCGCGCCGAGAAGATCGAACTACTAACTGCCTACTATCCTTCGCCTGGCGTGATGGATGAACGCATGTTCGTGTACGTGGCGACCAGCCTGACCATGCACGCTCCGGCACGGGAAGAAGGGGAAGAGATCGAGAATCACATCGTGACCCTCGACCAGGCCAAGGCCATGATTCAGGACGGCCGGATCGCCGATGGCAAGACGATCGCCGGCATGTTGTTTTACTTCCAGTTTCGCACTTAGTTGGTATCGATGGGCGGATCAAACTTTGGATCGGTGTCTTTCGTTTCTTTGAAGCCTGCATCGACCAGGTCTTGATACGACTGGGTGATTGCGATCACCTTGGCATCGACGCGTTTGAACATGTCGGCAGCCAGAACCGAGCGACGACCCGAGCGGCAATATGTATAGACCTTTAAGTCGGGATCCTTGGTGTACTTCTCGATCGCACTTTTCGCATGCTTGTCGGTGGCAATCGTCGAAAGGGGAACCAACTCGGCTTTGCTGAGATGGGCCTTCTTCCATTCCACTTCCTCACGGACATCAAGCAGAACAGCCTTGCCGTCTTTGACCTCTTTCTTTAGCTCATCGAGATCGACGGCCGAGCCCGACGAGGCAAATGAAAGCACCCCGACGGCACAGAGCGCGACAAACATCAGGCGACGGATCATATCTCGAATTCCTTGTTTGAAGAAGGCTTGCGTCAACAGACCGCTTAAAATTCAGCCCAGCCGGGTGTACGTGGGAAGGGAATCACATCGCGAATATTCCCCATGCCCGTAATAAACTGTAGAACGCGTTCCAAGCCAAGTCCAAAACCGGAGTGCGGAACCGTCCCATATCGACGTAAGTCCAAATACCACCAGTACTCTTCGGCATTGAGCCCCTGTTCTTTCATGCGGCTTTCCAGCACATCAAGCCGTTCTTCACGCTGACTTCCACCAATGATCTCTCCGACCTGCGGTACGAGCACATCCATCGCGCGAACTGTCTTCCCGTCGTCATTGCAGCGCATGTAGAACGGCTTAATCGTGCGAGGATAGTCGTGCAGAATGACAGGCCGCTGGAAGTGCTGTTCGGTCAGGAACCGCTCGTGCTCGGACTGCAGATCCATCCCCCAAGTAACGGGATACTCGAACGCCTGGCCCGATTTCTGGAGGATGTCGACAGCCTCGGTGTAACTGCACCGGAGGAACTCGCGGTCAACGATGGACTGTAGTGTGTCCAAGATTCCCGGTGCGATGCGCTCGTTGAAGAACGCCATGTCCTCGGCGCAGTCGTTCATCACGTCGGTGAAGATTCGCTTCAGGAAGGCCTCGGCAACTTCCATGTTCTCTTCCAGGTCGGCGAAGGCGATCTCCGGTTCGACCATCCAAAACTCGGCCAGGTGGCGACTGGTGTTCGAGTTCTCGGCACGGAACGTTGGGCCGAAGGTATACACCTTGCCCAGCGACGTGGCGAAGATCTCCCCTTCCAACTGGCCACTCACTGTTAAGTAGGCCGGCCGAGCGAAGAAGTCTTTGCTGAAGTCGACCTTGCCGTTGACCTTAGGAGGCTGATCGAGGTCAAGCGTCGTGACGCGAAACATCTCGCCGGCCCCCTCGCAGTCGGAAGCGGTAATGATCGGCGTGTTGACGTAAAGGAAGCCCCGTTCCTGAAAGAACTGGTGAATCGAAAACGACACGCGGTTGCGTACCCGAAAGACGCTGCCAAAGGTATTCGATCGAGTCCGCAGATGGGCCCACTCTCGAAGCTTCTCAAACGTATGCCTCTTCTTCTGAAGAGGATACGTTTCCGCATCGGCCGTCCCATACAAAAAGACTTCGCTGGCCTGGACTTCGGTGGCCTGACCCTTGCCTTGCGACTGTTTGACTTCACCGGCAACGCGAATCGAACAACCGGGCGTGAGATGCTTGATTTCGCTTTCGTAGTTAGCGAGTTGGTTGTCGGCAACGACCTGGATATTCGCCAGGCAGCTGCCGTCATTCAGCTCAATAAAGCTGAAGCCCCCTTTCGAGTCGCGCCGCGTGCGAACCCAACCTTCAAGGCAAACCTGTTGTCCAATTGAATCTGCCGCACGTGCCTGTAAGACCGTTCGCTTTTCCATCGCACCGTCCCTGTTGTTGATATGCCTGAGGCGAGGCTCCTTCAGGATTGACTGAAAGAGCCTGGCGAAGTTCCCATTCTAGGCTGTTTCAGTCGCAGCGGCATCGACGGGCTCATCGTCGTCCTTACCACTGCGGAGGAAGAATCCGCCTACGAATAGGATCAGGTACCCGATAACTACCGTCAAGACGACGGCCTTCTGGGCGAAAGGAGTCCCTGGGTTAGTTACCTTGTCGGTGATGGAAACCACGGCAGCAGCGATCGCCCCGACGACGGAGATGATCATCAACACATTCCAGATGATCCAGCTAAGCCCTTTCGGCTTGTCATCACCGAGGATCTTCTTGCTGTTCATCATCATGAAGAAGGTGACGTAGGCGATGGGCAGGAACATCACCGCAAAACTGGATACCAGAATGGCCAGCCAGGTCTTCGCAGGACCGTCCCAAATGATAAACCACGATGCACCGGAAAGTCCGGCAACTAAGCACCCGATGACGTGGGCAGCACCGTTCGGCTTCGTGTTGAGCATCTCGGTGAACGCGTAGCCGTTAATCATCATCAAGATGATGATCGTCGAGAAACCCATGCCAAAGATACCGATCCCAAAAACCCAGCGGGCAAGATCACCGCCAAGAAGAGGAGCTAACGATTCAGACAATAGAAACTCACTACGCTTGACCAGCGACGCGGCAAGTTTCTTTTCGTCTTCGGGAAGTTCCGCCACGGCCTGTTTCAAAGGTTCATACTTTGCGGCCAGCAGAATCCCCGTAAGCTTGGCGTCATCGACATTGCCATCCTCGCCGGTCGCTTCGTCGAGATACTCCTGCGGGACTTCCAAGCCTTCCTTTTCATATTGGACGACACGCAGGGCCAGCGTCTTCTCGGCTCCGCCGTAGATAGGACTCTTGGCCATCGTCTCTGGCGAAGTCGAGAGAAAATCGGCATCCACCTTGGCATGAAAGGCCGCGGCCGAAGCAATCACAACGCAGCTTGTCACCAGGATGTAAGGAATCGCCATCCCAGTCGAAAGGTCGAATCGGGCTAGTCCCCGGAATGTCTTGTCCCATCCACGGGCCAGCATCGAGTACGGCAGCAGGAAGGTCATATTGATCCCCACAGCCGTCGCCGCGGCACCGATCATGGCAGCACGCTGGTCGGCAACGATCCGATTGGTCCAGAAGTCGCGATAGGGTTCTTGCACCTCGGCGGCAATCTCGGCCACTTGTCCGGTAGGCTCGGTCGCTGCCGAGAAATCGGGAATGAACCCTCCGAACACTTCCGACCACGTAAACGCCTCGCCGGACATCCCCAACTTAATGACCACGCCAAAGAAGCAAATCACGATCACGCCGATCATCGCCTTCAGCAGGACGTCGAAAATCTTCGTCGCAAGACCGGGCCGGGAATTCATATACACGAGCAACCCACCAGCTACCAGCAACAGCAGCGAAACGGTTGCCTTGGCTGGCATCGAATCACCAACCAGGCCAGGTGCCAGATTCTTATTGAGTGCGGCATAGCAAAGCCCGAACTGCGGCATGAGGAAAATCATATTCGCCGCGACGGTTGCCACGATCCATCCCCAGCCAAGCACTGGATTAATGTGCGCGTTGATCTGACGAAACGGACGCTTGCCGGTCGATAACGTGACGTAGCTAATGGCTGAAAGCATTACCACGCCGCAGATGATGGCCACCAGTTGAAGCCACAAGAGGCTGTACCCGCCCAAGATCCCCATGAATAGCGCGCCGGACAACGAGCCGCCACCGAGCGTAATGGCACTTTGAAGCCAACCAGGTCCCGAAAGTCGAACCCAGGCACCCAGCGTGGCTCCGGCCCCTTTCGCTTGGGCTTCCTGGAGAATCTCTCGGTCCGTTTCGACTTTGCTTACGGTCTCAGACATAGCGAATCCTTCGCCTAGATTCGGCGTAGATAAGGGATGATGGGGAGGGGTGTTAACAAAACAAGGGGAACGATCTTCGCTCCCCCTGCTGAGTATTTTCGTTGACACACGGAACAAGCAAGGTTCTCAGTGCATCTAATGATGGTTGCATTTTTCGCTTAATGCAAGCCCTGCGAGGCTAACCATCTTTCCGCATCCAAAGCGGACATACAGCCGGTTCCCGCTGCCGTGATCGCTTGGCGATAGTAGTCGTCGGCTACGTCGCCAGCGGCAAAAACGCCGTCGACGCTCGTATTCGTGCGGAATGGAACGGTCCACTTGAGGTAACCAGCGTTGTTCATTTCCAACTTCCCCTTCAGGAAGTCCGTGTTAGGCGTATGGCCAATCGCCAGGAAGAACCCACTGGCATCAAGTTGTTTAGTGGAGTCATCGACCGTGCTTTCGAGCATCGCACCGGTCACGCCGTTCTGGTCGTCTCCCAAGACTTCCGTCACGACATGATTCCAGACGACTTCGATCTTCTTGTTTTCCATCGCTCGGTCGACCATGGCCTGCGACGCGCGGAACTTGTCGCGACGATGCACGATGTAGACCACCGAACTGTACTTACTCAAATAGTCCGCTTCTTCGATGGCCGAGTCACCGCCACCGACCACGATGCACGGCTTTTCGCGGAAGCGGGGCAACGCACCATCGCAAACCGCACAGGCACTCACGCCACGGTTCTTGAACTTGCCTTCCGATTCCAAGCCGAGGTAATTCGCCCGGGCACCGGTCGCAATGATCACCGAGCGAGCCTTGAGCCACTCTTCCCCTTCGCGCGGCTTGAGTCTGAACGGTTTTTGGCTGAAATCGACTTCGACGATGTCATCCGTCACGACACGCGTGCCGAAGTTCTTGGCCTGTTGACGCATCAGTTCCATCAGTTCAGGGCCGCTGACACCATGCTTCTGGTGCGGAGCCATGTATTGCCGCAGACTTTCGTCGATGGCGTTGTCCAAGTAGCCACTCAGGTCTCCGGAGGGAAATCCGGGGAAGTTTTCGACTTCGGTTGTCATCGCCAACTGGCCCAGCGGCCCTCGTCCGAGGTCGTAGTGCTCTTGAAGTGCGGCACCTTCATAAAGAAGAGGCTTCAAATTTGCCCGAGCCGCATAGATTGCGGCAGTCCATCCTGCAGGGCCACTTCCGACGATAATGACGTTTTCAATCTTTTCCGACACGATCGATCTAATCCTTGTGAAAGCGCTAAGCCGCGAAAAAAATTTATCTCAGTTGAATTGTGAGCTATTCACGTCGCCTGAAGAATCCATCATTATAGGGATAGGCGGGAAGGCTCACTATCCCCGCGTACCGCCCACCATCAGGTTCACTCCTCCCTTGGATGCACGATGCCTCACATCGTGACACGCATTTTACGCTTATGTCGACGCTAATTGTTGCGGTTCTGTCATTCGTTGGCTTTATTGTTGCCTATAACACCTATGGGCGTTGGCTATCGCACCGGCTGTTTGAACTCGATGACAACAACGAACCACCAAGCAAACAACTGCAAGACGACGTCGACTTCTGCCCAACCGATCGGCAAGTTGTCTTCGGCCACCATTTCACCAGCATCGCTGGCACCGGCCCGATTGTGGGACCGGCGATTGCTGTCTTTTGGGGATGGCTACCCGCTCTGCTGTGGGTCGTCTTCGGTTCGATCTTTGTCGGTGCGGTTCACGACCTGGGGGCATTGATTATCTCCCTTCGCAACCGTGGACAAACGGTCGGCGAAATTGCAGGCCGCATGATCAACAAGCGTGCCAAGTTCCTGTTTCTGATCGTGCTCGCCGCCGCGCTGATGGTGGTTCTGGCGATCTTTGGTTTGGTTGTGGCGGTTATTTTCGCCGAGTATCCCCAAACCGTTTTGCCGGTTTGGATCAGCATGCCCATCGCGATTGCGTTGGGAATCTATGCTCGCCGGAAAGACGCTCACCTCCTGGTTCCATCGCTGGTAGCTCTCGTCATCGTTTACGCTTCGATCCTGGTGGGGGTCTACTACCTACCGATCGACCTTGCTGCAATCCTGCCCAGTATCCTGGGGGCCGACCTTGCATCAAGTGACTACCTGAGCCCCTTAATGATTTGGACCGTCATTCTGCTGATCTACTGCTTTGTCGCTTCGGTGCTGCCCGTTTGGTTGTTGCTGCAACCTCGCGACTACGTGAATAGTCATCAGTTGATTGTCGCCTTGGTTCTGCTGTTTATTGGGCTTTTAGTGGCGAGTGCGACCGGTGCAGCAGACTTGGCCAAGTCAACGCCCGCAGTGGCAACGGAAATGCCGGCCGGGGCACCGCCGATCTTTCCGTTCCTGTTTATTACGATTGCCTGCGGTGCGTGCAGCGGCTTTCACTGCCTGGTCAGTAGCGGCACCTCGAGCAAGCAAGTTGAAAAAGAAACCGACGCCCAGTACATCGGCTACGGGGCGATGCTTTTGGAAGGGGGCTTGGCCGTTATCGTGATCCTGGCTTGCTGCGCGGGTGTCGGCATGGGGATCTTTGAAGGGAGCAAAACAGCGGACGGATCGTACGTTTACACCGCCATGACCGATGCCGAGGGTGTTCCCTTGACCGGCCAAGCGGCCTGGGAAACGCGCTACGCGATCTCCAAGAACTGGAGCGATTTCAAATTGCCGAATCTGGTAGCGGCTTTCGTCGAAGGGGGAGCCAACTTCCTCACTTCGCTAGGCATACCCTTGGAAATCGGGATTAGCATCATCGCTGTGCTCGTTGCGAATTTCGCCGCCACGACACTCGATACGGCTACTCGTTTGCAGCGTTATGTACTGCAGGAATTGTTCGTATCGACGCCAGTGACGAAGCCTCTTGCCGGCAAGTATGCCGCAACCGCCGTCGCGGTGCTTTCCGCACTCGCGATCGCCGTATTTGCCGACAAAGTACCCGGTAAAGGTGGGACGTTACTCTGGCCGCTATTTGGTGCCATGAACCAGTTGCTCGCCGGCCTGGCAATGATGGTCACGGCATTCTATCTCTGGCGCCGCAGCAAACCGATCTGGTTCGTTACGATTCCGATGATCGCGATGCTCATCTTGCCCGCCTTGGCAATGTACTACAACATCTTCAGCGAGTCAGGCTACTGGGCCAAACAGCAGTGGCTGCTGCTCGTGCTGGGCTTTGGCGTGCTCGTCTTACAAGCCTGGATGCTGTTCGAGGCCATCGTGATGTGGCCACGCGTGAAGGGAGTTTTGGAAGAAGCCCTTCCGCCGCTACCTGAGAAGAAGCCCACGGTAGCCGCCGACAACTTGCAATAAAAAAAGGCCCCGATTCATGAGTGAGTCGGGGCCTTATTCTTTGGATTCAGAAACCTTGTTGATTAGGTCTCGGTGTTGCCTTCTTTCACCACGACGGTCGCCACCGATTCACCACTGACACCTTCACCCAGGTCGGTCTCGATCGTAATCTTCTTAACGACCGTGCCACCTTTGCTTCCCGCAGTGAACGTCAGTGGAATGAAGTGAAGCTTCTTGGGTTCTTCAGGCAGGGCCGCAAACTGGAAGCAGTCGCTGTCACAGCTAATTCCGGTAACGCGAAATGGCTTCTTGGCTCGCACGATCAACTTGGCTTCGGTTTTCTGACCAGGCTTCAATTCGCCGAGCGACAAAGCACTTGGGCTCACGTTCAATGCCGACTCGACTTTGCCTTCGACCGGCAAGGAAACCGAAGGGCTGCGACTGTCGTTGGTAATCAACGCCAACTGGCTCGAGATGAAACCAACTGGCGCATTGTCTTTCAAGCGAACGACCAAATCATATCCAACACGGCCGCCACCACGGTTGGTTTCACTCAATTCGACACCCAGGAAATCATCGTTGCTGCGGACGTCGGTAATTTTCCAGTCGCTGCGACCAGCTTGTGAAACGTGAACCTTCGCAACACCTCCTTCGCCCTGCTCGACGTTGCCAAACTGTACCGATCCTGGCTGGAAGACCAGATCACCACGAATATCGGTCGAGACGTTTAACTGAACTTCGGCATAAAAAGGCTTGTCGATCGTGACCGTGACGGTCGCACTCTTGTGACCGAGGAAGCTGTCGGTATTCAGCTTGGCGACAATAGCCCCTTTCTCCCACGTCTTCAACGTATCGTTCTTGATCGAAGGGCTGGTACAACCGCAACTCGATCGAACACTGGCAATATGGACGGTCTCCTCGTAGATGTTCTGCAGTTCGAACTCGTAGTAGACTTTGGCCCCTTTCGCGACGGCACCAAAATCATGCGTGCGAACTTGGAACATCTTGTTGGCCCATTCCTGGCCCATGCCTAAGGAAGCCAAGAGTGGTAAGAGACACAGAGCGAGCCATACTTTACGAAACACGGTTTGATCCTCCGATATTTGGCGGGGTAGGTCCGTAAGGGTAGGATGTGGCGAAAGTCAACTCGACTTCACCGCACATAGACCATTCCACCAAAGGTAGCACATTCCACGGTGCAAGTTCGACAATATCGTCTCCGGACGGATCCGGGATAATCGCTATAATCGTTATAGATTGTCGGCAAAACTCCATGCTCGCCCCAGGAATTTTTTCAAGATGCTCGCTACACACCCCAAAAGTGTGGAAGATGCAAGCATGCCGGACACTACGTGAAAAGAGTTACCCGGAACATCCTCAGCCGGTAAACTATTTGCTATTGTACGAATAAATACAGCCTTTCTCCCCTGAAATCGTTCCAATTTATTGGAATCCTGCCCCCGAATACGGAAGGTCTAATCCATGACTTGCCTGCATGTTTCTCCCTTACCACTTCTGCGCAAGCTAGCCCTGTTTGCTGCTGTATTGCTACTGGTTGGCTGTGGTAGCTCGTCAACACATCCATTTGCGATGGCGGAAGAGCAACAACCAGCCGCATCCAAGGAAGTAGCAGCTGATGACGAGCCTGCTGCCAAGGAAAAGGAAGTCGAGCATCCCTTCCGCGCCCGCATACCAGCTCCTGAGTTCCCCAAAGACATGGAGTGGATGAACACCGAGGGTCCCCTGGAACTCAAGGACCTCAAAGGGAAGTACGTCCTGCTCGATTTCTGGACATACTGCTGCATTAACTGCATTCATATCCTCCCAGAGCTTAAGAAGTTAGAGCACGAATTCCCGAACCAGTTGGTCGTGGTTGGCGTTCACTCGGCCAAGTTTGATACGGAAAAAGAAGCCAAAAACATCAGCGAAGCGATCCTGCGATACGAGATCGAACACCCTGTCGTCAATGACGACGAGATGAAGATCTGGAACAGCTTCAGCGTCAGCAGTTGGCCTACCATGTACCTGATCGATCCCGAAGGTAATGTTGTCTACCTTCGTCGTGGAGAGTTCAAAGCGGACGACATTCGCGAGGTGCTCAATCGATCGATGCCCTACTATCGAAACAATGGCTCGCTCGACGAAACTCCGATCCAGTTCGATCTATTGGCCTACAACCAGCAGCCCACCCAACTGCGTTTTCCGGGGAAGATTTTGGCGGACGAAAAGTCGAATCGGTTGTTCATCTCCGACAGCAATCACAACCGAATCGTCGTCACTTCGCTCGATGGTCAACTTCAGGATGTGATTGGTAGCGGCGAGGTCGGCTCCGCCGACGGCGGCTACGCATCGGCACAGTTCGATCATCCTCAAGGGATGGCCCTCATACAGGACACTTTGTATGTCGCCGACACCGAAAACCACCTCATTCGCAAAGTTGATCTGAAAGAGAAGCAGGTTTCGACGATCGCAGGCGTGGGCGAGCAAGCCCGAAACAATTGGCCAGGCGTGGGGGAAAGCGCCACCATATCAAGCCTGCCGGATCGATTCGTAGGATTGCCCAAGACGACCGCAATCAACAGTCCCTGGGATCTTTGGTCGCATGGCGACAGCCTCTACATCGCCATGGCGGGTCCGCACCAGATCTGGAAAATGACACTCGACGAG
Organism: Bremerella volcania; assembly: GCF_007748115.1. Classification (NCBI taxonomy): domain Bacteria; kingdom Pseudomonadati; phylum Planctomycetota; class Planctomycetia; order Pirellulales; family Pirellulaceae; genus Bremerella; species Bremerella volcania. The sequence goes on from NZ_CP036289.1 coordinate 5,291,916, forward strand.
AAAGAAATCGGCCCCTACGCAGGCAACGGTCGCGAAGACATCGTCGACGGTTCGCTACTCCCACCGGTACCATATCAGCAAGGATACTCGTCCTTCGCACAACCCTCTGGCCTCACCTCGGATGGAAAGTCGTTATTCGTGGCCGATAGCGAAGGAAGCTCGATCCGTGCCGTACCATTCGATCCTGAAGGAAGCGTGCGAACCGTGATCGGCACCGCCCATTTGCCTTACGGCCGCTTGTTCAGCTTCGGCGATGTGGACGGCCCTCCCAAAACTGCAAAACTACAACATGCTCTGGGCGTCTGTTACGTTGACGGCGTCATCTACACGGCCGACACCTACAACAACAAGATTAAAGCCGTCGATGCGACGACTGGCGACGTCAAGACAATCGCCGGGACAGGCGAGCCAGGCATTGCCAACGATCCGGCTCAATTCGACGAACCAGCCGGTATTTCGCACGCCGCAGGCAAGCTTTACATCGCCGATACGAATAACCATATGATTCGCGTCATGGATCTTGAGACCAAAGAGACTTCCACCCTGGAGATCAAAGGGTTGAAGCCAATGCCGGTGAAGAAGCGTCCCGAAGTACCGGAGGGGGCGATTCAGAAGTGAGGTAGCTAAGTGGCATATACCTTTACACTGGACGATTTCAGAAAACAGCTTGAACAGATGGCTCGCCCCGGGCTATTGGAGAGGATGCTGGGGCTCATGCCGGGAATGGGCGAGATGACCAAGACCCTACAAAGCGGCGAGCACCAAAGGGAAATGCGCCGCCTGGGCGGCATGATCGACTCAATGACTCCAAGCGAACGCAGCAAACCTCAATCGATCGACGAAAGTCGACGGAGCCGGATCGCGAACGGCGCTGGAGTTTCTTTACGAGAGGTAAATGATCTGCTCAAGCAGTTCGCCAGTATGGCTTCGCTAATGGAGTCGATGACAGAGGGTGGCACACGCAGCGCCATCGACAAAATGCGAGAGCTTCGTCGCGGAGAGATTGTCGATGGCTGGGATGATGACGATGAACCCTGGGATGACGACGACATCCTAGGCAGATAAGATCGCCCATAGCGGGCCATGGCAATACAAACCACCTATCGTGGGGCCATGTCCTGGCGAAAAACCCTCTTTCCGCCCCGCTTTACCAATTGCCAACCTGCCGTGGGGTTCGCTAGAATACGCGTTTCGACCCATCTCTCGGGAGTTGGCCGTAGGGTTGTTTTGTCTTTTTACAGGCAAGATCTTGGCCCTCGGAGCGAACTCCCAGCGACGTGATATTCGACCCCTAGGCAAAACTTCCGATGTTGGAATCGTTACAAGACGGCTTGCAATCAGCGTTTAGGACGCTGCGCGGACAAGGCCGACTGACCGAATCGAACATGCGGGATGGCCTGAAACTGGTCGAAAACGCCCTGCTCGAAGCGGACGTAAGTTATGACGTCGTCAAGGCTTTCATGCAGGAGGTCTCTGAAAAAGCGGTCGGCCAGGACGTTCTCAAGTCGCTCAAGCCTGAGCAGCAGCTTGTTGGTATCGTCAACGAGGCCCTGATCGAACTTTTGGGGGGCGATTCCGACCCAACCCTGCACCTGAAACAAGACGTCACCGTGCTGATGATGTGCGGTTTGCAGGGTGCCGGTAAGACGACCACGTGCGGGAAGCTGGCACGACTGATCAGCAAAGAGGGCAAAAAAGCCCTGCTCTGTGCCGCCGACCTTCAGCGCCCAGCCGCCGTCCAACAGCTTCATATCGTCGGCAAAAGCGTCGACACGCCCGTCTATAGTGAGCAGGGGGCCACCGACCCGATCGCCGTCTGCCAAAATGCCGTCAAGCATGCCAAAGACAATGGCATCGATGTCGTGATTCTCGACACGGCCGGCCGTTTGGCAATCGACGAAGAGCTGATGCAGCAGCTCAAAACGATCGACCTGAAGGTTCAGCCTGATAAGGCTTTCCTGGTGGTCGACGGTATGACCGGACAAGACGCAGTCAACAGTGCCAAGGCGTTTAACGACGCTTTGGACCTGGACGGCGTGATCATGACCAAGCTCGATGGCGATGCCCGAGGCGGTGCATTGCTGTCGGTCAAACATGTGACGGGCGTGCCGATCAAGTTTATCGGTACCAGCGAACACATGGACGGCCTCGATCCCTTCCATCCGGACCGCTTTGCGAGCCGGATCCTTGGAATGGGCGACATCCAGTCGATGTTCGAGATGGCCCAACGTGAGTTCGACCAGGAACAAGTCCAGAAGACGCAGGAACGGCTTCAAAAGGGGCAGTTCACGCTGGACGACTTCCGCAAGCAGCTCAACCAGATCGCTCGCCCCGGCCTGATGCAAAAGATGCTCGGCCTGATGCCTGGCATGGGCGAAATGACCAAGATGCTGCAAGGTGGCGACCACGAAAAAGAAATGCGCCGGTTAGGCGGGATGATCGATTCGATGACCCCGGCCGAACGCAGCGATCCCAAGCTGATCGACAACAGCCGTCGCCAGCGGATCGCCAAAGGCTCTGGAGTTTCCCCGCAAGAGGTCAACGAACTGATCAAGCAGTTCGACAGCATGGCCTCGCTGATGAAGGGAATGGCCGGTGGCGGCGTGGGCGGCGCAATGGACATGATGCGGAAGCTTCGCAGTGGCGAGCTGATGGATCCGACTGGTAAGATGAAAAAATCCAAGCAAAGCACCGGCAAACGGATGACCGCCAAGGATGTCCAGAACCAGAAGAAACTCAAGAAGAAGCTCAAAAAGCGGCGTCGTTAACCTCGTCGTTGAGCGTGTTTAGACAGAAAGTTTACTTAGGAGTAACGTTACGTGGCAGTTCGCATTCGCATGAAGAAGATGGGTCGGGCACACCGTCCGTTCTATCGTATTTGCGCCATGGATTCTCGTACCCCACGAGATGGCAAGGCAATCGAGTATCTCGGTACCTACGATCCGTTCGTCAAGGAAAAGGACGCTCGGGTTAACCTGAAGTCCGATCGCGTCGACTACTGGCTCGGCGTCGGTGCTCAGCCTTCGCCGAAGGTTGCTGTTTTGATCCGTAAGTACGGCACCAATGGCAGCCACGTGGCAGCTCGCGAAGAAGCCTTGGCTCGCATGGCGACCAAGACTGCCTACGTTCCTCCTAAAGTTGAAATCAAAGAGCCTGAGCCGGAAGCTCCTGCCGCTGCTGAAGGCGAAAACGCCGAAACCCCAGCCGAAGAAGGCGCTGAAGCTGCTGCTCCTGCTGAAGGTGAAGCAGTGGAAGCCGCGGCTGAAGCAACCGAAGGCGGCGAAGAGCAGCCCAAGGCCGAAGGCTAAGCAGGCAGACGTGCCATGCGGTTCGATGTCCTCACGTTGTTTCCAGAGATCTTCACCGGCTATCTCGGTGAAAGCCTGCTCAACAAGGCCATCGACAAACAGTTAGTCGAGGCCCACGTCCACAACCTGAGGGACTGGGCAAACGACAAACACAATCGAGTCGACGACCGCCCCTTTGGCGGCGGACCAGGAATGGTCATCCGCGTACAGCCAGTCGTCGAGGCGATCGAACAAATCCAGCCACTGGGCGAGATGCCAGGCCGGTTGATTTTGCTGAGCCCCCAAGGGCGAACGCTCAATCAACCACTGGTCGAGGAGCTTGCCCAGCAGCAACGGCTGACCATGATATGCGGCCGCTACGAAGGTTTCGATCAACGCGTGATCGACCTTCTGCAGCCGGAAGAGATTTCGCTGGGAGATTTCGTCCTCAACGGAGGCGAAGTCGCCGCGATGGCAATCATCGACTCGGTGATTCGCCTGATCCCTGGCGTGCTCGGCGACGAGCAAAGTGCCGTGGACGATTCCTTCAGCGAAGGCAATCGTCTGCTCGAGTTTCCGCAGTACACGCGGCCTCGAGAATATCGCGGCTTGAATGTTCCGGAGGTTCTTCTCGGTGGCAATCATCAGGAGATCCTTGCCTGGAGAAAGCAACAGTCGCTGGAAAAGACCAAGATGCGGCGAGCCGACCTGCTGGACCAGCACTCGGACGACGCCCATGACAATAAACGTTAAATCGCTGTAGCAGAAGGAAACTGGCAATGAGCCAAGATTTGATGAACAAGGTCGAAGCGGCCTACCAGAAGTCTGACGTCGATTTCTTCGAGATCGGCGATACCGTCGAGGTCCACACCAAGATCCTCGAAGGTCAGAAGGAACGTATCCAGAAATTCATCGGTACCGTCATCGCCAAGAGTGGCAGCGGCACCCGTGAAATGTTCACCGTTCGCCGCATCGTGGCTGGCGAAGGTGTTGAAAAGAAGTTCCCACTCCACAGCCCGCAGATTGCCAAGGTGGAAGTCACGCGTCGCAGCGTCGTCCGCCGAGCCAAGCTGTACTACCTCCGCGATCGCGTTGGTAAGGCAACCCGCCTGCGAGAACGCCGCGTCTAAGGCGCCGATCGCGACTTCGCCTACAGCGAGACGAACTCAAAACACCGCGCGTCCAATGCGGCGCGCGGTGTTTTTGTATGCGCTAGTGAGGCATCCAAGCGTAGCAATTCAGTTCTCCGTAGCGGCGAAAGCCGATCTGACGATACAACGACTCGGCCTTCCGTGACGCGCAGAGCGTTGCCAAGTCGACACCTCGTTCATCGATCAATGAAAGCAATGAGATCGTCAATGTCGAGGCAACCCCCTGCCCTCGAAACTCAGGCAAAACGGCGATGTTGTAGATTCCCGCGGCCTGGATTCCATAGAAAATGGATCCCACGCCAGCGACTTCTCCGTCCACAATCGCCATGAAATGCTGCAGTTTCTTCCGGCTGCCTAGCCCTGCCTGCTTGAGAATCCGGAACCAAGGTTCTTGGGTGAATTCTGGCAAACCGTACACGCCGGTCATGATTTCCACCCAAGTACGCAGGTCCGTTATCGAGGTAACGGCTTGAACCTCGACCTCCTCGCTGGCACGTTCGTAGTCCGCATCGAACGGACGGATTGCCATCGCTGCTTCACAAGCCACGTGTTCAAATCCATGGCCGACTAGCATCTGACCAAGACTTGCCGGCTGCGACTTGGGGCCCACCCACCACGCCATCGGCAGACTTCTTTCGCGGAATGGAGCGATTGCTTCATCGATCGCTTCGGTAAGTTGCTCAGGCGGGATGTTCGCCTCAAACACGCTGTTGAAATAGGGATGTGCTATCCCACTGGTCAATCGATACCAGTGTTTCTCCTTGGCGAGTTCCACCTCAGACGACTGTGCCCAGTGACTACAGAACTCGGTATCGTTTGACTCAATCGTCTCGGCAATTTGTAAGGGATTCAGACCTGCCAATCGATTCTCCCAATGCTTTAGGTCGCATAGAAAACTGACCGACTGACACTGGCCAGTTGTAAAGGTTCGATCTAATTTCCGTGCCCCCCAAGCAGAAGGTTTCCACCAAAGATTTCTCTTGCGGCAGCCGAAAAATAGTGTACATTTATACACTTATCGCACCGCATCTCCCAAGGGGCCGCCGCAATGACTTATGTGAACTGGATGATGCAGGACATGAACTCGTTTTTTGCTTCGGCAGAGCAGTTCTTGCGGCCAGAGTTGCGAAAACGAGCGGTCGGGGTCGTACCACTCGAGTCGGACGCGACGTGCATCATTGCGGCCAGCTACGAGGCCAAACGCTGTGGCGTGCGAACAGGTACCAAAGTCTATGAGGCCAAGCGGCTCTGCCCTCACATTCAACTCGTCAGGGCTCGACCGAACGTCTACGTTGAGATTCACCACGATCTACTCAAAAGCGTCGACCAGTGCGCCGAGGTCCATCACGTTTACTCAATTGATGAGTGGACCATCAGACTGTGCGGCCGCTATCGACAGATCGAACAGGCCGTTCAACTTGCCGGCGCGATCAAGCGCCAACTTCGACGAGACTTTGGTCCCTGGCTGACGAGTTCAATCGGAATTGCTCCGACGCGGTTGCTGGCCAAGACCGCAAGCAACTTGAAGAAGCCAGACGGCTTAACCGTTCTTCCGATGGAGGAATTACCCGCTCGGCTCTCTCACCTATCGCTGGAGGACCTGCCTGGGCTGGGACGCGGCATGGTATCGCGTCTCAATGGAATCGGGGTCTATACGCTTGAGGAACTCTGGAAACTCGATCGCCGGCAGGCTTTACAGATTTGGGGCTCCGTTTCGGGTGCCCGCTGGTGGGATGGGCTGCACGGCATTGATGAACCGGAACCTCCTACCCAGCGTCATTCCATGAGCCACGGTCGCGTGCTGGATCCTCGATTCCGGAACGAAGCCGGGGCACACTGCATTCTGGTGTTGCTGCTCTGCAAACTTGCACGACGCCTACGACAAACCGGCTACTATGCTCGCAGTCTACAATTGACGCTGTCCGGGCAACGCGGAGCCTTGCTCAACGAGAAAATCGACCTGCCGTGCGTACAAGACACGCTGTCGATCCTGCATCAATTTGAACGCCTTTGGCTTCGGCGCCCACAGAGTCTGGGGGGCCTGAAAAAGGTGGACGTCACGGTAAGCAAACTTGAGCGCCGAAGCGAAGTATCCGGGTACCTTTTCGACGAGATCTCGGAGTCTCAGCGATTATCTCATGCCCTGGATGAAATCAGCGATCGCTGGGGACCGAATTCGATCTATTTCGCGAATACGCACGCCTACCGTGACGTTTTGGAAGACAAAATCGCTTTTGGGCGAATACCCGAGTTGGTCACCAAGAGAAGTGGTTTTCACACGGTTACCTGATTGACTCGCCTCCACTCGCGATAAATGAATTTCGCGTGCTCATCTTCGCGGGCAACTTCCCACTGGCTCGGATCGAACTCGGGGAAGTACTTGTCCCCGTCGTAGTCTTGCTTGATCTCGCTTAAGAACATCCAGTCGGTATGCGGCATCGCCAAATCATAGATTTGCGATCCACCAGCGACGAAGATCTTCACTCCGAAAGAGCGAGCCAATTCGAGTGCCTTCTCAATACTGTCGACAACCGGTACGCGAACATCGGGGCTGCCTCGCGAGACAACGATTGCGTGCGCACTGGTGAGATCCGGGCCGAACACCTCGTACGACTTACGCCCCATGATGACCGTTTGCCCGCGAATGTTATCGATGAACGTCTGATATTCTTCGGGGATGTCCCAGGGCATACCGTCCCCCTTCCCGATAACGCGGTCCTTGGTCATCGCTCCTACGAGGATCACGGGAGCTTGCATATCGTCTGGTCGAGTCATTTCTCGGCACACTCCTAAATCAAGAAATAAAAAAAGCGGCTCAAGACCGAAGTCTCAAGCCGCCTCATTCTACCAGGCCAGTGCCTTAGACTCTCCGGCAGAGAGTCCAAGGAGCCGGTTTTGCATCGTTACGCACCGCAACCGCAATCGCTGGCAGCAGCTTCGCCACCGCAGCATGGGTCACAGCAAGGGGCCGGGCAGCAAACCGTGACCGGGACCGTCTTGCAGATGGTCTTTGGAACGCAGCGAGTAACCGTGTAAGCAACCTTCTTCGGCACGCACTTAGCAACCTTAACGGTCTTGGTGGTGTGAACAGGCTTCTTCACGCAGTAAGGAACCTGCTTGGTGTGGGTCTCTTGGACCATCTTGCACACCTTGTAAGGAACTTCCTTCGTGTGGCACTCTTGGACCATCTTGCAAACCTTGTAGGTGCAAGTCTTGGTACGCTGCTCAGGAACCATCTTGCAAACCTTGTAGGTGCAGGTCTTGGTACGCTGTTCAGGAACCATCTTGCAAACCTGGTAGGTGCAAGTCTTGGTCTTGTTTTCCTTCACCATGTGGCAGACCTTGTAGGTGCAGGTCTTCACACGCTGTTCAGGAACCATCTTGCAAACCTTGTAGGTGCAAGTCTTGGTACGCTGTTCAGGAACCATGTGGCAAACCTTGTAGGTGCAGGTCTTCACACGTTGTTCCTTCTCCATGCGGCACACTTTGTAAGGAACTTGTTCGGTGATGGTTTCGTGTTCGTAACGAACGCAATCAACGGTCTTTTCAGTGACTTCTGGAACCCAGACCTTCTTGCAGCAGGTCTTTGGTGGGCACTGAACTTCAACAACCTTGGTTTCGCCTGGGCAGTAGACGCACTTGCACTTGCAAGGGTCCCAAGTCCAGCAACCTGGCTCTTGAATGCACTTCTTCACGACAGGACCGGGGATCGTTTCGGTCTTGGTTTCCCAGTGACCGCCACAGACCTTAACCGTCTTGGTGTAGTGAACTGGCTTGCAGATCGTCTTACAAACGTCACGGTACTTCGTTTCGTAGACCGGCTTGCAAACGGTGTAGCAGATGTCCTTGGTCTTGGTTTCCCAGACAGGCTTGCAGACCGTGTAGCAGATCTCTTTGGTCTTCGTTTCCCAAACTGGCTTGCAGACGGTGTAGCAGATGTCCTTGGTCTTGGTTTCCCAGACAGGCTTGCAAACCGTGTAGCAGATTTCCTTGGTTCGGGTCTCGTAGACTGGCTTGCACACGGTGTAGCAAATTTCCTTGGTCTTGGTTTCCCAGACAGGCTTGCACACGGTGTAGCAGATGTCCTTGGTTCGGGTTTCCCAGACCGGCTTGCAGGTGGTGTAGTTCACCGTGCGGTACTTGGTTTCCCAAACTGGCTTGCACGTGGTGTACGTGCAATCTTTGTAGCGCGTTTCCGTTTCGTAGGTAACGCAATCCACAGTCTTGTCTTCATAGACCGTTTCATAGACGGTCTTGTAGCAGGTTTGTTCCTGCTGTTCGTAAACAGTCTCTTTGCAGGTCTTGTTTACGGTGTAGCACTGCTGCTTGCAGCACTCGTAAGTTGCTGGCTCGCAACAACCAGCATTCCGGAAGCTGAACAGACCGCCATAAGCGGCTTCAGCCGAGTTCGCCGAAAAAGCAGCCAACATGACCGCTAGGATCGGCAATCCCAATACAGCTCGCATTTTCCTTCTCCTTCGTTGACAAAACGCCGTACGACTAAGGGCCTGGCCTGGTTTGGGCAAATCCTTGCCGTGTCCTGTGCCCTCAAACATTGAATCGTGCAATATCTCCTGCTATCGCCCGTTTATCCAAAGCACCTACTCAGGGCGTCTTTCACGTCATGCAATGACAACCCAAGTCGCCTATTCAGCGCTCAGATGTCCTTCTGTATCGTCAATTTGGGTCAGATGCTTGAGATCGAACAAATAGGTGCTTTTCAAAAGATGAGAAGACACGCATATATGGGAAGAGTGCAAGCATCGAATCGAATGCAACGGTTAAGAGACTCTTCTTCAGATGTGAGGGTTGTAAGAGAAATTGCGCGAGTAGCTTTTACACGGGTTTTTCAGGGGGTATAGCGAATCCACCTATCAGGATTGGTGCCGGATACGACTCAATCTTCGACTACCTCGAAGCCAGCGTGCCGAGAGGAACCCCTGCTTATGGATGGCATGCATGCGTTTTGAGGAAAATCTTCTTGACCCAGCTTTCGCATGACGTATCTACCTTCAGAAAGCAAATACATCACTGCTTTCAGGTAATCCACCCACGCAAATAAAACACGATCCTTGCTGATTGATCAGAGGCGGGAAATCTCCCTAAACGAATCAGCAGAATTCGACTTGGAGTGTCAAGACAATGTCGCAATCGAAAAAAGCTGGTTTCACGCTTATTGAAGTCCTGATTGTTGTGGTTATTCTCGCTGTTCTGGCAGCTACAGTGATCCCACAATTCACCGACTCAACAACGGATGCCAAGAAGAGTAGCGTGCTGTTTAATCTGCATACCCTGCGATCGCAGATTCAGCTTTATCGCGCCCATCACGATGGTGATGTCCCAGGCAGTGATCTGAATGAATTGACCATTGCAACCAAGGCCGATGGCACGGCTGGGGGTCCGTTTGGTCCGTATTTATCGAAGATTCCTGTTAACAACTTCACCAACAGCAGCACGATTAAGGTCGTGACAGCGGACCCGGTTTCGGCCGATTTTAACGATACAGACGGCTGGCTGTACAATGCCACCACCGGCGAGATCTGGATCAACTACGAAGATCTGGGCAAGGAATAATTGCCGAAGCAAGATTGCCTGAAAGTATCGCCGTGAGCCTGGCCTGAGTGTTGCCAGGCTCACGCTATTTCTTGTCGAATACCGCGTCCAGGAACCACCCTTGTTGGGCAGTCTGCTAACAGGTTAGAGTTGATGGTGTTTTAAGCACCAACTCTCGTGATTCTTCGATGGCGCCTTGGCGTCAATCTGATAGCGCACGTCATGGCGAAAAGCAAAGACAATAAAAAGGGTACCAGCGACCAGCGTGTCTCCAAGGCCGTGGTCAGCCGACTTAGCCTGTACCTGCGCGAACTTTCTCGCTTGGAGCGAGCTGGAATCGAAACTACCAGCAGCACCAAGTTGGGAGAGATGTTGGGGTTTTCGGATGCTCAAGTCCGAAAAGATCTGGCTAACTTCGGCCAATTCGGCTACCCAGGCGTCGGCTATCGTTGCTCCGAACTGATTTCCACGATTCGCCAAATTATGGGGACTGATCAGAAATGGCCGGTCGCACTGGTAGGTGTCGGTAACTTGGGTCGTGCATTGCTGGGATATCGAGGCTTTTCTAATCAAGGCTTCAATACCGTCGCCGCGTTCGATCTCGACCCTAAGATTGTTGGTACTGAGATCGAAGGGATTCCGGTCTTCAGCTTGGATAACGTGGACAAGATCGTAAAAGAGAAGTCGATTCAGCTCGCGATCCTTGCCGTGCCAGCTACCGCCGCCCAGGAAGTCGCCGAGCGACTTGTTGAGGCAGGCATTCGTGGTTTCCTGAACTTTGCTGCGGTTACCCTAAGACTTCCGGAAGATGTCACCGTGATTGGAGTCGATCTGGCCATTGAAATGGAACAACTTTCGTTCGCGATGACCTCCCGAATCCCGTAGTTTCCGAAGCGAACCGGAGGTTTGTTCCTGGGTCCTCTTGTCGGAACCTCAAGGTTTCCGGTACTATCTATATTCCCTTGAATGGGAATTACCCCCTAGTGTAATGGTAGCACTACAGATTTTGGCTCTGTCGGTCGAGGTTCAAATCCTCGGGGGGTAGCTAAGCACGCAGAATTAGGCGTGCTTTTTTTGTGCATGTGCTCTCGCGACTCTGGTATTTTCCCTCGCAATTCCCTTAATTTGGCACGAACTATCCCTCGCTCTGTAACGGAGAAGACGAATCAGCATCGAACTCGTTGAGCACAACCACAAATCACAGTGCGCGATGATCGGGGCAAGGCATCGCCAACCAAAGGATCACCCATGGCGGGACAAATCTGGTATCTCAAGTCGTGCCGGCTCTTTGAGAACTGTACTCCTCCGCAAATCGCACGGCTTGAGTCAGCCAGCCGTGCCAAGTCGATCGCTAAAGGTGAGCCGATCTATCTGCCGGCTGACGATGCGAATTCCGTCCTGGTCCTAGCGAGTGGTCGCGTCAAAATCTGCCATTTAACCAGTGATGGTAAACAGTCGATTTTAGCGTTCATTGAGCCTGGAGAGATCTTCGGTGAACTGGCATTATTAGACATGGGCAATCGCGACGAATACGCCGAAGCCATCGAAAACTCGCGCGTGATTGCCATTCCCGGGGAAACGCTGCGAGAATTGATGGAAGAACACGCGGACCTTTGCCTCGGCGTGACCAAGATTATCGGGTTGCGACGACGAAGAATCGAACGTCGAGTCAAAAACCTGCTTTACTTGCCCAATCGTGAAAGAATTATCCATCTTCTGCTGGAGTTGGCGGAGCAATACGGCCTCGAAACCAATCGAGGTATCGAACTATCGATTCGCCTTTCGCATCAAGATTTGGCGAGTCTGGTTGGCAGCACGCGCGAGACCGTGACGGTTGTTCTGGGGACCATGCAGAATGAAGGACTGATTGAACTAGGGCGAAGAAAGGTTATTCTCAAAGCACCTGATCAACTGGCTCATCAAGTGGGTGTCGCTCCGCTACGGATGAGCGAACAGTCCCCATCCAATTCCCCTGCCGGTTTCTACTTTCGCCATTCGCTTGGCACGTGAACCTCTCCTCCTTGCCCGAAATGAGGAGTTCGCCTCCCTTTTCGTGATAGCGAGGGCGTTCTCTGGAAATCATGATCATGCCCCCCAACGAACCTTGGTCCGAATGCCCTGCTGGAGAGCTTGCCGAGCTTCAGCGGTCGCTAAAAGAGCAAGAGTCTCGCTTGCATGGGCGTCGCAAGCTGATGATCACCGCCGGAAGCGTAACATTGGGAATTGCCAGTGCAGGCATTGGCATTATCTTAAGCCGAAACGAACCCCACATAGCGATACTCTCGTGCCAGGAGACGGTTGAACTCCTTCCCAAGTACGCCGATCGTTCGCTAAGTAGCCCAGCTAAGCGAAAAGCCGTCGAAATGCATCTCAACCACTGCCGGAAGTGCCGCGAATACTACGAGGCAACTTACTAGCGTTCATGGCTTTTCCAGGGTCGTTGACGATTCTGGAAGAATCGGCTATCCTCATCAGCTTCCCTCCCCCTCATTTTGTTGCCCTGGGGGGAGCACCAAGAAATAGGGAGGCTCCCAGCAACTGGGAAGCCAGCCACGACTTGGTCGTTCGACCGCGACGAATTCTCCGAAAACTGTGTGGGAAGTGAGGTTTTCGGAACCAAGAATCGTCGCGGCATAGGTATCGCTTCCACTAATTGGTATGGCGCCAATCTAGAGCCTGAAACGCCCGAGGATCGCTGCAATCCCTTACTAGAAAGGAATTTGCGCCATGTCGAGCGGACAGCAATTTGTCCAGGAACTTGTCGAATGCGGCATTCACTTCGGTCACCGCACCAGCCGGTGGAACCCGAAGATGGCCCCGTATATCTACGCCAAGAAGAATCAAATTCACATTATTGACGTCCGCGAAACGATTCGTGGGCTTCTGCGAGCCAAGAAGTATCTGGCTCAGGTTTCCGAAGGGGGCAGCTTGGTGCTGTTCGTGGGAACCAAGCGTCAAGCCGGTGCCGCGATCGAACGTGAAGCCGAACGCTGCGGCATGCCTTTCATCAACGAGCGTTGGCTCGGTGGCACGCTGACCAACTTCCGCACCATTCGTAGCCGCTTGAGCCGCCTGGAAGAGCTGGAACGAATCATCGAAGGTGACGAACTGGCGAAGTACTCGAAGAAGATGCAGTCTTCTTTGAATCGTGAATATCGCAAGATGTATCGCAACTTGAACGGTCTGCGAACGATGAACCGCCTGCCAGAAGCCTTGGTAATCGTCGACCCCAAGAAGGAAAAGAACGCCATCAAGGAAGCTCAATCGCTGGGCATCACGACCGTGGCTTTGACCGATACCGACTGCGATCCAGATCAAGTCGACCTACCGATCCCAGGCAACGACGACGGTATCCGTTCGATCGAAATGTTTCTGAAGCTGATGGCCGACGCTGCCATTGATGGCAAGCATCACGCTGCTCAGCAAACGGAACAAGCGGCCAAGTAGGCTTTTTTCGGCTAAGGGTCAGTCGGTGAACCTGGAAGGAAGATGCAATCTCCTTCAAATGTTAACCGAATCGGTCTTCGCCGAGGGAAACCCGCAGCGGTAAAATTTTCCACGTATAGCTCTCAGATTTTTTGAGCGACCAGTTTCGAGCATTGGAGATAAGACAATGACGGCAATCACCGCCGGAGCAGTTAAGGCACTTCGCGAAAAGACCGGCCTTCCCATGATGGAATGCAAAAAGGCCCTGACTGAGTCGAGTGGCGACGAAGAAAAGGCAATCTTGTGGCTTCGTGAAAACGGCAAGGTCAAGCAGTTGAACCGCACCGATCGTACCACGGAATTCGGTCGCGTTGGCATCTACACCGACGGTGAAAAGGGTGCCATGGTCGAGTTCAAGTGCGAAAGCGCTCCAGTCACCCAACTGGAAGAGTTCATCGCTTTGGCCGATGATCTGGCCAAAGTTTATGCCGAAACTCCAAGCGTTACCAGTGCCGAAGAGCTCTTGGCTCAACCTTCCACCATCAAGCCAGGCAGCACGCTGGGCGACTTGAAGGACGACATGTTCAACCGTATCCGCGAAGTCTTCAACGTCGGCCGCATGGTTCGCGTCGAAGGTGCTACCGGCGGTTACAGCCACAACTCGAGCACCGTGAGTGGCGTTCTGGTTGAAGTCGAAGGCAACAATGCGGAAGCCGTCAAGGACGTTGCGATGCACATTGCTGCGATGAGCCCTTCGGTTTTGAGTAAGGATGATATCGATGCTGCCTTGGTCGAAAAGGAACGATCGATCCTCAAGGCAGCTGCCATGAACGAAGATTCGAGCAAGCCTGAAAACATCATCGACAAGATGGTCGAAGGCCGACTGCGTAACTTCTACGCCCAGGTCGCCCTGCTCGAACAGCCATTCGTCAAAGAACCTAAGCAGACCGTCAGCAAATACGCTGAAGAAAACGGCGTGAAGATCAAGAGCTTCACCCACTGGGTCATCGGCGACGACGCTGCTCCTTCGGAAGAAGCCAGCGAAGGCTAGTCCTGAGGACTTAGCTTGAACGCGTAAGCATTGAGATCCCTCGGCAATTTTCGCCGAGGGATTTTTTTATGCGCGACGTTCTCCTGCACACCGTCGGCAATCTCGGTTAGAATCTCCCCAATCCTAAAACTTGCCACGCTTGCCCTGAGGAAGGCTCCACCATGTCGGAAACGCCTGAGAACAATACCACTAAGTATAAACGGATCATCCTCAAACTTTCTGGCGAAAGCTTTTCCAGGGCCGGCGAACGCGGCATCGCCATGGACGAAGTGGTCAGTATCTCGCAGCAAATCCAGCAAGCGGCAGCACTTGGTTGCCAAATTGCCGTCGTCATTGGTGGGGGCAACATTCTTCGCGGCGGTCAGTTCAAGAACGAAAGTGCTTCAATCCAAGAGGCCACGGCCCACTACATGGGTATGCTGGCTACGGTGATCAATGGCCTCGCCCTGCAAGACGCGCTGGAAAGCCTCGGCATGTCGACGCGATTGATGACGGCCATTCATATGCACGGCGTTGCCGAACCGTACATCCGCCGCAAGGCATCACGTCATTTGGAAAAGGGGCGTATCGTGATCCTGGCCGCCGGAACCGGCAGCCCGTTTGTCACGACCGATACGGCCGCCGCCCAACGCGCCCTGGAACTGGAAGCCGACATCCTCATGAAGGCCACGCGTGTTGACGGCGTTTACAGTGACGACCCCGAGAAGAATCCTCACGCCGTATTCTACCGCACACTCGGCTTCGATAAGGTCGTCTCGGAAAACCTCCGTGTGATGGACGGTACAGCGATCAGCCAATGCCGTGAGCACGGTATGCCGATCCTCGTATTCAACTTTAAAATGGATGGCAACATCCAAAAGGCAGTTCTGGGTGAGCAGGTCGGAACGCTGATTGATCCAAATCTGTAAAAACAAAACGCACTAAGATTGCCGCGTTGCCACCGAATAACACTTATCCAGGGGCATTTCCCAATAACGTGTTAGGGGGCTTGTGCGATGAACCGCTCCATTTATCCCGCCAGAATCGACTGGGGAATCTCGCTTCTGTTTGCCGGACTGGCCATTCTCAGCTTTGGAATGGGCATCGTTTGTTTCTTTCTCACCCCGCCAACCTACATTGGTGGAACGCTACTTCTTTTGACCGGTGCACTTCTGCAATCGATTTGGATGGGCACCTATTACAAAATTGACGAGCACTACGTCCGAATTCAGTGCGGTCCTATTTGGTGGACGGTTCCTCTAGAGCATATCTTTTCGGTGGAGAAGACCTCGAGCGTCTGGCTGATGATGGGAGGTCCTCACGTGCGTTTAGCCCTCTCGAAAGACGGCCTCATGATCCGCTATCGAAGCCACCCCAAGCAAAAGTGGTTTGGGCTGTTCGATCCCTCCGTCCTCATTTCGCCGGTCGATCGAGATCAATTCCTCGAGGCCATCAAGTCAGCACGGCCCGATCTGACGTTCACTCCGGATGGGAATTTAAGGCTCAAAGAGTCATAGCCCCTATTGGTCGTTATCTTTTCATGCTCCGATCCGTGGTGTAGGTTATTCTCGGAGGCAGACCCACGCCTCAAACGTCAGTTAGCGAGGATCATTCCTGCGATAAAGGTTACCAAAGATGAACGCGGATCAAATTACGGAAGACGCTACGCAGCGTATGGAAAAGGCGATCGACGTCCTGAAGAACGGCCTCAGTGGCGTTCGCACTGGTCGCGCGACCCCAGGTCTGGTCGACTCACTGCGAGTCGAAGTGTATGGATCGCTTCAACCCATCAAACAGATCGCTTCGGTGAGTGTCCCCGAGCCCAGCCAGCTTTTGATCCGTCCTTACGATACCGGCGCCATCAAAGACATTGAAAAAGCAATCGTTGCCAGCGATCTCGGCATGGCCCCGCAAAGCGACGGCCGCGTGATCCGCTTGAACGTGCCGCCACTATCGACCGAAGTTCGTAAGAAGCTTGTTTCACGCATCAAGGAACTCGCCGAAGAATCGCGCGTCTCGATTCGCAATATCCGCCGCGATGCCAACAAGGCTGCTGACACCGCGGAAAAGGACAAAACGATTAGCGAAGACATTCGCGATGACATCAAGGACAGCGTTCAGGAATTGACCAAGAAGTACGAAGACCAGGTCAACGAGTTGGCCAAGACCAAAGAAAAAGATGTGATGGAAGACTAAGACTGATGACGGTTGCAAGTTTTCAGCAGTAAGAACAGCGGCGGCGCGGCAGTGGATGTCACGCCGCTTTTTCTTGCTAGCACCTCTCTTCCACATCATTCGGGCTTTAATCTCATCGAGCCTGCTTCGCTATGTGAATCGATCTTGACCCGCTTCTAGCATTCTTCTTATATTCCGCTGCCCGAACCTTATGGTATCGGTACTTCGAACACCTCTCCTTGAGAAAATCTTGCAAGAAATTTTTGGAGCAAGCGGAATGACTGGCAAGGATGCTACTCGCCGACTTCCCCTGGGTAAGTCCTGGGTTCTGGCAGCTGTCGGATTTGTTGTTTTGATCGGTGGAGTCGTCGCCTGGCGACAAATCACCGGTGGCCCGCAAACTGCGGAAGCCCAAGCCCCTGTCCCACAACGGCAGGCCGCCCCGCAGCGTCAAACGGCTTCCGGGCCTTTGGCAGCTCCGGCCGAAGAAGTGGCTGCCCCAACGCGAACCGCCCAGAAGATTCAAACGGTCGCGGTCGTGAATCGCGAACCTATCTCGCGCGAAACGCTGGCAGACGAAGCACTTCGTCGTCACGGCGAAGACGTTTTGGAAAGCCTGCTTAATCGCCACCTGATCTCGATGGCTTGCCAGCAGAAAGGCATCCAGATCACTGAGGCAGACATCGACAACGAAATCGCGAACATCGCCAAAAAGTTTGGCCTGTCGGTCGATCGTTGGCTCGGTCTCCTCCGGGAAGAACGCAACGTAACGCCTGGTCAGTACCGCCGAGAAATCATCTGGCCAACGCTTGCCCTTCGCAAGTTGGCCGAGAACCAACTCGCTGTGACCGACGCCGAAATTCAAGTGGAATACGAAAAGAACTACGGCCCGAAGGTCAAAGTTCGCATGATCTCGCTCAGCGAGCGTGGTCTGGCCGAAGAACTACGGGCCAAGGCCGCTGCGAATCCAGACTCGTTCGCCGACATGGCCAAGGACCACTCGCAAGACGTCAACAGTGCCGCCGCCCGCGGTTTGATCCCACCGATTCGTAAGCACATCGGTAATCAGGAAATTGAAGACACCGTCTTCGCTATGCAGCCAGGCGAAGTCTCGCCGGTCCTGTTTGTTCAAGGTCAGTACTTGATCTTCAAGTGCGAAGAACACCTGGCACCCGATCAGATCCCGGCCAACAGCCTACCAGCAATTCGCCAACGCCTGGCGGACATCGTTCGCGAAAGCAAGATGCGTGACGCCGCTGGCGACATTTATCAGCAACTTCAATCGAACGCTCAAATCGTGAATGTGTTCAACGATCCTAGCAAGTCGGCCCAAATGCCTGGCGTGGCCGCGACGCTGAATGGCCAGCCTGTTAGCATTCAGGAACTGAAGGAAGAATGCATCAGCCGCCACGGGGTGGAAGTTTTGGATGGAGAAATCAATCGCAAGATTCTTCAGCAGGAACTGACCCGTCGCCAACTAGCCGTTTCCGAAGCCGATCTCGAAGCGGAGATCATTCGGGCAGCCGACGCGTTTGGTTTCCTCACCAAGGAAGGTACGCCTGACATGGAAGCCTGGCTGAAGCAGGTCACCGAAGAGCAAGGTGTTTCGGTCGAACTCTACGTTCGCGATGCTGTCTGGCCGACCGTTGCTTTGAAGAAGCTGGTCGACAACAAGGTCCAGATCACTGAAGAAGACATCACCAAGGGTTTTGCTGCCAACTACGGCGAGCGAGCCCAGGTTCTGGCGGTCGTGCTCGATAGCCAACGCCGTGCTCAGGAAGTCTGGGAAATGGCTCGTCGTAACCCAACCGAAAAGTTCTTCGGCGAACTTGCCCGGCAGTACTCGATCGAGCCGGTATCAAAGAATAACGATGGGCAGGTTCCACCGATTCGCAAGCACGGTGGCCAGCCAACCATCGAAAATGAAGCCTTCAAGCTGCAGCCTGGTGAAATCTCCGGGATCATCGCCACCGGCAATCAGTACGTCATCTTGTACAGCCTTGGTCTCACCAAGCCGCTGATTCATGACGTCGAAGACGTCCGCGACGAGTTGGTCAAAGAGCTTCACGAAAAGAAGCTGCGACTGGCGATGGCGGAAGAATTTGAACGGCTGCGTGAAAACGCCCAGATCGACAACTTTCTGGCCAATACCACCCAGGCCGGCAAAGCCTACGAATCGGCCGTACGTGAGCAGATGCAGCAGCGCAAATAGTGCTGAGGTGCACACGCCGGATCTCAACGATCAGGATGGTTTTAAACAATCAAAAGGACCGTACATCTGTACGGTCCTTTTTTGTTGCGGCCGTTAACGCGATGTTTTTGAATGATTTTTCTGGCAAACTGTCGTAGAGTTAGACAACCGGCCCCACCCAGGGCATGTGATTACCATCCTACTCTCGCTTGTATGGCAAGAATGCCGATCATGCAATTTTCTTTCTACTTCGCATCCTTGAAGAAATCTCACCAACGTAGCGACCTGACAAGCTTATTCTTGTTCGTCGCCCTAGCTTTGCCGCTAGTTCACCCAGTAAATCACTGCTGGGGACAAGATTCTCAACAGGGTCAGCCACTTCTGAACATGGTCCTTTTCGTTCCTTCTGATGTCGAACCACCTCCGGGAGTTCAACGCCGCTTCGCTCAGATTGCTGCGATCACCGAAGAGTTCCTGGTAAAGGAGATGACCAAGGATGGCTACCCGCCGGCGGTGACCACCCCCTTCCCTCGCGACAAACGCGGAAACTATAAATTCCTTTTCATCCGGGGCGAACATCCTGTTGATAGCGGCAAATACGACAAACCCGGCTTTCAACATGTCGTCATCGACGCGGCCGTGCAAAAGTACAACCTGTCCCGTGATCGCCACGTCTGGTGGGTTTGGGTTTACCTGGGAGATCCACCGAAGCGATTTTCTGACTATCGCGGTGGAGGCAACTCGATCGACGGTGGCTGGGCGATGTGCAACTACACCAACATTCCTGGCGAGCTTGACCCTAAGCTTCCCCTGGCCGGAGGGCTGAATCAGGACTTAACGCTGAAAGCGTGCATCCACGAACTGGGACACGGCTTTGGCCTGCCACATTTAGGGCCGATGTCTCGCGATCGGCGTGGCAACACGCTGATGGGGCCACAAACGAAAGTCTATCACGACAAGGTCGATGCCCGCGAAAAAGAGGTCTACCTGTGCGACGCCACGGCGGCCATGCTTTGGCGACATCCAATCTTCTCAGACAGCATCGCCAAGCGACTGCAAATGCCAAAGTTCGCGATGACCTCGTGCCAGGGAGAGTTCAATCGCAGCGGTCGCTATCTGGAAATCACCGGAGAAATCGACTCGGATATCCCCGCGCACAGCGTCATCGTCGTCGAGGATGCTCCTGAAGGAGGATCCGATTACTTTCGCAAATCGTTCGCCGGAAAGGTGGATGAAGATGGAAGATTTCGCGTCAAAGTGACCGAACTCGATCGAGAAGAAGGAAATCTACGAATATTCTTCTGCTTTGAAAACGGCGTGAACACCGGAAATGGAAAAGAACAAGGCATCAAAAGCGGAATCACCCAACAATATCGCGTCACACGACGCGGCGTGGAACTCGTCCAGCCAGCAGGCACTGGGAGTTAGGCTCTGGGCTCGATTCGTACCTCAGATCTTACGGAATTGGCAATAAAACACAGTTCGTGGGCTTGGTGGTGCAACGTGCTGATTTCGTCGGAAGTTGGCTGGCTCTCCCCACCAAAGACGACTTTGGGACGCAAAGTTACCAACGACACGGCCGTTCTGCCATCACTGTTTTTGTCCATTTTTCCGGTCGGTTGGTCATCATAACTATCGACCAACCAGTGATGCTTGGCTGCCATCGCCAAAAACCAAAGCATGTGACAGCTGGAAACGGCAGCCACAAAAGCCTCTTCCGGATCGACGCCACTTGGGTCGGACATCGGTGGGGGCAACACGTTCGGCGAAGAAGATGCGGTGATGACCGCTCCTCCATCGAACTTCCACGAATGAGAGCGACTATATTTCTTGTCGAGAAAATTCTGATCGCCACGCTCCCAATGAATGGTTGCCGAGTAGTTTTCCATCGTTAAATCCTGCAGGCTTAGATTCTGACCTCAAACGGTGAACACTTCTGACTTTCGGTTGTCCAATGTGGGCATCTGGGGCTGGTGCGAGTGCGTCTCGCCTTGGCTTCCGTGCTTGACGATTTTAGAATATGCATGCCAGTTCCCATTGCGAATTCTGGCAAATTTAACCTTCCACCACTTTGCCGAAACACGACATCCATGTCCGATTCCGCTCATTCCCATGGCGACCAACAAGATCCTCCGTTCGAGGTTCAATTTGCGCAGCGTGTTTATCGCCTGCCTCCGTACATGTTTGGGCGAATCAATGCCCTGTTGTACGAAAAGCGAGTCGCCGGGAACGACGTCATCGATATGGGGATGGGCAATCCGTCGGACCCGCCCGCCGATTACGTCATGGAAAAGATGTGCGAAGCGGTTAAGGACGTTCGCAACCATGGATACAGCAAGTCCAATGGTATCCGTAACTTGCGCAGAGAGGTTGCCGCCAAATACCTTAAAAAATATGGCGTTCGGCTGGACCCAGAATCGGAAGTCATGGTTTGCCTGGGTTCTAAGGAAGGCTTCTCACACATGTGTCTGGCCATGATGGGCCCTGGCGATACGGCAATTGTCCCAGCCCCTTACTTTCCCGTGCATACGTATGCGGTCGCATTGGCCTCTGGAAATGTGATTTCCCTGGACGTTGCCAACAGCGAGAAGTTCCTATCGAACATCGCTTACACGTGCGAACACCTCTACCCCAAGCCTAAGCTTTTGATCATTTGCTATCCACACAACCCCTCGACCGTGACCGTCGAGCCGGAGTTCTTTGTGGACGTTGTGAAAATTGCCAAGAAGTACGGCCTGATGGTAATCAGCGACTTCGCCTACGCCGACGTCGCGTTCGATGGCTATAAACCCCCCAGTTTTCTTTCAGCCCCAGGTGCCAGCGACGTCGGTGTCGAGTTCACCACCATGAGCAAAGGCTACAACATGGCCGGCTGGCGAGTTGGGTTCTGTGCTGGCAACAAAGAGATGATCCGCGGCTTGGGCACGATTAAAGGCTACTACGATTACGGCATGTTCCAGGCTATCCAAATTGCCTCGATCATTGCCCTACGTGAAGGGGACGCCGCAGTCGAAGCTCAAAGCCTGATTTACCAGAGCCGTCGTGACGCTCTCGTCGATGGCTTGGTTCGCCTTGGCTGGGACGTCACACCGCCCCGTGCTGGCATGTTTGTTTGGGCAAAGATCCCCGAAGAATGGCAGAAACGCATGAGCACCATGGACTTTGCCATGATGCTGCTTGAAAAAGGTGACGTTGCTGTCAGTCCTGGAAGTGGCTTCGGACCAAGCGGCGAAGGCTACCTGAGACTTAGCCTGGTCGAAAACGAAAATCGACTTCGTCAGGCGGTCCGTCAAATCAAGGGTTGCCTGAAAGAGGCCGAAGCTGAGTCGATCACGGCTTAAGTAGTTGCCGTGGGAGATAACCAGGAATTCGAGATCGAACTTGTCCACCAAACGCAAATAACGTGCGCGGGCAAGTTTCGACTTACCTCAGGCGATGACGATCCGCGTCGCTGCGTTCTTACGCTTGAATGTCCCTTGGGTGAATTTCAGGCCAACGACTGGAATTACTTCGATGCCCTTTGCCAGATCCGCGAGGAATTAGAGCCCAAGGGATGGCGACCTCGGTGCTACGGCGCTTGCGAGGATGTTTACCCATCTAATATGTGCCGCGACATGGGTCGAGGCATGGTCGCCTACCGTAATGAAATTGGCCGTCCGGCGGAGCAGGAACATCTGGTAGAGACGTTTGCAACGAGTTCTGAGATCAGGCCCGCCTCAGTCGACCAGCAGCGGGCCTTTTTCCAGCGTTGGCTGCGTTCGCCAAGATAAATCGCCCGTAGCAAACTACGGAATCCCCTAGAGACCCACTCTAGCCCCTATACGCAAGAGTTTCTGGGCCTATAATAGCGGAAATTTGCCCACAGCCAGGGTCTACATCTACGTAAAAAAAGGAAAGCACCTGCTCGCCGAAACAAGTGCTTTCCCAAAGGCTGTCCAAACTTTCGCTTGGAGACCCACAGCCGTACTCCTTGGTATCGGGCTCATCTTCGGGAAGACTTTAGTCGCGTCAAACAGCGACTTGGTTTCCTTCTCGAAAATGTCCATGGTCGTCACCCGCGAACCTAAGATAAAAGAAAACGAAACGACATGACTCAGCCCGCCAAACTTGCTCTGGAAGATGGAACCGTTTTCACTGGCACCGCGTTCGGAGCCATCGGCGAAGTCGCTGGGGAAGCCTGTTTCAACACCTCGATGACGGGCTATCAAGAGATCCTGACCGACCCCAGCTATCGTGGCCAGATCTTGACCATGACTTATCCACAAATTGGCAACTACGGTGTCAATGTCGAGGATATGGAAAGCGCGAAAATTCACATGGCGGGCTTTATCGTTCGCGAGGTCAGCCGTACGGTCAGCAACTTCCGCTCGGAAGGGTCGCTCGACGAGTTCCTGAAGAAGAACAATGTCGTGGGCATGACAGGCATCGATACACGTGCCCTCGTACGACGTCTGCGGTCCCATGGTTCGATGAAAGCAGTGCTTTCGAGCGTCGACCTGGATGACGCTTCGCTCGTGGAAAAAGCAAGAGCAAGCGATGGGCTTGTGGGGCGTAACCTCGTCCAGGAAGTTCTCCCCGAACAGCAAAAGATGTGGGAGGAAGATCTCAGCCCCTGGATCAAGATGGGGGACTATAAACGTGCCCTGACCAGCCGAAAAGAACAAGACCTGCACGTCGTGGCATTAGACTACGGCATGAAGTGGAACATTCCCCGACACTTGCGTGATCTGGGCTGTAAGGTGACTGTGCTTCCCGGAACGGCATCGGCTGAAGAGGTCCTGAGTCACAATCCCGACGGCATCTTTCTTTCCAACGGACCTGGCGACCCTGAACCGTTGACTGGGCCAGTCGAAACGATTCAGGGACTGCTGGGTAAGAAACCTATTTTCGGTATCTGCCTGGGACATCAACTGCTGTCACTGGCTTGCGGCGCGAAGACGTTCAAATTGAAGTTTGGACACCGGGGTGCGAACCAGCCGGTGCTTGACCTGGAAACGGATAAGGTCGAGATCACCTCACAGAATCACGGTTTCGCCGTCGAGGAGAACACGCTTCCCGATTGCCTGGAAATCACCCACCGTAATCTGAACGACAATACCGTCGCCGGGGTGAAGCACAAAGAACTGCCAGCATTCAGCGTGCAATATCATCCAGAAGCCTCAGCCGGTCCGCATGATAGCGAATACCTGTTTCTCCGATTTCGCGAAGCCATGGACGAACGCAAGAGTGCCGCTTCTGCTTAACCAGTTTTTGAGGAATCGGCGTCATCCAACTCTGGCGCATACTTTTTCATATAGGCCAGGGCAAACCAGTCATATAGCGTATGGATGACGATGGGAACGATGATATCCCCAGTGTAATAGAACCAGAGCCCGAGATAGGCCCCCATCACGGCACTGATGATGAAGTATTCCCGTGTCACGTAGTGCACCAGTCCGAACAAAAGGCTGGTCAACAGAATCGGCACGGCCGGTCCGGCATCTGGCCCCATCAGTTGATGAAGGTAGGTCTGAATTACGCCGCGGAAAAGAGCTTCTTCACCAAGCCCTGCTGCCAGGCTAATCATACCCAGCTCAAGCAGCGTCGCTTCGCGGAAGAGTGGAACGATCTGACGATCCATATAGTCTTGAAGATCGTTTAGCGACTGGATGTTGCAGTATTGCAAGGCCATAAATGCAGCCAACAGGGGCAACGTCCCAAGTGCGCCCAACCCAATGGCACCAAGCACGCCCAGAGCATGACCAGTCTCCCAGCTGGCGCTGATCCAGGGGGCTACGTCGATGAGCCATCCCAACCCGACCGCGACAAACGCCAGGGCCGACTCAAAAAGCACTGCCGTGCGAATGAACCCTTCGGCTCGCTCCCGAGCGGTCATTTCCGGGCCAAAAGGATCTTCGTAGTCGTAGTCGTCTTCGTCGTCAAACACAGGGTTTCGTTGTCGCTTTCAGTTCAATTCAAGCTAATTCGGAAAAGCATCTTAACAGGATCGTAATGCGCTTCCCTCTGGGATACATTGTCTTGTTTCTACCCCGATGCGCCAAACGGCTTACGAGGCCAAATCGGGATGAATCCGAAAATCCCGATTTGCTAAATGGCGTAAGATGAGGGCTGGTTGACGCTTGCTTGCATTCTCAAGTAAACTTTCCTGCTTATATTCGCATGAAATGCGGCCCTTCTGTACATAGCTGGCGGGATGTCCCGTCGAGTTGCCGCCGAAGGGACACCCCTTACCGAACAACACTCCAGCGTTTGCGACATTCAAAGGTTTCCAAACATGGCCAAGAAAACGGCAAAGAAATCCAAGCCCTCGAAGATGGTGTACTACTTCGGCAAGACCAAGACCGAAGGCAAAGGGGTCGGCAAGGATCTCCTCGGCGGCAAAGGTCTGAACCTGGCTGACATGACCTCGATCGGTCTGCCGGTTCCTCCCGGGATCACCATTACCACTCAGGTCTGTGCCGACTACTACAAGGGTGGCAAAAAGCTGCCTAAGGGGCTGATGGACGAAGTTCACGAAGGCGTTGCTACCCTCGAAAAAGAACTGAAGAAGAAGTTCGGCGACAACAAGAACCCGCTGCTGGTTTCAGTTCGTTCCGGTGCCGCCGTCTCGATGCCGGGCATGATGAACACGATTCTCAACCTCGGTCTGACCGACGAATCGGTGGTGGCACTGGCCAACGCCACCAACAACCAGCGTTTCGCTTACGACGCTTACCGCCGCTTGATCGACATGTTTGGCGACGTGGTGATGGAAGTTGATCGCGATCACTTCGAGCACGCTTTCACTGCGATCAAGAAGAAGTACAACGCCGCTCAAGACAACGAAGTTCCTGCGGAAGGCCTGATCGAACTGTGCAGCGAGTACAAGGCGATCTACAAGAAGTACACCGGCGAAGATTTCCCACAAGACCCAATGAAGCAGCTCGAGCTGGCTATCGAAGCGGTCTTCAAATCGTGGAACACGACCCGTGCCGTTCGCTACCGTGAAGTGGAAGGCATCCGTGGTCTGCTGGGGACTGCCGTTAACGTCCAGAGCATGGCTTATGGCAACATGGGGCAGGACTGTGGTACCGGCGTGGCCTTCACCCGTAACCCATCGACCGGCGAAAACAAGTTCTATGGCGAGTTCCTGATTGACGCTCAGGGGGAAGACGTGGTTGCTGGTATTCGTACCCCTCAGCCAGTCGCCGAGATGAGCAAGTGGAACAAGGCTGTTTACAAGCAACTGCTGGAAATCAAAGATACCCTGGAAGCCCACTACAAGGACGTCCAGGACATCGAGTTCACCATCGAAAAGGGTGAGCTGTTCATGCTGCAAACTCGTAACGGTAAGCGTACCGGTGCGGCTGCCGTGAAGATCGCTTGCGACATGGTCAAAGAAGGTTTGATCGACGAAGAGACCGCTCTGCTGCGTATTCCAGCGAACGACCTGACCCAGTTGCTGCTGCCAAGCTTTACGCCAGAATCGAAGAAGAACGCCAAGGTTCTGACGATTGGTCTGCCTGCTTCGCCAGGTGCTGCGGTTGGTGCTTTGGCTTTCACCGCCGAAGAAGCGGTCGAACGTTCCCACGCTGGCGAAAAGGTTCTGCTGGTCCGCAAGGAAACCAGCCCTGAAGACATCGATGGCATGCACTCGGCCGTGGGTATTTTGACCTCGACCGGTGGTATGACCAGCCACGCCGCCGTGGTAGCTCGTGGTTGGGGCCGTTGCTGCGTTGCTGGTGCTGGTGAAGTCGAAATCGACGAAAAGGGCCGCAAGATCAAAGTTGGTGGAAAAACCTTCAAGCACTCCGACATCATCTCGATCGACGGTTCGACCGGCCAGGTGATGGAAGGCTCCGTTGAGACCAGCGAACCCAAGCTGTCAGGCGACTTCGCCAAGGTCATGAAGTGGGCCGATCAGTACCGCACCCTGGGTGTTCGTACCAATGCCGATACCCCGAAGGACTCGCAACGTGCTCGCGACTTCGGTGCTGAAGGTATCGGCCTGTGCCGTACCGAACATATGTTCTTCGAAGAAGACCGTATCACCAGCATGCGTGAAATGATCCTCGCCGAAACGGAAGCAGATCGTCGTGCCGCTCTGGCTAAGCTATTGCCATTCCAGCGCGAAGACTTTGTAGGAATCTTCACCGCGATGAAAAACCTGCCGGTTACCGTTCGCCTGTTGGATCCACCTCTGCACGAATTCCTGCCGCACGATCCCAAGGCTCAGAAGGAAATGGCCGATATGCTCGGCGTTTCACCAGCCAAGGTCAAGTCGCGTGTTGCCGCTCTGCACGAATCCAACCCGATGCTTGGTCACCGTGGTTGCCGTTTGAGCGTGACCTATCCAGAAATCCTGGAAATGCAGGTCACCGCGATCGTCGAAGCGGCGATCGAATGCAAGAAGAATCGCATCAACGCCATGCCGGAAATCATGATCCCACTGGTAGTTACTGCTGCCGAGCTCGCCCTGCTGCGTGCCAAGACGGAAGAAACCATCGAGAAGACCAAGGCCGACAAGGGCTTCAGCGGTCAGCTCGATATCCTGATCGGTACCATGATCGAAATTCCGCGTGCTGCTCTGACGGCAAATGAAGTCGCTGAATACGCCGAGTTCTTCAGCTTCGGCACCAACGACCTCACGCAGATGACCTTCGGTTACAGCCGTGACGACGTCAACACGTTCCTGCCTGACTACACCCGCCTGGAAATCCTGCCGAACGATCCGTTCCAGTCGCTTGACACCTCCGGTGTTGGTCAGCTGGTTGAAATGGGCGTCACCAAGGGTCGCAAGGGTCGAAAAGGCCTGAAGTGCGGTATCTGTGGTGAACACGGTGGTGATCCAGCATCGATCAACTTCTGCCATACCGTCGGCCTGGACTACGTGAGCTGCTCGCCATTCCGCGTGCCAATTGCCCGCCTGGCTGCTGCTCAAGCTGCCATTCGCAACGGCAAATAGGCCTGAAGGCGAACACGCCTTGCGTAACGAATAATCGCAAAGCGCCGGTCTGAGAATTCAGATCGGCGTTTTTTTTGTTTCCATCCAGTTCACGAATTGTTTAGCCTTACGCTATCTCTCCCTGCCTGAATCCCCCTGCTCTCCTCGTGATTGGAATCTTTCATGCCTCAACTTGTCTTGCCGTTGCCATTTGTCTTACTGCTAGTTTTCACCACATCAGTATTCGGCACAGAATCCGCCGAGGTCGAAATCATCGATGTAAAGATGATATCCGATACGGCACCTCATTCTGCATTCACCGACCTGATACGCTTCCAAGACAACTGGTTCTGCGTATTCCGAGAAGGAAAAGCCCACGTCTCGCGCGACGGGGCGCTTCAGGTGTTAAAGTCACATGATGGAAACGTATGGCAATCCGTTGCTCGGCTGACATCCCCGGATGCTGATCTTCGGGATGCCAAAATCACGATCACACCGACGGGGCAACTAATGCTCTGTGGTGCAGCTGCCTTACACCAACCAGCTGAAGCGCGTCATCAATCGATGATCTGGTATTCAGACAATGGCACCGCCTGGAGCGATGCCATCGCCATTGGACCGCCCGACTACTGGATCTGGCGAATCAGCTGGCACGATGGCAAAGCGTATGGAGTTGGCTATCACACCATTGAACCTCGCGAAACGCAGCTTTTCGTGAGTGGAGATGGACATCGTTTCGAGAAACTTGGCGAGCCATTTTCGGTTGATGGGTTCTCGAACGAAGCAAGTCTTATCTTTCACACCGATGGGACCGCGTTATGCGTTGTGCGCCGCGATGGCACTCCCGACGACGCCCAACTCGGGAAGTCGGTTCCACCCTACACCGATTGGAAGTGGCAATCACTGGGGCAGTATATCGGCGGCCCTGCCCTAAAGCAGATGCCCGACGGTCGACATATCATCGCTGGACGCCGCAAGACGGGTCCTGCCAAGACGGTTCTCTGGCAGCTCGATCCCACCACCGCGAAGCTTAGCGAGTTGGCCGTTTTGCCTTCGGGAGGTGACACGAGCTACCCAGGCTTGGTGCTGCATGACGATATCCTTTGGATGAGCTACTACTCTTCCCATGAAGGAAAAACACGCATCTACCTGGCAAAAATAAAGCTGCCCACATCGAAATGATGCAGGCAGCTTCTACTCATCCAGACACATCGCCAAGCCTTCTCGTGTAGCCCAACGCTCGAGGATTTCCTTCGCTGCTGGGCTGGGGTCCTCGTTGCTCTTGGCATTCGCCTGAACGATCGTTTTCCTTTCCGGATCGATTTCGATCGTCACCATGCGTTTGGGACAACCCTTGGCATGGATCCGTAGCGACCAGATCGATGACTTCCGTTCGGCACACTGCTCGACATAGTCGCCGACGCAGTGATCCATGGCGGCTCCTTCCAGCATCAACGCGCGGTCGTTCAACAGCTCGAAGATGAGCCATTTCACGTCGCCGTCTTGATGCACCATTGGCTTGACCTCGATCGCTTCCCAGTGGAAGTTTCGCTTGGCCAGCGATGGTCGTTTGAGCAAAAGCTCCTGCCGCCAGCTAACCATGTGCCGCAGAAGCGATCGAAGCGTTCGCCCTTTCACCGAGAACTCTGGCTGCAGCGGCAGTGGACCACCACCACGTCCCCAGACTTTTTCAGCGGGTTGAAACTTTTGATCAAAAATGAATTCAACAAGCATCGACGCTTGAGGAATATAACTCAGCTTCTCACGAATCAGAAAACGGATTACCGTTTCCCAAAAGCGTTCGTCACGAGTCGGTTCCTTAAGGATCGTGTTGCGAACCAGTTCCGCTGCCAAAGCTTTGCTACCACCAAACCCTCGAATTTGAGCCCATCGCATCGCTTCCACAGGCGCCAAATGATCGGGTGCCTTGAGGAAGAACTTAGCTGCCGTGGGCGTCAACGGAATGCCAGGCTTCCCTTTGAATTGCCGCACACCACGACCAGCGGCCATGTGTACATACAATTCGTGAATCCATCGCTTGGCCTGTGGACGCATCCAGGCAAACGCCAAAAAGTTAGGCACCGGATAACGTTCGAACAGGTGTTTCAATAGTGATCGAAACGCGACTCGATTGCTGGTCGGCTCGGCCTGGGCCTTCGGCGGCTGCCACGATTCGGGCTGGTGAATACACTTGGTGCGGTACCTGGCCACGTAGGCGAGCGCCCGGATGTAAACGCGAAGATGTTCCGGCTTACGGATGGCCGGATCAAATCCGACACTCAAAATCTCGGACTTGGCGCGTACCTCACGAATCAAGTTCCAATACGCTCGACGATGCCGCGCGCAAGGCTGATGGCAGACAAGCATTTCGTCTACATATTGTTTCATTTGCTGCTTACGAGAACTCATAGCAACCCATGCCTTCTTAGAAATTACGGACATAAGGGAAGCGATACACACGCTTCGCGAGTGATTTCAGGTCAAACCGATATTCGGTTGACCAAACACGTCAATGTCCGAGATCCAAGAGCATGGGTACTAACTTTCAGGCCGCGGCCTTTGTCAGCGCGCGGTCTTATCGCAAAGAGAAAGAAATGCCAGGCATTCACGCGATGCCTGGCCGCTGGCAAGAGAGATGCTTGCCGCCAGAAAAAGGTTCGCTGAATTTCATTTCAGCCGCATGCGCCACCACTCTCGCCCATTCAAGAACGTAGCGGCATAAGCGCCCAAAGCCGTCGATCACGGAGAAAGACGCCCAGCCAGATCAGCACGCCGATAATGATCTGCACGACAAACAAGTCGCCAACTCGCCAGTGCGTGCAGATGGCACCACCGATGTACCCGGTCAGAAGAATGGCTCCGAGTACGGCCGTTTGCGGTACCAGGTAAATGATGGCGATGACCAGTTCCAGGATGGCCAGGGGATACTGTATTTCCATCGGCAGTCCCAGATGCGCGAAACCTTCTTCCAGGCCTGCTCCACCGACAAATTTCCCGACGGCACTCGCCAGAAAGGCCAAGCCAACGAGGCCTGACAGGACTCGTCCTGTCCATTTAGCTGCGGCTGGCGTAGATTTAGCTTGATCGGTAGAAGGCGTGGTTTCTGTCTCGTTCATCATCTGTTCCCTGGAAAACGTGAGTGCGGTCACCATTGTCGATTTCGGATGGTTCTATTCGTTCGACGAGCCGGCCTGGACTTGGGCAAAACCGGCAGGATCCATCCAGAAGACCTCCCAGATATGACCATCCAAATCTTCGAAACCATGTTGAATCATGAAACCATGATCTTTTGGCTCGGCATAGGTCTTGCCGCCAGCGGCAACCGCTTTCGCGATGAACTCGGTCACCTTTTCCCGCGATTCCAACTGCAAAGCATTGAGCACTTCGGTGCTCTTGTGGCTATCGCAAATCGCCTTGGGGGTGAACTCCTTAAAGCGACTTTCTACCAAGAGCATCACCATGATGTTATCCGACACGATCATACATGTGGCGGTATCGTCGGTGAATTGCGGGTTGAACGTAAAGCCTAAGGCCGCAAAGAACTCAACCGATCTGGTCAGATCTTTCACCGGCAGATTCACAAATAGCTGCTGGATCATCATCGTCTCTTTCTTAGCATTAGATGGGAAATGCATGGCTATGAGGTAGCCGCGGCTGCTTGTTTCTCGCTGATCTCTTTCAGTTTCGTGAGGCCTTCGGTGAACTGGTCACCGCACATTTTGTCGATATCAAAAATGAGATGGAAGAACTTGGCCATAAAACCGACTTTTCCACTCATGCTCCAGGTCACCACCGTGCTGTTGCCTTCTGGCTGAAAAGTGAACAGGACGTCGTTGCGACAAGCCATGGGCTCGGTAATTTCCAGGTCAATCTGAATCGCCTCGTTCGGTTCGCTCTGAACAATCGTCGTGCTGCCGGCACCTGCGTTACCATTGCCTGACCACCGCATGATGGCCCCCTGCCCTGCTGCTGGTCCATCCAGTGATTTCGACATATTTGGGTCCAGTTTTTCGTAGGGAGACCAGGCCTCCCAGGCAGAGAACTGATTGACATGGGGGAAAACCACCTCCGGCGGCGCATCCATCTTCATCGATCGCGTAACCTGAAATTCATTCGGCTGAAAGGCCACTGCAACCGCCAGGGCCACAATCAAGAAGACCAGCCCTACCAATAGGATTAAAACTACGTTCAACATCCGACGCTTCCCAA
This sequence comes from Bremerella volcania, assembly GCF_007748115.1. Classification (NCBI taxonomy): domain Bacteria; kingdom Pseudomonadati; phylum Planctomycetota; class Planctomycetia; order Pirellulales; family Pirellulaceae; genus Bremerella; species Bremerella volcania. The sequence goes on from NZ_CP036289.1 coordinate 5,323,861, forward strand.
GCGAAAGTGCCATCGTATTTGTTCCTTCTTTAAGGACAATTGATTTATTTTTTGCGGGTGTATCTGGTCGTCATGAACTCTTGCCATACTTCATTTTCATCCAGCAACCTCGCATGCAGGATCCGATGATCCTCGTCCACAATCTCGATGACGTCCTGATATTGCGACATTCCTTCTCCGCTAAAGCTGGGTCCGGTCGCGTCGAGTGTCAGAACCTTGCCTGCATCATCGAGCGTGCCGCTGGAATAAATCCAAAGATGACACATGCACGAAGAAATGAACGATCCGACAAACGACTTCGCTTGCGGATCGTAGCCGAGTGTCATCTGTGACTTTGCCGTATCGCCCCCAGGCATTTCCAATTCCATCTCGCAAAGCACCCACACATCGCCGAGTTTCCGGACAAGTTCTATCCCGACCGATGTCTGCTTTGGCATGTCGGGGCTCATGTCTGCTTCTGATTCCAGGGTCCATTCACCTAACAGGTTCTCTAGCCAGTTGTGTTCGACTTGGGGCTCAACGTGCATGAGAGTTTTCCTTGCGATAGGGACAACGGTATTAGCTTCGTATTCGGCGATTCGTGCGGCTAAGTAGCGCTGGCTTCCTTTGCTAATCGCTCAGAGATTTCCAAAATCTGCAGATTCATGGCTTCGTCCGCGGGCCGGATTTCAAATGGTCCCATGCGAACACCAGGATGCTTCGACATGAGTTGAATGGCATGATTCAAGTCGCGCGCCTCCAACAGCAGAATACCGCCGATCTGCTCCTTCGTTTCGATAAAAGGACCATCCGTCACGCGAACCTGGCCGTTTTGATGGCGAAGTGTCACACCATTTTGAGGAGCAGCGAGCGCACCTCCGCCTGCGAAATGCCCCCCTTTGCGCAGTTCGTTATCGTAGGCCATACAGTCTTCCATCGCCTTTTCGGCTTCTTCCTTGGGAAGACTCTCCCACATCGACGCGTCGATATATCCCAAACAGACAAACTTCATCAGGGCTCTCCTAAAACTGAGGCAAGTGTTGTTCCTTTACCCCATGGTCGATTCAGTTACTGCGAAATCGACAGGCCCCTGGAAAAAAATGGGAATCGAGACTAACTCAACTGCTTGAGCCGTCCCTCAAGAAAACGGCGTTCCGGTTCCTGTTTCGCTAATTCCAGGGCGCGTCGATACGCATTCACGGCATCAACGGTATTGCCCATCCGTCGACACAGGTCAGCTCGCGCGGCGTGGGCTAGGTGATACTCGGACAGAGTCCCCTCGGCAAGAATGTCATCAATCAAGGTCAAGCCAGCCTCGGGCCCATCACGCATCGCAATGGCGACCGCTCGATTCAAGTCGACCACCGGCGACGGCTCGATCCTCGACAAAACATCATACAGAGCAATGATTTGCGCCCAATCGGTGTCCTCGGGGGTTTGGGCTTCGGCATGCACGGCAGCGATTGCTGCCTGGATGGTATACACGCCAAATCGACGTGTCTTCAAGGCTTGCTGGACAAGCTCAGCTCCCTCGGCGATGTACGGTAGAACCCACAACGACCGGTCCTGATCTTCCAAGAGAATAATATCGCCAGAGGCCGATGTACGGGCCAGCCGGCGTGACTCCTGGATCAGCATCAGGGCCAAAAGACCGATTGCTTCGGTGTCAGGAAGCAGTTGGACCAGCAGCCTACCCAGGCGGATGGCTTCCTCCGACAGATCGTGGCGTGTGACCGTTTCTCCAGACGAGGCGGAGTACCCTTCGTTGAAAACGAGATAGATGACCGACAACACGGAATCGAGCCGTTGCGGCATCTGGGGGATGGTCGGTACCTCGAACGGAATCCCCGCGTCTCGGATCTTCTGCTTGCCCCGTACAATCCGCTGAGCAATGGTCGGCGGCGTGGTCAAAAATGCACTGGCGATTTCTTCGGTGCGAAGCCCGCAAACTTCGCGCAAAGTCAAAGCCACTTGGGCATTGGGAGGAATCGCCGGATGACAGCACGTAAAAATTAGTCGCAGGCGGTCGTCTTCGATGTTCTCCTCATCGATCGCGGCGAACTGGTCTTTTTCATCGTCCAGTCGCCTGGCAATCTCCCCTAACGATTCGTCGAATCGCACACGCCGACGAATCGTATCAATCGCCTTGAAACGCCCTGTCGATACCAACCATGCACGGGGATTCTGCGGGATCCCCTCCTCCTGCCATTTCACAAAAGCAGAAGTGAACGCCTCGTGCATGGCCTCTTCCGCAAGATCGAAATCGCTGAGTAGACGCACCAGCGTCGCAAAGACTCGGCGGGATTCCGTGCGGTAAAGTTCATCAACAAATTGACGAATGTCTGGCCGGTCCTCGTCCACCATTGGGGAGAGATCCTGAAACGGTGTAGCTTCAAGGCAGTGGGACGAACGCGGAGGATTTACTCTTCCTCAACCAGCCACTTCTTGGCTTCTTCCAACTTCGTATGGTCGAAATACTTTACGCTTGCGGAAGTAAATGGCTTGCAGAAGACTGCCATGCCTGATTCCCACTTCGTTTCTCCCACGATTGCCAGACGCTTGATGTCGCTCCAATGCTTAGCGTCAAACTTGACGTCGTCCCACAAAGCTCCCATGGTCCAGCCGTGGAAGTCGTGCAGTTCGACAAGTAGACGAAGCTTACCGAATTCCGCGATCTGCTTTTCGATTTCCGGTACAAAGTGCTCGTAATCAGCCGCGGTCAGTTTGCCGCTCAGGCGAACAATGGTCAGATCCTTCAGATGCACAACTTCTACGTTTTCACTCATTGCTTGTGGCTCCCTTGAAAGCAAACTGGACGGAGGGTGTTGGTTTCGCCCCGATGGGGTTAGCCTTCATTCTAAAGGTCTCGGCGCGCTAAACAAATCCTGGACGGAGTTTTCTGAATGGCTTACGCTTAATCATTCATAACGCTTTGCGCATTATGCCTTATGGTCAAACTTTTCCCATCCAGGCTCCGTCATGCCCCTCCTTTTGGCCCTGCCGCTGTTGTTGTTGATCGTCGCCTCCGCCGCCGCTGGCGACGATATCGAAGTGACCTCGAAAGCCGAACTGCTCCGGGCAGTTTCCCGAGCAAAGCCGGGCAGCGTGATCACGATCACGGCTGAGTCCATGCCGGGAGGCATCTCCATCAAGGATCTTCGAGGAACGGCGGAAAAGCCGATCGTGATTCGTGGCAAAACAACGACGCAGCGCTGCGTTATCGAAGGCGGAAACTTCGGTATGCAGATCTCTGACCCGGCTCATGTGGTCCTAGAGAATCTAGAGATTCGAGGCGTTTCCCAAAACGGATTGAATATCGACGACGCGGGCACCTACGACTCCCCTGCCTTGCACGTGACCCTTCGAAATCTCTACGTCCATGACATAGGACCGAATGGAAACTGCGATGGCATCAAGCTCTCTGGCGTGGACCACCTCACCATTGAGAGTTGTCGTGTCGAACGTTGGGGCAAGGGAGGTTCGGCAATCGACATGGTTGGCTGTCACTCAGGAATCGTTCGCGATTGTACGATGAAATTCGACACAATGAACTCTGCCAGCGGGGTTCAGCTCAAGGGTGGAACGAGCGAGATGATCGTTTCCCATTGCGTTTTTGTCGAGTGCGGCCACCGAGGGGTGAACATTGGCGGAAGCACCGGGCTCGCATTTTTCCGACCGCAGGGCGCGACCTACGAAGCCAAAGATATTACGGTCGAAGACTGCACCTTCATCGGCGGAATGGCCGCGATGGCCTTTGTGGGAGTCGACGGGGCGGTCGTCCAACACAATACGATCGTTGATCCAGCCAAGTGGGTGACCCGGATTCTCCAGGAAACCACCGAACCTGGATTCGTACCGTGCCGCAATGGCATCTTCCGAAATAACGTGATCCAATTCAAAGCGGAGCAGGCATTTCGCAGTGTGAACGTAGGCCCGCACACCTCCCCCGATACGTTCCAATTCGAGGGCAACGTCTGGTACGTGACCGATGGAAAAATCTCTGAACGCGACCTGCGGTTGCCGGTCAAGGAAAAGGACGGAATCCACAACATCGATCCACAACTGAAGCAGGCCAAGGGCGGAATGAAGGTAGCAACCTCACGCCAGCTACCCAGAAACGTTGGTGTGCGCCAACACGATTAGCCCGATCGATATTCTCAATTTCAGGCCAAAATCACAAATCTTGCTAATCTAAGGGTTCGTCTCTCTATCAGACAAATAAATGTCGTCACCACATTTACGGGATCGATGTCATGGCTCGCTGGAAGACGTATCGATTTCACTTAGGTTCTCCCCTGGCCGGATTCTCGGTACGGATGGCCTTGCCGGTTCTGAGTTGGAGCTGGTTTCAGCTGCGAATCAGCACCTTGCTGTTGCTCGTTCTTCTGGCGAGTGTGATCATTGGCTGGCAACGGGATCGAAACGACCTATCGGATCAGATTATCGATCTGGAAGTCGAACTCGCTCAGGTTCGTGGCATGAAATCCTCCTGGAGCATCGAACAGTTGTATGGACCGCCCGACACGTTGGCTTTTGGCGATTATGGCACCGCCTGGGCTTCCGCATCGGCCGATGGACAGGATGAGTGGGTCATTGCTCAATTCGAGAATGAAGTGAGTCCGGCAGAATTGCAAATTTACGAAACCTACAACCCAGGCGCGGTCTACAAGGTGTCGGTCTTCACTCCAATCGGCAACGAGGTAACCGTCTGGCAAGGTCCCGACCCGACACCGCAAGGTTCAGGTGGAGGGGTCTCGAAGATTCCACTGGAAACCATCTGGCGTACGAAGAAAGTGAAGGTCTATCTCGCGTCCAAAAAGGTTAGGGGGTGGAACGAGATCGACGCGATTGGATTGGTGGATCAAAGCGGGGACGTTCAATGGACCCGGCATGCCGAAGCGTCTTCCTCCTATGGAGCGCAATATAGCCGAGGAGTATTCATTTCCCGTTCCTTTTTTTGAAAAGTGACGGCTACTGAGTAGCTACAGCACTCAATTGATTCATGATCCAATCGACCGGCGATACGTCCGAATCCATATCGGTTAGCATCGCTTGCTTCCCTTCTCGCTGGTATGCCAATCGAACTGGCTTTTCACTCTCCTCGTCTTCACCCAACACGCGCAAAAGCATCGGCGAGGCCATCGCCAAGAAGCCTGGCACGTCTCCATACTTCGCCCCACCAGGCAGCAGATCTGGGGAACGGATGGAATCAACGTGACCGAACCTAAAGCCATTAGTCTTAAGGACACCAAAGTCGAACGCGTCGGCCTGTAGGGCGATCGCGACACTGCCCAGTGCAGCCATATTGGGATCAAGCGCGACCAAACCAATCGACTTCGGTTTTCGATCGTGATTTCGCATGAAAGCCGCCATGGACAGTATGTCTTGAATGCGCTGGGCCGCTACCGAGTGGTTATAGCCCAGCGTATATGCCGCGGCTTCTCGTTCGTTTTCAACGCTGGGAGTTTGCTTTAGCGGCTGTCCGTCCGGCCGAAACTCGCCCTGATAGATCATATCCACTGCGGCCACCGAGATACCCGACGACACCAACTTGGCGACCTCGGACTTGAGCCGCCCTCCTTCGTCGAACACGCCAGATTTGCCATCGTTGGATAGCCAAAGAACGGTATGACCGTTCCAGTTTCCGCTGGGGTAAAGAAACAAAGCTGGCAATTGAGACTTGTTCTGATCGTTATGCAGCAGCCCGGCAATCAGCAAGAAGTCTTCCTGCTGCTGCTTGTTCTTCACATCGAAATCAAGCTGATCCACAGCCGGTTCTTCCCAGCCAACGATGACCTCCAATGCCTGATCCACCATCTGACGGTACTTGCCGAACGAATCCGAGTTGCCTACTAGCAATGGCTGGATCTGCTGATCAGACTGCTTCGTGAGCGCCTGAAGCAGATCGCGTTCAAACTCCGGTTTATACGAGGGACGATTCTCATCGGTCCAGACAGAAAGCTCTTCGATTCCGAGTCGCTGGAACGGCTTTTCCTCGATCGACGCGTTTAAACCAAATTCTTTGTTAAACAACTCGTACATCGCCTTGCGAGCAATGGCGTTATAATTGTGTCCAAATTCCGTTCGCGCGGTCAGTTGCACGCGCTGCTCGGCATCCAACAAACCATACAACTTCTTCAAGTCCGGAAAACCCTTGGTTTCAAATTCAACAGTCCAGTCATCTGCGGACGTGAGTCCCTGAGGCTTGGGGGCAAATAACGCGGCGAATTCAACGTTGCCAGTTCCAACTCGAAGCAGCGAACAGTTCTCACAGGTACAACCTCCTTGCATGGCCGTGGAAACCATGACCGCGGGAAAGCAGGCGGCGACGCGAGGATCGATGGCAGAAACCAACATCGTTTGCGTGGCTCCACCACTGGCACCCGTGACGCCCAAGCGCGTCTTGTCTACGCTTGATAGACTTTCGAGCACGTCGAGCGAACGAATGCAGTTCCAGATCTGGAGCCCCATGACCGATTGCAAGTGCGACTCAGCTTGAGGGCTGAAGAAGCCCCAGCGCTCGATCGTATTCATGGCAGGCCGCTGTTTGGCAAATTTGTGAACCAGATCGAATGACAACTGCTGGCTATCCGCGTACCCAAGCATGTCGACTTGCAACACCACACATCCCATACGTGCCAAATGCACTGAGCGAGCCTGAATCGGATTCTCAGCCGCGACGACGTCGGTCTCCCCGCCACTTTCAAGTTGCTCTTTAAGGGCCTTTTCGTCGGCAACGTAGTACCGCCCGTTTGCCCAATGTCCGTGCGGACAAAGAACCCCCGGAAATGGGGCCTCTTTGCCGATTGGTTCGTATAGATTGCCTGTAACGAACAGTCCGGGAACACTCTCGAATCGAACGTTGGAGACCGCGTAGTCCTCGAACTCACGCCTCCCGACGACCTCATAATTGAGGGGCGTTTTGGGAGGCATCGGCCAAAGCCCGAGGGCGACCTTCAGTTGAGTACGCACGGCTTCCGCTCGGACATTCCACTCGGCGACACTCGCCGGTGGCGTGAAGGGAAAGTAGCCGTTCAGATCTTTAGGTGGAGCCAAGCGAGCATCGTCCGGAGTCTGCCCTGCAGGGAGTACCCGCGTGGCGTCCTGGGCATGGGCTAGTGAAACAGCCATGCAGGCAAGCACAAGGAGTGTGCCTGCCCTTGAGAAGAATCGAGTTCGTCGCATCGCAGTAGTCGTCCAAAAGGTGGGGAATGGAGGGACGAGAGATGACTAGCAGTTTAAGCAACCGCTGCGCGAGATGCGAATCATTTTAGGAAGCTTTGATCTTTTCGATCTCTTCCCGTGTCTTGGCAATTTCCTGCTCGACCGCTTCCACCTCACCAGGCTCGTCGGCTTGTTCCTTGACGCCGGCCAGCTTCTGATTCAACGTTTGCATCTTTTTTTGCAGAATATCAAGACGCTTCTTTTGCTTCTTATCCATGAAGACTCCCATAATTCGTTTGTTGAAAAGGATGTGTTGTACTAGCTGTTCGAAGGAGCGGCAATGATCTCGCGCATCTTTTGCAGGGCGATCATCGCTTCGATTCCTTGAAGCCCAAAACACTCGTGCATCAGCATCAAGGCATCATTAAAACGTTTCTGTGTAAGCTCCTGACGAATGCGCATCGCTTTGACGACGACAGCCGTATCGGTTTCGTATCGAGCAGCGAAGGTCTCGGCGCACTTCATGCCACTGAACGGGGAAAGTCCAAAAATCTGAGCGATGACGTCCCCAGCCTGATCGGTTTCGCCTTGTTCAATGTGGGCAACAAAGCGAGCAAATGCAGGGGCCTTCGGCAGACTCACGCCGGGAGCCGGCAGTCCGATCAAGTCATCACGTTGGACGCGTGGTGGCAGTTCAACTTCCGATTTTGATGCGATCGGAAAATGAGGTAACCGAGCCGTTGGCTGTTCTTCCGGTTGATCTTCCCGGTCGAATGGAAAGGTATCGTCCTGCGGTTCTGCCTCGGCCGGCAAATTGGAAATCATCTGGTTTAGATGAGCCAGCTTGTTTCCCATCTGGTCGTACAGCGTTTCGATCTCGCTGAGAAACGACTCTCCCTGCGCATCGGCAACGATCTCCTCGGCCTGTTCGAGGATCGCTTCGGTCATGCGAGCCAGCAGGGCATCGCGAGCTTGCTTCAAAACGGCCAAGGCCTCGTTTCGGTCGGACATGGCAGATATACCTATCGTCGAAGGGGGAAATTCGTCGCCAAGAGCAACCAAGAGGACTGCCACCGGCGTGACTCCATCTTAGTCGCTTTCCCCCCGAACGTTAAGAATTCTCGCTGCTCGTCTGCTCCAGGGAAGTGGCTGGGGCCTCAGAATCAGCAGAATCGGCACTTTTAGGCACACGATCGGCCACTCGTAGCGTTCCGGCCATCAGAACCAGGATGACCGCGAGGGTGGCGTTGAGCTTCAACCAGAAGGCCTCTTTCTCGCGAAACTTCTCCGCGTTCTTACTTCGTCCCGTCAACAAACTGGCAATGTAGAGGATGACCAACGCCAGAAGGAACTTCATGCCGGCCACGGGGTGATAATACTTTTGAGGAAACGTGTAGGTGGTTGCCTGGAGCACTAAAGATGCAATTCCACTCAGGAGCACGATACCCGCGCAGATCATCACTACCTTGGCCCAACGTGCCCGGACCGCGGCCTTCAATTCTGCCTTTTCGGCGAACTCGGTTGCCTGCATCGCAGGGTGCAGGGCGAAAACCATGTAAAGCGTTCCGCCAACCAGAATGATGGCAGGGATGATATGGGCCCAGCGAATGACTAATTCCAGCAGCAAGTCCATTGAGTCGTCCTTTGGTTGTCTGTTCGGCGTGTCGTTGGTGCGTTTCGGTCTTATTCCCAATTGGCCTTGGCGAAAGCCAATGCTTCGTCCGTGGTGTGCAGGCGCTTCTCGAGTTGCTCATCGCGAACCGCTTCAAGCACACGTTGAAACCGCGGACCGGGTTTGAATCCGGCTTGAATCAAGTCGCTACCGGAAAGAAGCGGATCAGGATTCAACTCTTCCTCCGGCAGGCTCAGGCATGATTCGGCATACTCCACTCCGACCGTTGAATTGTCGCTGGCTCGCTGCACAGCGTACCCCATGGCGATCAATAGTGGCGCAGCGTCTGTAATGAGTAACCGCTGGAGCTTAGGCCAGGCAACCTGATCCGCGTGACGAATGGTGCGCTCGTGCCGAAGCAGCCATTGGATGGTCTTGGTCTCGTCGTTGGTCAATTTCCAGCGACTACACACATTGTCAGCCGGCTGAAGGGGCTTGAGCGGGTTACCGTTGAGCAGGCTGTTCTGACAGGCATATCGTAGTAGTAGCGCCATTGCCACCCGAAAGTCACTTGCGGGCAAACGTTCAAGGGAACGGTACGTCTCGCTCCACCGCAGTGCATGGCCAACCGTGGATTCGACTTCGGGCAGAATCTCATTGAGCAAAGTAAGGTCACGTAGCATCCGCACGGCAATCATACGATGACCGTCCGTCAGCATCCGCCGCATTTCAGCAGCGATGCGTTCCGCACTGACGACATGAATATGGCTGGCATACTCGCGAATGGCGCGCTGGGTCTGTAGCTCCAGATCAAAGGCGAACGTCGAACTAAATCGAACTGCCCGAAGCATTCGCAGTTTGTCTTCCTCGAATCGCTGGAAAGGGTTGCCGATACTGCGGACAAGGTGATTCTTCAGATCTCGCTGACCGCCGACATAATCGAGGACTTTCTCTTGGATTGGATCGTAAAACATCCCATTGATGGTGAAGTCGCGCCGCTGGGCATCTTCTTCGGCGCTACTGAAACGGACGTCATCAGGCCGACGACCATCGGAGTATCCCAGATCGGTCCGAAACGTCGCAACTTCCACCTGGCCGCGACGCTTGCCCCCCTGAACCGTGATCACGCCAAAAGACGCACCGATTGGTAGGGTTCGATCGTGACCGAAGATATCGCGAACCTCGTCAGGGGTCGCATTGGTGGCGACGTCAAAGTCCTTCGACGGCTTTCCCAGTAGCAAGTCCCGTACACACCCCCCTGCCCACAGAGCCTGAAAACCGGCTGCCTGAAGCGTTTGGATGACTTCGATCGAAAATGTTCGGGTTGCTTCGAGATTCATGCTCATCGGCATACCGGTCGAATAAGTCGTGCGTCCTGGAAACCAACCAACTTATCAGATTACGTCCTACTGGACGATGGACGGGCCAATCCTTTAGATTCGTCGATAGGCCGACTCTCAACTGCCAGGAACGTGTAATGTCTGAAGAAACCAGCCTGCCGATCGAAACAACCTGCCTCGACGTTCAGGCACTGAAAAACCAAAACGCCGATTTCGTCTTGCTGGATTGCCGGGAACAGAATGAGTTTGATCTGGTCCGGATTGACGGTTCCACGCTTATTCCCATGAGCGAGATTCAAGATCGCCTCGGTGAACTCGAATCTCACCGTCAGCGGCACATTGTCGTGCATTGTCACCACGGCGGCCGCAGCATGCGAGTCACCCAGTGGCTCCGACAGCAGGGTTTTCCCAAAGTGCAGAATATGGCCGGCGGCATTCATGCTTGGGCCCAGGATATCGACCCAAGCATGCCGACGTACTAATCGAGCGGTTAGTTCTTTCCCGCTTCGTAAGGACGCTTGGACTCCGCGTTCGGTTCGGGAAAATCATTCGGAATCGCTTGCGTTACCTTACCCGTGGCGGCCCACTCGGTTCCGCGAAGCAGGGTTGTAATGAAACCGACGCACTCCATCGAATAATCGCCGTGCCCCATGGGAGTGTGGAAGATCCGGCCTTTGCCATAATCAATGGTCATGATCATCGGTTCATGACGCCCACTTCCACCGGTCGCCGGATCAGCATAGGCGGTGGCTAGCACCGTCATGTTCTCCGCGGGACCCCGAAGCTGATCGTAAAGTTCGTCTTGGGCATGCATCCATGACTTGGGCATTCCCGCCGTGATTGGGTGGTCTGAATCACGCACCACAACTTGAAACGGATGCTGCTTACCGTGGTGTCCCCCATTTCCCTGGGAAGTATCTCGGACGAGATCTTCGTCCTTATTGAAGTAAACATAGGGACCGCTCTTTGCATTGCGTCCACCCCAGCCGCCTAGTCCGATGATGCGGTTGTACTCGTCCCAGTCGCCAAACGCATTGTTGGCGGCATGAACGACGACAAAGCCACCACCATTTTTCACATATTCGACGAAGGCCTCGTCGGTCGCGGCTGGCCAGCGTTGACCGTTGTAGTTGCTGATGACGACATCGTAGTCTTTGAAATTGGGGGCGAATCCTTCAGTGGATTTCTTCCCGGTGGTTGCCACGTCAACGGTAAACTTGCCGGAACTTTCGAGATACGACTTCATCATCTGAGTCGTTTTGGGCCAGACTCCGTGGTTATTTTGACCATCGACGATTAAGGCCTTCAACTTGGCATCGTCCGCGAAGGCGGAAGCAGAAAGTGCCAGCAGAAGCAAACAAGACCAGGCCAGCGACAGGGTACGCATCGAGGATAGCTCCGAGGAAGGTCAAACTTGGGAAAAGGAACGAGTTTCGATTTCCCCCAGTATAGACCAACCCGACGCCCGATGCGCCAAGCGCCATGCCCAGCTCACTAGAATTGCCAGATCAGCAAACAGGCATAATCCAGGTCGTTTCGTTTGCGATTGTTGGGCGTACTGTCGTAGCGGTCCTCTGCGCTGAGTTTCAGCGAGAGGCCGTGATCCAGGGCGATCGTATAGCTCGCGTCCGTCACGTGGCGGTAACCCTGGTCGGCTTCAAACGCCGGAAAGAATTCAAACTTGATCTGAAACGACTGTTTTTCGGTAATCTGATGGGAAAAGTCCGAGCCGAGTGTCGCTTCCGGGATGATCCCCTTCTGAGGGCTGCCGTACTCCTGCGAAAAGCCGGAACCGACCGACAACGTCCAATCGGTTGCATCCGTCTTGTACGGCTTATAGCTGACACCACCGTTGAACACCAACCGCATGTCGAAAGCTTTGAATGCGTCGTATTCGATGTCGGTTTTCTCGAACAGAGACCAACGCTCGTGAATCTTCAGCGGCCATTCCAGCTTATGTTTCACGTAGGCGTTGTTCTGCGTCAGTCCGTCTTTGTCGCTCGTTCGTAGGTGCCGGATATCTGCGGAAAAGATGGTCGCCACCCCTTCTCGTTTGATCTTGGCACCGACTCGCAGACTGTTGGATTCCGTATTGCCTGTTTGGCCGTTCAAGCCGAGTTCAGCACTGTTTTTCCACGTCGCTTTTCCAAACCAGTAGTCGACGTGGTAGTACTGACCATAAGGAACGTATTCGAAATAGCCGTAGGTGTCTTCCTCTTCTTCAGGCTTCTCTTCCTTTTTCGCGTCTTTCGGTTTTTCGACTTCCTCCGGCTTGGCCTCGGCAGGCTTTTCTACTTCCGGTTTGGGCGTTGGAAGCTCAGGCAGGGGAGGTAACTCTAGTACCGACGTCAGCGAGGATTGCAGTTCATCGTCAGGCATCAGGTAGTGGACAAATTCGGTATCCGACTTTTCGCCCGCGGTCTGCTCGAAGTAGCTCAGCCCGATCCCATCGAAAGACGCGTTTTCGGAAGCGCGCGAGTGCGACGCTAGCGTCATGAGCGTTGCCAGGGACATAACCAAGATAGAATGTGGAGAGAGCCATCCCATTCGGGGAATTTCCTAGTCGGACTCCAAGGTGGGCAATTACCGAGAGAAGTCGTATAAGGAAATTCTGACCTATTGCCAATACCAATCGTTAGCGCGATGAACCAGTCCCATAAAAAAGAGCGTCCCAAGCTGCAAGCAGCTAAGGACGCTCTTAATGCTGGCGTACAAGGACTTATGACCTCCGTGCCGCCGTATCAAACTGCAATTGTCTTGGTTAGGCCTATCGACGCAGCCTGCGTACCAATCGCTTTAGCGGACCTTCGCAGCATTGGGTGCGACAAGGTCGGCAACAACAGGGGGTGCCCCCTGAGTCAAATGTTCCGCAAAGCGGTGCAACTCCGACATGCTCATCGGCAAAAGTCGCTGCTGGCTGACTTGGCTGGTCAGGCTCTGAATCACTCTCCATGGATTGACTGGCGAGGACGGAGACGAAGTTGGCGCCGGGGATCCGACTCGAGCTAAGAGCTCCCCCACGTTGGACTGCGCTTCCTCCATGTTCATTCCGGCGCGATTCAATTGTTTCTGCATCGTCAGAAGTTGCTCCAAAGATTGAACCGCAAACTGGGAATCTCCCATCTGGCAGATCAAGTCGGCTTCAATCTGGATCATATCATTGGCAACTTGCCGAGCTTTTTTAGTACGAGATTGCCCATCGACCAATTCCTGCTGCATCGCAAAAACATTTTGCAAAACCAGGTCAGCCTGCTTGGCTTGCTGTGCTTGCAGCACGATTCGATCCTGCAGATTCACCAGGTCAGCCAGGGTTAGCTTCGCCTTGCGAACGTCTCCCTGGGCCTGAATCAGTTGCGACTGCAGATTGGCTGACTGATTGAACGCATGCTCGGCTTGGATGGCAGCAGGGTACTGGCTTGCCACGCGATCGTGCAGACTCGCGATGCGATCCAGCGTGACCTCGGCCTCATGCATGGCAAGTTCCATCGATGTCAGCCGCTGGAATTGAGCCAGGAGTTGATCATTGACGGCGCTGACACGCTGCGTCAGCATCTTCTGCTCTTCCAGGGAAGCCAACAGGTCATTCGTTCCGCTGACCGTGGATGCCGCTTTGCTGAGCTTTTCGACCGAGCGATCCAGACGCGAGACGCGTATGTTGAGATCGTGAAGCTGTTCTTCCGATGGACGAACGGCAAAGACATAGACCAGGACCACACCCAGAATGATCCCAAACGCGAAAGAACCCCAACTGTAAGGTTCGTAAGCGTGTTCTTCCCTATCGTGATTGCGATATCCGTCGCTCATCGTCCACCTGCCTCCTGCGGCCAGCATTCATCCAAGATTTGCTAATCGTTTCCATACGATAGCACTGGTTATCGTCAGCCTTTATGCAAGCATGCAAGTCTTTTCAGATTGCCTAGATTAAATTCACGTAGAGCGGTTCCGGTTATAGCGAATGATCTGTTCCTAAGTTTTCGAGTGCGCGTTTTGATCTGGACCCACCCCAATCATCCTGTTACTCTCCCCACCCACGTAAGTCTCGGGCGGTAAGAAAAGGTATTTGGATTATGAGCAACAACTTCAATTTCTTCGAATGGATGCGTAATGGGGTGAAGTCGGCTGTCTTGCTGGGCGTTTCGGACGCCGTGGAAGAAATCGGAATGCCGACCGAAGCCGAAGGTTCCGACAACAACATGCTGGGCTTTCTGCAAAACGCCAAGACGCAGAAGATCAGCAATTCGTCCAGCACGAGCAGCAGCACACGGACTGGCAGTCGAAAGCGTCTGGGACGATCGCTGAAAGACATCGAACCTTCGTCGAAGTAGTCGACCCAAGCCATTCACAGCACCCGGAAACAAAAAAAGGGCCATCCAATTCAAATGAATCGGATGGCCCTTTTACTTTGTTCTGCCGTGACTTGAGCGGCGGTAGTCAATGACCTAAGCAGCTCTGGCGCGTGATTCTGTTTGCGTGGAAGTCATTTCCGCATCCGACTTCTTCGCCGTATGGTCGACTCGTGGCTGCTTGGGATTGAAGATCTGGGGGACGGCTTTCTTCAACCGGCCATGCCACCAGAACTTATTTCGCCACAGCGGCACATGCTTAAACTCAGGCGTTTCCCAGTCTTTAGCGGCGATCCGCTCGGCCATCAACGCAGGGTGAGTTCCTTTGTACGGAACGCACGATTGCATGTCGTAAATGTATTCGCCCACTTCCTCTAAAGGGCGGTCCTTGATCTTACGGACCTGATTGCCCTTTTTGTCAAAGACGTAGAACTGCTGGAATTGAGCAGCTTTTTCGGCCATCGCCTGCGGGGGACGGACATATCCGTAATGAAAGACGCGGGCATTGATCAGGCTGGATCGCAATCGGTGCCCATTCTTTCCAAATCCACAAGCATCGCCAACGCTACGAATCTGCGGATCGTTGCGCACGATACGAACCTGCCTACGATAGCCCAGTGGATCCCGAATGTTGTAGTCGCCCCGAAAGTGCAAATACCGAAAGCGAATGCCGTCGATCCATGGCTTGTGCCAGTTCTCTTCCATGGCCTGTCGGATGACAGGGTAATCGGCTTCGTGGATCACTTCATCGGCTTGGATATAGAAGAACCAATCGCCGTCGCAGCGATCCATCGCCAAGTTGGTCTGATAGGCCAGCACTTCGCCAGCCTTCCGCATGGCGGGGTCCCATGGCGTGATCTCGATGTCGATCTTGGGATCGCCGATCGCTTCCAAAACTTCGAGCGAATTGTCGGAGCAATCCCCGACTTGAATGACGAATCGGTCGACCAGGGGTAATACCGACTTGATACTCTCAACAAACGGGTACCCGAACCGTACTCCGTCTCGCAGAATTGTGAATCCACAAACGCGCATTTGACGCATCCTTGCGACGCTAGCATCTCAGTTCACGACAATGGATGCCTGTGAACCGACTATTGTTCCATAAACTAGGTGTGACGATAACAAATCGACCGATTTGAAACCAACCCAGTTCGCGCAACGTCACTCGGCAGCGGCTGCGTCTTTTTCGGCCAGGAGATCGGCGAACTGCTGCTCGTTCAGTACGCTCACGCCCAGTGCCTGGGCTTTTTCGAGCTTACTTCCCGCCTTTTCCC
Organism: Bremerella volcania; assembly: GCF_007748115.1. NCBI lineage: Bacteria > Pseudomonadati > Planctomycetota > Planctomycetia > Pirellulales > Pirellulaceae > Bremerella > Bremerella volcania. The sequence goes on from NZ_CP036289.1 coordinate 5,339,576, forward strand.
CGGCAACGACGTAACTCGTTTTCTTGGAAACACTTCCTGATGCTTTCCCCCCTCGGGCACGAATCAGTTCCTCGATTTCGTCCCGAGTGAATTTTTCTAGCGTGCCTGTCACCACAAACGTCATTCCATCGAAGACCGCCGGTCCAGCTTCTTCGCCTCGCTTGGCCGCTTCCATCGAGACACCGACCCCTTTGAGATCTTCGATGGTTTCCTTTCCGAATTCGCTATGGAAAAACTCGTGGACGCTCTTGGCAATCACTCCGCCGACGTCTTCGATTTCCGCTATCTCTTCTTCCGAGGCTTCCATCAATTTGTCGATCGTCCCGAAGTGAAGGGCCAAACGTTCGGCTCCTCGGGCTCCGACATGGCGAATGGAAAGGGCGTTCAATAGACGGCCAAGTCCCCGTGACTTACTATCGATTGCCGCAGCAACTAGTTTGTCGCCTGACTTCTTCCCCATGCGTGGCAAGGCAGCGATTTGCTCCGAAGTCAGACGATACAGATCGCCGTAGGTCTTCACCAACTTCTCGTCGACCAACATGTCGACCAGTTTGTCCCCCAAGCCCTCGATATCCATCGCATTCCGCGTGGCAAAATAGCGAATGCGTTCTTTGATCTGAGCCGCACACCCTTGCCAATTGGGGCATCGAATGTACACCCCTCCTTCATCCTTGACCACAGGCGTGTCGCATGAAGGGCACTTGGTCGGGAAAGGGAAGAGGGGCAGGTCTTCTTTTCGTTCGTGTTTCTCGGTACGAACGATATGCGGAATGATCTTACCTGCCTTCTCGACGACCACAACGTCGCCAATCCGCACATCCTTACGTTCGATCTCTTCCGCGTTGTGCAAACTCGCTCGGGAAACCGTCGTCTCGGCCAGTTCAACCGGCTCCAGAATCGCAACCGGTGTGATGGCTCCCGTTTTGCCGACCTGGACCTCGATATTGTTGACCTTGGTCGTCGCTTCATACTTCTCGAATTTGTAAGCAATCAACCAGCGAGGACTCTTTGAGGTTGACCCGAGACGTTCTCGCTGGTCGAAACGATCGACTTTCAGAACGAGCCCATCAACCTCGAACTCCAACTCATGTAGTGACTCGATCAACTCCTGGCAGTGCTCGATCGCGGAATCAAAATCGACAAACGATTGCACAAATGGCGTCGCTGGCAAACCATACGAGTTCAACTCTTCCAAAAATTCGGTATGAGAAGTCGCCTTGAGTCCTTCGGCGTATCCGACCCCGTGGCAGAATACCCGGAGATTACGCTCGGCGGCGATACGTGGATCAAGCAAACGAATCGTGCCCGCCGTCACGTTACGCGTGTTCTTGTAGGCCGGTTGCCCTGCTTCGGCTTGCTTCTCGTTAAGCTTCACCAGATCAGCGTTGGTCATGTAGATTTCGCCGCGTACCTCCAGTACCGGCGGAACGTTTTCGCCAGACAGCTTGAGTGGCACGTCGGCGATTGTACGAACGTTATGAGTAATATCGTCCCCGACCGTTCCGTTGCCGCGCGTAAGTGCACGCGTAAGTACGCCATCCTCGTAGAGGATCGATACGGCTACGCCGTCAATTTTCAACTCGACAACCCAGGCAATCTTTTCATCGGGCAAAAGCTTGTTGATTCGCTCCCCGTACTTCTTTAGTTCGTCCAGGCTGTAGGTGTTGTCGATCGAAAGCATCGGGATGCGATGCTCGTGCTGTTCCAAATAGGGAACCGGGGCATCGCCGATCCGCTGGGTTGGACTATCCGGCGTGATCAGCTCAGGATGCTGCGATTCGAGTTCTTTTAGCCGGCTGAGAAGCTTGTCGTACTCAAGGTCTGAAATCTCCGGAGTGGCTTCGACATAGTACTTCCGATCATGGTAGCGGATCTGGTCCCGCAGCTCTTGAACATCCGTTTCGACCGACATGACAAGATTTCCTTCTTCGTTCCAGCGGGGAGAGGGCTAGTGTGTCTGCGACCACAAAATACACTACTGCTGACACTCTGGTGGAAACTGAGCGTTGTTGGCCGCATTAGGGACCAGGCACAAGAACTTTAGCGGTGAGGTTCCCGTGTTGCGAAATTGGTGAACCTCGTCCGGCTCGACCAGAATTGCGTCCCCGGCTTTGATCGGGCGCGGCGAGTCGTTTTCCAGAATGACACCTTCCCCGGCAATCACGTAAACCTCGTGCTCATAAGGGTGATGGTGGTGGGGGGTGTACCCGCCTGGGGCAACTTCAAACTGACGCATGGCGAACAGCGGAGCACCATCCTGCTGGCTGATTAACTGCTTTACCTGGCAACCGGAGACACCGTCCATTTCGACTTTCATCGAATCACCCTGATCGATGTTCTGAATCTTCATAGCCGCGTTACTCCCTTCGGAATATGGGTACTGGGAACACTGAAAACTTATCCCACCCCCAAGGCCTGAACAAGTGGACAGTCCTCCCCCCTGGTATTCTCACAAGAACATTCTCGTTACGATGAAAAATTCATTTGCCATGATGGATCCCGTCCAGAAGAAAGGCGAACCTTGTCGACATTGCAGATTGAAGCCCGAGGGGTCGAAGTTCACAACCTGAAAAAGGTAGATCTCGACATTCCGCACCGCCAGCTGATTGTCTTCTGTGGGGTGAGTGGAAGCGGAAAAACCAGTATGGCCCTCGATACGCTCTACGCCGAGGGGCAGCGCCGTTATATCGAAAGCTTCTCTGCGTACACTCGGCAATTTCTCGACCGCTTGGAAAAGCCCGAGGCGGACCGGATCGACAACATCCCCCCAGCGCTGGCCGTAACCAAGGTAAACGACACTCGATCCAGCCGGTCTACGGTGGGTACCGCTACCGAAACCACGGATTACCTGCGGCTTCTTTTCAGCAAGATCGGCAACATCATTTGCCCCAGTTGTAACCAGCCTATTACCAAAGACACGCCAGGTCGTGTTGCTGACCATATCTGCGGTGCAGGGGGGAGTGGCCGGATGATGGTCGCATTTCCCGTGGCCTGCGAAAGCGACGAATGCGAAGGGGTCATCGAGCAATTGCGCGAAGATGGCTTCGTCCGGGCAATTGTCGCTGGGCAAACGATTTCCCTAACGCCTGACGAAGATGAAGCTCTCAGCAAACGGCTTGATTCAGGCGAATCGATATCTGTGGTCGTTGACCGCCTGACGCTTGAATCGCTTAAGATCGAACGTCTCCGCGAATCGCTCGAAACCGGCTTCGCGCACGGAGACGGGGTCTGCGAGATTCTGCTCCAACCACAGGAAGAGGGCGAACTGAAAGGGCAGGGGAGTGCCGTCGAAATCGATGGCACCATGTGGCAAAGCCTTCGCTATAGCAGTCAACTTCGCTGCGAGGCATGCAACCTGGAATTCATTGAACCCGACCCGCGACTGTTTAACTTCAACAGTCCCTTGGGGGCATGTCCTGAATGCGAAGGGTTCGGCAACATCATCGACATGGACATGGATCTGATTGTCCCGGATCGTCGCAAATCGATCGCCGAAGGGGCCATCGCTCCCTGGAACACACCTGCCTACAAACACGAGTTGGAAGAGCTGATCGCTTTGGCTCCCGACTATGACATTCCCATCAATACCCCCTACCGTGATTTGACCGAAGCACAGGTCAATTTGATTATTGAAGGCGTACCTGAACGCGAATTCGGGGGCTTGAAAGGCTTCTTCGCCTGGCTCGAACGTCGCAAGTACAAGATGCATATGCGGGTATTCCTCAGCCGCTGGCGAAGCTTTCGCATGTGCGAGTCGTGCCGCGGGACACGCCTGCGTCCCGAAGCGTTGGCCGTTCGCGTTAATGGAAAGAATATCGCCGAGATCTCCTCGATGAAGATCGTGGACGCGCTGGAACACTTCCGCCAATTGAACCTAAGCGCGTACGAGAGCGCCCTTTGCCGCCAGGTACTACCGCAAGTGCTTGCTCGCCTAGAGTATTTGTGTATCGTCGGCCTGGGCTATCTAGCGTTGGATCGCTCGCTGCGGACCTTGAGTGGTGGTGAAGCTCAACGGGTAACGCTCACCAGCACGCTCGGCTCGAGCCTGGTGAACATGCTGTACGTGCTCGACGAACCGACGGCCGGTCTTCACCCGAGCGACATCACCCGGCTTAATGAAGCCATCATCGACTTGCGAAATCGTGGCAATACGGTAGTCGTCGTCGAGCACGAAGAAACGCTCATTCGCGCTGCCGATCAAATCGTTGAATTTGGTCCAGGGGCAGGGGAACGGGGGGGAGAGATCATGTTCCAAGGGTCCCCCTCCGAAATCGAAGGGGACGAAGACAGCCTCACCGGCGAATTCCTCTCCGGCCACCGTAGCGTCGTTCGTAAACGCGACCGCCGCACTGCCACGCACGGGCGAGTTCGCCTGAAGGGCGCGCGAGGCAACAATCTCAAGAACCTGGAAGTCGAGTTTCCGCTTGGTGTTCTCACCGTCGTCACCGGCGTTTCCGGGGCAGGCAAGAGTTCGCTTGTCGATCAGACGCTTTACCCGGCGTTGTGCCGACGCAAGAAGAAGGAAAACATACAAAGTCTGCCATACGACGACGTCTTCGGCGATGGTCAAATTGACGATGTCGTCCTGGTCGATCAGGGCCCCATTGGTCGATCACCACGGTCGAATCCGGTCACCTACATCAAAGCTTTCGACGAAATCCGCAACGTCTTTGCCGGAACGATGCAGGCCCGGACACGCAACCTGACCGCCAGTCACTTCAGCTTCAACGTCCAAGGGGGCCGCTGCGAAAGCTGCAACGGGGACGGGCACATCGCCATCGACATGCAGTTTATGGCCGATGTCTACGTCAAGTGCCCTGAGTGCAAAGGACAACGTTACAAGAAGGAAGTCCTGGAAATCACCTACCGCGGCAAGAGCATTGCCGACGTGTTGAACATGACCGTTCGCGAGGCATTCGTCTTCTTCCGCGGTCAGCCCAAAGTACAAGGCAAGCTGAACCTTCTTAATGAAGTCGGACTCGATTACCTCCGTCTCGGCCAGCCTGCCAATACGCTTTCCAGCGGGGAGGCTCAACGGTTGAAGCTGGCAGGAAACCTGGCGACCACCAAGAAGGCACGCACGCTGTTCCTGATGGACGAACCCACCACCGGCCTGCACTTCGCTGACATCGTGCAGCTATTGGACTGCTTCGAAAACCTGCTACAGATCGGTCACTCGTTGATCGTGGTCGAACACAATATCCACGTGATGATGGCGGCCGACTACATCATCGACCTTGGCCCAGGTGCCGCCGACGAAGGGGGTAGCGTGGTGGCGATGGGAACGCCGGAAGAGATCGCCGCGAATCCCGATTCGGTGACCGGGAAACATCTCGCGGCGGCGCTGAAGAACTTGAAAGCGTAAGTGAACCGGCTCATGTCGAGCAATTCCATACGGATCATGCTCACGCAAGGGGCAACGTCCAACGTAAGTGCCGAAGTGTTCTGCATTTTACGCTACCCAAAAGGAGTGAGCGGAAGCGTAACGCTCAAAGATGCCTACCTAGAAGGTCCTTTCAGTAGCCGCGGTCGAACGCTCCCCTCCAAGTATCCTCTCAAACTGAAGTCGGTCAAATTTGACCACTCCGAAACCTATCAGGCAACCATTCCGGATCCAGCACTCTGGACCCCGCGAATGCCGAACTATTACAAACTTCGCGGCGTTCCCGAAGTGCAATCGCATATCGGACTTCGGGAAATGCATGTCCGTCGTGAAAGCTTTTATCAGGAAGGACGACGCTGGGTTGTCAGGGCATGTGCCGCTTCGCCCGAGAAAGTACTGGGCGAAATTGACCAATGGATTGATGCAGACCTGGTCCCGATCATCACCCTTGAACACGGACTAGATGACCTGCTTCCAAAGACGATGGAACTCGGACTACCTCTTATCCTGGATTTGTCGAATCAATCGAAAGATCAACGGTGGCGCGGGCTTCGAAAGTGTTCACGTTTTGCCTCAACGAGTTTTGTCCTTATTCCATCCGTCGAGGACGATGAATACGAGTTTATTTGCCGAGATCATTTGATCGTCGGCAGAGCCGTGAAGAGTTCGGCCAAGACTCCGACCAATACACAATTCATCGCCGTTTCGGGGGACAACCTGAACTCAATTTGGAAACCAGATCGTCGACTTCCGGTCGTTGCTGCGCGAGAATGCAATGTAATGAGTCGCTCGCCCGCTGAGCTTCGTGCCCTGTGCGATCAATTCCAAGCCGATCTCGACCACGGCGGCGACTACGCAGGCCTTTGGCTTCTTCCGAAAGCTACTTCATGACCCAGCAGCCACAAGATCCCTTTGCCCGATACGCTCGCCAGATGAGCTATGCCCGCTTCGGTCGCGAAGGGCAGGAAAAGCTTTCTCAATCGACCGCATTGGTCGTTGGACTGGGTGCACTCGGGTCCGTCATTGCCAACACATTGGCTCGTAGTGGGGTGGGAACATTACGGATCGTCGATCGGGACTTCGTCGAATGGAACAATCTTCAGCGACAGGTCATCTATACCGAAGACGATGTCCGTCAACGTCTTCCCAAGGCAATTGCGGCAAAGAACCACCTGGAAGCCGCCAACGCTGACACTCGCATCGAAGCGGAAATCGCCGATGTCGATCATCGCAACATCCGCCAGCTTTGCGACGGGGTGGATGTCATTGTGGATGGAACCGATAACTTCGAGATCCGTTTTCTGCTCAACGATGCCTCACTGGAGCTTGGTATCCCCTGGGTCTATGGCGGATGCATCGGCGCCGAGGGGCAGACCATGACGATCGTTCCCGGGGAAACGCCTTGCCTGCGATGCGTTGTTCCGGAGTCACCTCCCCCAGGCACCACCCCGACCTGCGACACGGCGGGCATTCTTGCTCCGATTATTGGAGTGATCGCTTCGCTTGAAAGCATGGAAGCGATCAAGATTCTTAGCGGCCATACCCAGCAAGTCAGCCGAGCGTTGACCGTGTTCGATCTGTGGGAAAATCGCATTCGACCGGTGAAACTGGATGGCCTGAAAGACAACGCCGACTGCCCAGCGTGTGGCCAGCGAGATTTCGCCTGGCTTGCCGGCCAAAGAGGGAGCCAGTGGGCCGTGCTTTGTGGGCGGGATGCGGTTCAGTTAAGTTTTCCTGAAAACAATGAGATTGATCTCACTGCATTTGCCGAGAAGCTCAAGCCGTTGGGAACAATTGAATCCAATCCCTACTTGCTACGTGCCAATATCGGAGAACACGCATTCACGCTGTTTGGCGATGGACGCTGTATTGTCCACGGGACGAGCGATCCTGTTGAGGCTCGATCTTTGCACGCTCGCTACATCGGAACCTGAGCCACCATTCTGGTTTTGGACTGGGCAAATCATTACAATAAAGGAAGCCTTTAAAAGGCTTTCAACACCGTAGTTTTACCCTCGTGCGACCAAGGACGTTACCGTGACGGAACAACCTCACCACCAGTTCAATGAGTCTGACTTCCAAAACATGTTAGATTCGATGTTCGTCGCTGAAAACGAAGAACTCCTGGAGAAATTGCGGGAACAGATCAAACATGACGAGGAGTTGGAAGAACTCTCTAAAGCCATCGGGATCGAAGACAAAGAACTCGTCCAAAGCCTGATGGATCTGGGCATTACGGCCCATAGCATGGCTGCGTTGACCATGTACCCCATGGTTTGCGTTGCCTATGCGGATGGTGTTCTGAACATCGAAGAACGCGACCTGATCATGAAGATGGCCAGCGAATGGAACATGAAGCCTGGCGACGCTGGCTTCGAGGTTCTCAATCACTGGCTTGTTCAGGGCCCTACCGAAGATGGTTTCGCGGTCTGGAAGAAGTACATTCAGACCGTCATGACCCAAATGACGCCTCAGCAAATTGCAGACCTGAAGCTCAGCATCATGAGCCGCTCTAACGCCGTTGCAACCGCCGTGGGCGATGTTTTGGGTCGATTCGGCAACCGTACTAACAAGGCGGAAGATGCCCGGCTAGCGGAGATCGAGTCGGTCTTCCCGTAAGATCGGGTGGCACGTGAAATTCTTTTTTCCACGAATCGTTTGCAAGAAATCGCTCGACTTTGCAAACTGAAAGACTTGCGGGGGAATACCAAGGATCTATTCCCCTGATTCCTTTTCCACTCATCCCAAGCTCGTGGTTCTCATGGAGCGATTCAGCGCGCGGTGTCAGGCTTTGCTTTTCCTGTTCGTGGTCTGCCTATTGGGCATGACCACCAGCCGATCTGTTGGCGCGGAACTCCCCCTACCATTGACGGAAAATGGATTTGAAAAGTTTGGCTCGAAGTGGATTCTCACCGAGGAGCTGAATCTGAAAAGAGATATGGATGCTTTGGAGGATGTTGTCAAGCGCATCATCCCACTGCGTCGCCAGATCGATCTCGCGGTAGCCGACAATGCATCGAGATGGCAAAAACAACAAGCGACCTCGAAGCTGATCGACCAGATTGCCAACATCATGCGACGTTCGGCAGTCGGAACGGATGAAGAGAAGAAGGTCCAGAAGCAAGTCGATCAACTCAAACAGGCGAGCCGGGAACTCCGCGATGGCGTCGATCCAAAGCGTTTCGGAGCACAACCGCACATGCGAGCGATGCTCGAGTCGTTGACGCTAATGCACCAGCAGGCATCGGTCCTCGCCGTTCGTGTCGAACGAGATTCGGCCCAGATCAATGAGGCCTATCAGAAACTGTCTAACACGACACACAGATGGCTGGAAGAGCACCCAGAACTGTGCATCGGCCCCCTTTTCCGCGCCGAACAGGTCGATCAAGTCGTTCGTAAAGCCCGGGCATCGATCGATTTTGATGAAGTCCCCATGTATCTCCAAGGAGATCAAAAGCGAGTCGGTGTCGTGCTGAGCGACCAGTTCCCGACGGTTCTTACCATCTGTCCGGAAGACAATCGGTTAATTCTGACCTCCAACATGGCCTATACGGTCGGCTTGCGCCATCTGGGCGATACCCAACTGGTGACTCTTCCATGCGGACTTGAAACAAAAGCCCGTACTGCAAAGCTGCCCCAGTTGCGAATGGGGTCGGCCAATCTTCTTGATGTATCAGTTATCGTTCTAGAACCCTCGGATGAGCATCTAGGGGGGTTTATTGGCCTCAAGCTTCTTCAAGCCTGGAATCCGACCTTCGCCCAGTCGGGAATTTCTCTCTCGCTTGATGCGTCTAACCAAGCATCAACGGCATCTCGCTAGGCAAAATCGCTTAGAAACTCTTCTCTGCGTTCCCTCAGCGGGCACCCGTATTTGCTTGGTTTTTGTGAGTTTTTGGACGACGATGCTTCCAATGCTTTGGATAATAGTAACAATAAGAAACTTGGGAAGTTCTATTTAGACTTCCGCGTGAAATTTCGATGAGGCAAACCGAATAATTTCAAGATTGGGTTTTCCTAGTTTCGGAATAAGCATTATGAATAACCTCGCGGGCTGCTGAATTTTGGCAAACTTTGCGTGTTGGCTAATTATTGCTCATTAGAACGCCGAATGCGTAGTAGATGGGCAGATAATTGTACACGGCAAAGTTGAACGTATAATTCAGAGAGCCGATTACCGCGAAAGCATATTTGTGAGGAGTATTGGGGTTGGCGGCGAAACCCAAAATCCTGTGCCTGTGCGATTCGAACAACGATTCCAGTGTTGTTGAGGAACTTCGCCAGGATTTTGAAGTCACGGAAGTGAACAATCCACTTCGCGTGATCGCCAAACTTCGAAATGACCCTTACAGCGGATTGTTCATCACAACCTCACATCAAGAGGTTGCCAGCCGCATCAGCAATCTGCTCGAGAATGAGCACATTCTGGATGGCATGCCCGATGGTGTCGCCATGCTCGACCGGGAAAACACCATTCAATGGGTGAATTCCTGTTTGCAGCGTTGGGCCAATCGAGGTGACTTGGTTGGCCAGAATTTCTACGCGGCACTGAATAGTCCTGAAATTCTGGGCCCCGACTACTGTCCATTTCACACGGCCATGACCACCGGCCAGGCTAGCGGGTCGACGCTTCGCACCGAAGACAATCGTTACTTCCATGTGCACGCGGCCCCGGTACTTGTCCCCAACAGTCCGCCGAATAACCTCATCGTTACCGTCCGAGACGTTACCGATGAAGTCATTCAGCGACAAAAACTCGATGCCATCCACCGGGCTGGGATGGAATTGGCTGATCTGACGACCGAAGAAATCTTCAACATGGAGGTTTCCGAACGGATCGAGCTGCTCAAAAGCAACATCCTGCACTACACCAAGGATTTGCTGAGCTTTGACGTCATCGAGATTCGCCTTCTAGACCAACGCACCGGAGAACTCGTTCCTCTCCTATCGGTCGGGATCGACAAAGAAGCGGCCGAGCGGGAACTGTACGCTCAAAGTACCAACAACGGTGTGACCGGCTTCGTTGCCTCGACCGGCAAGAGCTACCTTTGCGAAGACACCAGCAAAGATCCGCTTTACCTGGAAGGCTTCAAAGGCGCGAAAAGCTCTTTGACGGTGCCGCTTTTGCTACACGATCAAGTGATTGGATCGTTCAACGTCGAAAGCCCCGAGCCGCGGGCCTTCACCAACAGCGACCTGCAGTTTCTCGAGATCTTCTGTCGCGACTTAGCGGTTGCGTTGAATACGCTCGAACTTCTGGTTGCTCAACAAGCCAATACAGCTCAAGCCAGCGTTGAAGCAATTCACAGCGCGGTCGCTTTGCCCATTGACGAAATCCTGAATGATGCCGTGAACGTAATGCAGCGTTACATCGGCCACGATGAAGAAGTCGTCGAAAAACTGAAGAATATCATTCAGAACAGCCGCGATATTAAACGCGTCATTCAGCGTGTGGGCGAAAAGATGACGCCTGCCAAGGCTGTTCCCGCCTCCGCAAAGCAAGAACAGCGCCCACTGCTCAAATCGGCTCGTGTACTGGTAGCCGATGCTGACGAATCCGTTCGTAGTGCGGCTCATGCCTTGCTGGATCGTTACGGCTGTGACGTGGAAACTGCCCACGACGGGGCCGAAGCGCTTTGCATGGTCCGCGCAGGCCTGCATTCCACGGGATACGATGTCATCATCAGCGATGTTCACCTGCCAGACATGTCCGGCCATCAATTGATGGTCAAACTGGGCGGCATCATCTCCCCCGTACCCATGATTCTGATGACTGGCTTTGGTTACGATCCGGGGCACTCGATCGTTAAGGCCCGCCAGGCAGGTCTCCTCCCCAATGCGGTTCTCTACAAGCCATTCCGACTTGATCAACTGGTCGAAACGGTCGAACGAGTCATGACCGCGTTCGCCAGCACCCCGTCGCCGTAGTCCTATCGAAGAGATCTGATCTTTCGCGTTGGCAGGCGTAACGTAGACTTCAGTTGGCCAACCGATATGCGCTCTAGCGTTTCCCTTGATACCCACCTATTCTGTAGGCGACTTTGGGTTAACTCCTCATAGATTGCGGCGAAAAATGTATGCGTTAATAGCGGTGTTGATGTTGATTGCAGGCATCGGGCACCTGGCGATTTGGACTCGTCTACACTGCATGATCCACAGCCTGCCGTACAAGCAGTGGCTGATCGACCTGGGTGAATATACCTGCTATCTCATGTCGGTCCTGATTCCGTCGGTCTTCCTGATATGGTGGATGCAACAGCCTCTCAATCCCCAGGTTTCCCCTAACGAAACGGTTCAATACTCGACGATCTACTACGTCTGGTTCATCTATGTTACCGTCAGCGTCGTCGCATTCATCGCGGCGAGTCTGCTATGGCTGCTTTACCAGCGCGATGCACAAATCGCCTCGGCTTACTTCAGCGAGCGACTTCTAGCCTCGTTTGATTTCTCTGACCTGGCCCCGCAGCTACTTACCTCGACAAGCACGCAAGTCGCTAGCCTACTTCCCGGTAACGAGATCTTGCGATTGGAAGTCGATCGAAAAGAAGTCTTTCTCCCCAGACTTCCCCAAGAGCTCGACGGCTTTACCATCACGCATCTATCCGACCTGCATCTCAAAGGACATATGGCGGAAGACTTTTACCGCAAGGTAGTCGATCAGGCCAACGACCTGCAGAGCGAGATGATTGTTATCGCAGGGGACATCTTCGATCGCACCAAGTGCTTCGCATGGAGCCGAACGCTCGCCCAGTTGTCTGCCGAGTGTGGGGTCTACTTCATCCTGGGCAATCACGAAGTACGTACTCACGACGTGGCCGGTTGCCGGAAGACGCTCGTTGACGAAGGTTTCATTGACCTGGGTGGACGGCACATGTCGTTGATGATTCGAAACTACCTGGTCGTGCTAGCAGGGAATGAACTTCCCTGGCATATCCCTGCCGCGGACATGAACTCGATCGACGAGTCGCAGTTCGACCAACGTCCGTTGAAGATCCTCTTGTCTCATACGCCAGACCAGATTGGCTGGGCGCGATCTTTCGACTTCGATCTGATGCTGGCCGGGCACAATCACGGTGGACAGATTCGATTACCCGGCATTGGTCCGGTGGTCAGTCCAAGCTGGTATGGAACTCGCTACGCAGGCGGCGTCTTCTTTTTTGATCCCACCTTGCTGCACGTTAGCCGCGGCATTAGCGGTACGAGCCCCCTTCGCTGGAATTGTCCGCCGGAAATCACCCAACTCGTCTTGAGGCAAGGCGATCAAACGTAAACGCGGCGATTGTAGATATACCATTCCAGCAGCAGGATCAGCAGCGCGATTGCCACGAGCCACTTCCAGTACTCGCGCCGCATTGGCAACCAGGCCGATTCCCCTTCGATGGTTTCCCACTGCGTTTCGATTTCCGGCTTAGGTTGAATCTCACTCTCTTGCGCGTCAAAGATGTTCACCGAGAAGTACCGGGACACATCCTTCGCATCTCCTTCGCGAACTTCATACGTCCCGAGTTGGTCGGTCTCGCCAAAGCTAAATAAATTATCGGCGGTCGGCGCAATCGTTCGCGTACGGCCCGACGGCGGCTTGATATGAACCTCCTTGGCGAAACCACTCGATCGGAAAGCGTAATTTTCGCCGGGTCGAATACTGAATTCCCCCTGCCCTTGCCGCACGCCCCCCAAATACTCGACTAAATTCTTTACGAACACAGGAAAACTTAGCCGCTTGGTCCATTCCGTATTGAAGAACGTCTTGTCGTCTTCCGACGTCAGGAACGAAAACCCTAGCACCACGTCTTCAAAGCTCTTTCGCGGCGCGATCGTCATCAGCGCCCCTTGATCTGATTCAATGAGGACGGTGCTGCCTGGTGGTGCCTCGAGTGGAGAGGCCTTGTAGATCGAGACGTTCCCCAAATTGACGAAGCTCATCACCGGATGGCTTTGGGCCACATCAATGACTTGCGGCAAGACCTGAGCCTGCTGGAAAGCCCAACCTTCGACGGGCGGCTTCCTCCCAAAGAAGACCGTATTCGATTCCGGCATCGTCTCTGGGGCACAGTCATCGTAGATGATGACATCGTACCGTCCGCTGGCAGCTTCCTTCGGATAGTCTTCCCCGGTCAAATAATCAGGCGTCACGAGCGTCACGTCCGCAATACGCCGAATTTGATCGGTGCCTAACGAGAACCGCAAGTAGTTGTTCCCTTCGGTAACCACCAGCACCTGGGCACGTTCCGGTGGATTGATCGCCGCATAGGCAACATTGTCCGCGGGGAACACGTCTTCATGTTCGATTTCAAGACGTAGCTTTCCGACGTCGAGACTTCCCAGGTCAAACTGAGCCCCGCCGGTGCCATCTTCGTTGTCCAAGCGAATCCGCGCAACATCCAGCAGCTCGTTATTAAAGTAAAGGTTCGCCGTCACTTCAGTTGGTTCAGGACCGAAGCGAACAATCCGGCAAAACACCTGAAGCTCGCCCTCCTTTTCAGGATTCCGCTGGGTACTGAAGGCCAGGATGCCAACGTTCGAAGAGACTTCGTCCCCAAGCGGGATGTAAATTGGTTGCAGATTGCCAAACGAAAAGTCGGTAATCGTTTGGAATCGCCCGTCACTCAGGATGTATGCCGTCGCTGGTTTCGCGTCGGCAACCTGCACATCCCCTTCTTCAAATGCCGATTGACCGGGATTTGCCAGGCCGGAAGCGACTCTTAAGGCTTCCATGATATTCGTCGTATGCTCACTTGGCTGGATTGCAGCGACCTTGGCCGACAGCACCCGTTGGTTGTCGGTAAACTGCTGAGCGACGCTGGCTCGGTCGGAAAAAGTCACGACCATCCCCACGTCACCGCTATCCATCTGATCGATCATTTCCTGGACGCGACGTTTGGCTTCTTCTAGTCGCGTGCGGCCGGACTCTGCATCCTTCGATCCCATGCTTGCCGAGTTATCGATCAGAAAGACAAACCGATCCCCCAAGAGCTTCTGCTCCCCCTCCATTCCTGGACGCAGAACGGCCAAGATAAGCAGCAATACGAATAAGAGCTGCAAAAAGAGGAGCAGGCTCTGCCGCATCTTCTGCCACAGGCTATTCACGTGGAGATCTTCGATCGTGCGACTCCACAGGAAGGTGCTGGGGACCTCCAGCGGTTGCCGCCGCAGTTTCAGAAAGTAGAGCGCGATGATCGCCGGGGGCACGATCGCCAGAAGCGTCCAGCCCAGTGGCCCCAGTGTGTTGATGAAGAAACCGGTCATCGCAAGAGCCCCCGTTGCCGCATGTAATTGGAAACGAGGTGGCTCACCGAGACGTCCGTGTTGGCCAACATATAGGCCATCCCGCGCTTAGCACAGAAGGTCCGTGCCCCATCGACAAACGCATCGAGCGTTCGCTTGTAGCGATCCAATAGGGGACGACTTACGGTAATCTCGGCGATGTCGCCATCTTCGCAGTCGACCAGTTTCAAATCCCCTTTGATTTGCTCGGCGGGATTCAATTCCACAGGTGCGAGGGTTTGGATGACGTACACATCCATTTGCTGGGTGGAAAGAAACCGCAGAGCTGGCTCATAGCCGCTCTTGTCCATCAGATCGGTAACAAGAACCAGGATTCCCTTGCCGCTGTTCCGCAAACAGAAGTTCTTCGCACCTTCCAGAAGGGGCACGTTTTCACCCGGCTCGATGCCGTTCAAATAGTCAAGCATCCGCCAAACGCTATGGCGACCACGCAAGACTGGTCCCGGCCTTCGCATGGGAGTTCCAAGCGTTTCGATGCGGACACGATCGGTTCGACACAAACCAACAAATCCGAGCGCTGCGGCCAACTGTTTTGCGTACGTCAGTTTGCTTGGCGTACCGAAGTCCATCGACGTGCTGGCATCGATAAGCGTGTAAAAATGGAGATCTTCCTCTTCCAGGAACATCTTCAAAAACAGCCGGTCCAGTCGTGCGTACATGTTCCAGTCGATGAAACGCAAGTCGTCTCCAGCAACATAAGGCCGGAAATCGGCGAACTCGACGCTCGTACCTTTACGTTTACTACGACGCTCTCCCTTCATCCGCCCCCGGAATACTTTGCGACTGACCAGTTCCATGCGTTCCAACTGGGCCAGCAGTTCCGGAGAAAGGAGGTCGGATTCAATTTTCGTCTTCGCCATCGAGCAGGGGTGCCTAACAGAGATTCATTTCAATCCAACAGCCTACCTGGCGACGGACGCTAAGACTGCGTCATCCGCTTTCTCAGGCACCTTCTCTAACAGTTCGAGCAAGACATGGTCCGTGTCGAGCCCTTCGGCCTGGGCCTCGAAATTGAGAATCACGCGATGACGCATGGCCGGCAGGTAAACGCGGCGAACGTCTTCGTAGCTCACGTTATATCGGCCATCCAGCAAGGCACGCACCTTGGCGGTCAAAGCCAACGTCTGGGCACCACGTGGACTCGAGCCCCAACGTAAGTACTGGTTGGTGATCGGCAGCGCCAGCGGTCCTTCCGGATGGGTCGCCAACGTCAAACGAACGATGTAATCCTGAACGTGCTTGGCCAGAATCACCTCGCGGATGACTTGTTGCCACTTCATGATTTCGGCCCCTTCCATCACCTTCTCTGCTTCCACCCTGGTCCCCTTGGTGGTGCGATCGATGATAGTGCCCAGGTCATCAGCCGAGGAATAGCCCACAACCAACTTGAACATGAAACGGTCCAACTGAGCTTCCGGCAGTGGATAGGTACCTTCCTGTTCAATCGGGTTCTGGGTGGCCAGCACGAAAAAAGGTTTATCCAGGACATAGCGATGACCACCCACGGTCACGCATCCTTCCTGCATTGTTTCGAGCATGGCCGACTGGGTCTTCGGCGTAGCCCGGTTGATTTCGTCCGCCAGACAGATCTGGGTGAAGATCGGGCCTTTCTGGAACTCGAAAATACGTCGACCGTCAGGCGTTTCCATCACCATGTTCGTGCCCAGAATATCTGCCGGCATCAGGTCAGGCGTGTATTGGATACGGCTGAAGTTCAGATCCAACGCTTGCGAAAGCGTGCGAATAAGCAGCGTCTTACCCAGCCCAGGAACGCCTTCCAGTAAGCAGTGCCCACCAACAAACAAACACGTCAAAACGCCATGGACGATATCTTCGTGCCCGACGATCACCTTCTGGATTTGCTCTTTGACGGCCAGGTAGCGACTGCGAAATTCGTCAGCTTGCTGCTGCATCGATTCAGCGACACTCATGCGGTTTCCTTGCTGCGGCTTGGTTCTCAGGGGTGTAGTTCGGGTTGTGGTCTCTTGAAGTTGGCAGCCTGGGCAGCCATTTCCATCGTAACTGAAATTGTTTCTTCCGGGGCGAATCAGACAATCTACGATGAATCATTATCATCCAGATTTCCGCCAGGGCGTTTGCGTGCCTGTTTCTTCGCTTTCAGCAAACGCGAAGTGTACGAGTCGTCATCGGGGGACGAATCTTCCATCTTCTTTGCCTTCTTGGGGGGCCCGCTCGTGGCAGGCGTTTTGGCAGAGAGTTCCTCGTCGACCGCGGACGTTCCGCTGGGCTGATCCAGCCCCACTTCAAACCGCGCCGATGTCTTACGCTCGTCATAGTCGGCGGTCGCTCGTTCCTTGATCATCCGCAGGCGTTCCATGCGATCTTCTTCGTCTTCTTTCTCCGGAGCTCCAAAGATTCGAGCATGGGCCCATTGGTAGCTGTGCTTGATCCACTCCGTCCCCAGGGTAACACGGCGAACAAAGACGTCCTCGAAGAAGACGAGTCCGCACAGGACGAGGAGGATCGGCCAGATGTGCTGACTACTGATTGCTTTGGGAAGATTGTGCCGGAAGGTATCGACATCCAGAAGTTCTTCCACGCGACCAATGGCGAAGTCACCATCGATTACCTGACCCACTTCGCCCCCTTCTGGCTTCAATGCGGCAAGGCTATCGACCAGGGCTGAATTCAAACGCTGCTGACGAAACTCAGCCGAATAGGGGACATTCGCCCCGGTACGAATCGGTGCTTCGCCTGGGCCAGGCAAGATCGACAGAAAATAGCTGCCAGACTTGTCGGCAGGAAACTCTCCGACGTAACGCCCCGATGCGACCTGCTCTAACTGGAAGTCCTTCGACTCCATTTCCGGGTCGACGGCCGTACCAGAAAGCTTCAGGAAGTTGAGGTACTCGTCTTTCTCGTCGGTGGCAGTAACCACCACACGCACCTTACCATCCTTTACCTCACTGGCAACGGTAAAGTTTCCTTGATTGTCGGTCGGCCGCATGGCATAGCGAACGAACTGAGTGAAGAACTTGTCGTAGCCTTCCCAAGAGGTCCAACTATTCGCCCAGCGTTTGCCGGCGTCAGTCGTTAGCACGCCAGTCCTGCCGACCCCGTAGGTCCACGTGGCCATGACGGTGGCATTTTCGGGATGCTCGGCCGGAACCGGCGCGACCATTCCAACATCGACCAGGGCGTTGTCTTTGACGGTCGTCATCACATAACCGTCGAAGGATGGAAAGCCGTCGATCCCTTCCAATACTTCATGCGGATAAGTAATGGGAACCATTCCGGGATGGTCTTTGATCAATGGTTGGGCAATTCGCCGGGCCTCGCGTTGATAGATCCTCGGCAGAGCCTTCGGATCGGTCACGGCGTAATACTTGCCGCCGGTTTGGGCCGCCAATTGACGCAGTGGCGTACTACCGGCCGGGCCATGCGTTCCGATGGCGACCGTGGTGATCTTGATGTTGGCGTTGACGTATCCCATCACGGTGGCAGGATTGGGTGGCGAAGGGTCACCATCGCTGATCACGATCATGTGCTTGATCGCGACGTTCGCCCCTTTCGCTTGGATGGCATTGAAGCCTGCCAGCGACATTTTCATCGCCGGGTCGAACTGCGGCATGTCGCCAGGAGTCATTCGGTTAAGCCGGGCCAACATCTGGTTGCGGTTGGGTCCGACCGGGATCAGCCCGTCAGGGGCGCCCCACATCCATTGATCGTTGCCGCTCCAATGAATCAGGCCGCAATAGTCTTGCGGCCCTAACGCCTTGAGGGCTTCGCGGGCAACGACTTTCTGCCAGTAATTACCCTGGGCGAGTTCGGATGCGTGCATCATCATCACCAAGGCCCCCACCGGCACGACCTTGGCATCTTTGATGTTGAAGTCGACCGGCATCGATTTCTCGATCTCGGTATTCGACCAACCCCCAGCACCGAAAGCTCTGGGGCCGCCGATCATCAACAGTCCGCAACCCATCTGCTGCGTATTGCGCACGAGCATCTCGATCTGCTGATCACTAAAGCTCGAAACATCGCCTGCCCCGGCTCCGCTGGCCCGGGGAACGTCCCCCAGGATGACGCAGTCAAAACGCTGCAGTTCGGCAAGCGAAGTGAAAAGCCCATTGCTGGGCATCACCTCGACTTCGATGTTGTTCGCCCTGAGCCGAGAGATCAAGAAGTCGAACTCACCAGGGTTCTCCCAATCTTCGATCAGCAGCACCGATCCTTCGCCGCGGACATGCGCGAAGGCCGAAGCCAGGTTGTTCTGCGGCATCGAGTCATCCAGTCGATCATCAGGAACAAAGCGGGCTTCGTACGTGTAGAAGTCGCTTTGGTCGATCGTATGCTCGAAGGTCAGCACCTTCTTGCCAGGTTCGAGTTCCATCGGCTGCTCAATGAGCACATCTTCCCGCTTCCCGTGTTTTCGGACGACAACAATTTTGCCGCTCACTTTGCCGTCGTCGTCGTCAGATGCCTCGGTCATGTTGTTCAACACAACATTGACTTGCACCGGTTGACCTTTGCGGATATCGCTGGGCAAGGATATCTTTTCGACCGCGACTTCGGCCCGACTAGAAAGCTCAACCGGGACCACGTCGATGCCAATGCCACTTTCGGCAAGTTGACGGGCAATGTTGGTGGCGTCGCCGTACGTTTCGTTCCCGTCGGTGACAATCACCACGCGTTTGGCAGTATCTTCCGAGAATGATGCCTGGGCGAGTTTCAACGCGCCCTCCAGGTTCGTCGCATCGGTACGAACCTGCATCATCGCTTCCAGGCGTCCTTGCTGGATCGGCAAGTTATCGTCGTAGGGAGGAACTTCGATCGCGGCTTCGCGCCCGAATACCACAACGCCAGCTCGATCTCCGCGTGCGGCTTGGCGGTGCTCCGCCACATCCTTCACCACATACTGCACCATGGCAGCACGCTTCTCGCGAGGGATGCTTTCCGATTGATCGAGCACGTAGATGACCGTTACGCGATCGCTCGAATGCCGCAACTGCATCTCGGCCAGGCAAAAGACCAGCAGCAAGTACACCAACGAACGCAGCCCCAACGCGAAGAATCTCCGCACGCGACCAAGCCCGGAGATGCTGCGAAAGCTAAAAAACCACAAGAGCGGCAACCCCGCCAGCAGCAGCAAAAACCACGGCTTGTTGAACGCAACATCGACGCCAAACATGTGGTTAGGTGACTCCAGGGGTGCGAAAACAGGGACGAGACCAGGCAGATCCACTTGGCATTCTGCCTGACGATTCGAGAAGTCCTTTTATGGTAACGGTTTTGTGTGCACGTGCCCACAATTTCATGGGCAAAAATCTGATATGCAACCCCGAGCTTTCCACCCGGAAGAGAGGGATGCAATTCGGCATCGACGAACGGCGTCGATCAACCCCGTATCCACGTGACCAAACCACTCAAGATCACCAGGCCCCCAAAACCAACACAAGCGATCCCCAGAAGAAAGCCGGTTCCCAATTTTACACCGGGTTCTAGGCAGCTTTGGCTTGGATCGGAAGGATCGTAAAAGACCTTAACATCAGCGCCTGCAGGGTACTGGTCGACGACGTCTGTCATCTCTTGCCGAATGGAGGAACGGGTACCGGCCAGATCGAAGTTGATTCGATCCGAGGTGTACGACTTTCCTTCCACATCATACTGGTACTTCACTTCTGGATAATACGACCGATCGTCTTTTGGCCCGCTCGATTCGACCTGAGAGACCGTAACGGTCCCCATGACCGTCGGCCAGACGTCGCTCTCAGCTCCCTGACTGGCTGAATTTAGCGGGAACACAAGCCCTATCAACCCAACACCCGCCAAAAGGGCCCCAGCCAGAATCGTGCTCCAGGGGCCTAGTTTTCGATAGTGGCTTTTTCTTGGGGGCACAGATTCCATGGACTCTTCGTTCTAATTACCTAGATTTGCAGCGAGAACTTATTCGTCCATCGACCATCAATCTTGGAACACGAGAGGTGAAATAAAGAAGTGCGTCTCTAAGACTGCTCGTCTTTACTACGCGATACGGCCTTTTGTCGAATTTCCGCGCGGGCCTTATCAAGTCGCTCTGGCCAAACAAACTTGGGTGCCTGGCTGGGATCATATCCGTCAAGATGCCCCTCCAAGCGAGTCACTGGCTTGGTGTATTTCAGCTCGGTCTTACCGAAAACCTCTTCGCACAGCTTGGCCAGGCCGGGGTCGTACTCTTTGAGTTCCTTGCGAGTATCGACATGATTGTGATCATGATCGGGTGCACGATTGTTGTCGAACCACGATTGGACCCCTTCGGCGAAATACTCGTGATGATTCACCGAAGCATATTTTCCCTTCCAGAGGCCTGCTTCCATCGCCTCGTCGTAGGCCTTCTTCACCCGATCATCGAACGTCGGGTCGATATTGACCATTCCACGAAGATGAATATTGTGGGCGAACTCGTGAATCAAGATACACTCGGTCGAGTAGGGATCCCCTTCGTAGCCCAGAAGGTTTTCTTCACCGCACGTGCAGTAAGGATCGGTCTGGGAACCGCCGGTCCCTCGAGCCCGTGCATCCCAGTAGTCTTTGGGCGTGAAATGGGCGAACTCAGGCAGATCCGTGGTGTACTCGTTGTGGGCGATGATCAGCATCCGCGAGCCACTGGCCACCATGGCATGCTTGATGTCCGGACGCTCGCGCAGCATCAATTCGATTAAGTAGGCGGCTTCCTTCAGGGCGTAATCATCGACGGACTTTGAAGCCAGTACTGGGTATCCGCCTGCATCGACATACTTCCCGTAGAATTCCGGAGCCTTCATATCTTCCGGTGGAATCGTCACACGGTACGACGGATCAGCAAACGCAGGCATCGCCAAGATAAGCAACAACAAACTCCAGGCGGCAACGGATCGAAGAATTAGGCGGGTCATAATCGCTTCTCGGTTCAAGGTGACTTCCGGCGGGGCATCTGCGCAACATTATACACCTCAGGTATCCAGTCTACTAGCAATTCGACACGATCAGTCGTAGCTGGTTTGAATCTCGATCCCTTTGGATCTTATGCGATCGGCTGTTTCATCTAAAAACCGCCAGCCTGCTTCGGAAGGATGATAACGCCCGCGGATTTCGATGCGGGCCGTTCGCCCCTGGGCCTTGGGATACGCTTTCTGCATATCACCCGTTTCAATAAACCGTAGATAGTTGGTGAGTTTATCCTGCAGAAGCTTCACATGCTCCGCTTCGTTGCCCCAGTCCTCTTCGTCCATCAAAGATAAAACGACGCAGCCGGTCTGCTTGCAGATGCCAACGGCATCGATGATGTGGGTCTTGGTGAGTGCCAAGGCTTATTCTCTTTCAAGCTGGTATCCAATTGCTAAGTATGAGCCGTAGCTACAACCGAATCCGCTGAACTCGATGGTTCTCGGAGTCGATCACGTGAATCCGCCCAAACCGATCCAGAATCAAAGCCCAGGGGCTATTGAGTTGACCAGGGTCGTGGCCGGAACTTCCCCACGTGCCGAGGCTGTTTCCTTCCAGGTCGAACTTCTGCACGCGGTGATTGCTGTACTCGACGACGTAAAGATGTCCCTTTCCATCAAGGACCAGATCGTACGGGTAACCTAGTTTGCCAGGCTCGCTTCCCTGCTCTCCCCAAATCTTGATGAGCTTAGCTTCGTTGCCTGTCGCGTCGAAGACCTGGATGCGATGGTTACACGCATCGGCGATCCAAATGTGGTCGTTCTCGTCGATGACCATGTTCTGCGGGCGGATGAACTGCCCAGGCTCGCTGCCGTGGCCTCCCCATTGAAAGAGGAAATTGCCGTCGGGATCGAATTTCTGCACTCGGTCGTGCTGGCCATATTCGCTGATGTAGTAATTTCCCTGGGAGTCCTGCACGGCCTCGGTAACGAAGCCGAACTCACCAGGCTGGGCCCCTTCCACGCCGCCAATCGTTTGCTCATCGAGTCGCTTGCCGTCCGGCGTGTAGACCAACATGCGGTTGTAGTGGGTGTCGGCAACCAGGAGGTTGCCGTTGTTGTCGAAGGATAGTCCCGAAGGGCGGCCTTTATAGAATTCAGGGATCTGCCAGGCTCGGCGGAAGTTACCATCGAGATCGAAGACCTGGATGCGAGCTGTCATATCGACTATGAACAGTTCGTCGTCGGGGCTGATCGCGACGGCCCGTGGTTTCTCAAACAAACCTTCTGAAACGCCGCGCCGTCCCCAGACGACTTCAGGTTCAACACTAGGCCCCGATGGCGGAAGACATCCCAAAAAGATCGTCAATCCAAGACTTAGCAGTACCACGAAACACGTGGGAAACGTCCGCTGAAGATATGAGCTGGAAAAGAATAACACGTTGGGGCATATGTAAGGGAAAGATAACGGGCAAAAACGCTTGTGGGGGGATCGCCCCTTTTCGTATAGTAACCTCTTTCAAGATAATAACTTCTGTATCTGAGTCCATTCAACTGCCGATCAAACCCGATAAACGGCCGTCTAGCCGTAGGAATCATAGGCATGGGTCGCAGACATTCCCAGCTAATCCCAAGAACTACCCTGGAATTTTAAACGTTGCCCGCCACTGTCATTGACGTAAAAGCAGCTGACGACCGCAGAGACGTCGTCCATCGTGCCGTTCAGGCATTGGCCGAAGGGCAGCTCGTGGCTTTTCCGACCGAAACCGTTTATGGCTTGGCCGCTTCGGCGCTGAACCCTCAGGCGATTCACGACCTTCGCCACGCCAAGGGGCGCCCGGAAACGAACCCTTTCAGCTTATGCGTTTCCGGTGCGGACACGCTGTGGGATTACGTCCCCAACGCTTCGCCGCTGATGTGCCGGTTGGCGCGTCGCTGTTGGCCGGGGCCGGTCACTTTGGTGATGCCATGCGACGAAGGCTCGGTCGTTTCTCAGTTTGCCCCCGATGTTCAACAGGCCGTCTCGCCCAGTGGGCTGGTCGGCCTACGAGTTCCGGCTCATGACCTGATCGCCCAAGCGATGCACTTCTTGCCAGGTCCGTTGGCATTAACGAGCGCTAATCTGTCTGGGCAACCCGATGCGATTCATGGAAAAGAGGTCGTAGAGGCACTGGGAGATCGGGTAGGATTAATTTTGGACGATGGCAAGTGCCGGTATGGGCAACCTTCCAGCGTCGTCAAAGTGGAAGGCAATCACTTCCAAATGTTACGTCAAGGTGTCGTTTCGGAGAGTGTCTTGAATCACCTGAGCAGCTACTTTGTCTTGTTTGTATGTACCGGAAATACTTGTCGTAGCCCTATGGCCGAAGTGGTCATGCAGAAACATCTGGCAGACAAAATCGGCACCACCATCGATCAATTGGATCAGAAAGGGATTTTGGTCGCATCGGCTGGGATCGCCGCCTATCCTGGAGGTCGGGCGGCACCCGAGGCGATTCACATCCTGGGTGCTCGCAGTTTGGATTTAAATGGCCACGCGAGCCAGCCCTTAAGCGACCGACTGGTCGAACAAGCCGACCTGATTTTGACGATGACAGCCGGACATCGCGACGCGATTTTGGCGCGTTGGCCGGAAGCACGTGACCGAATTCAAACGTTAAGCAGCGATGGCCGCGACATTGCCGATCCGATTGGAGGTTCGGAAGATGTTTATCGCCAGTGTCTTGAACAAATCGAATCCGAAATCAAGCAACGGGTCAAAGACCTCGACTTGGACAATCTCCTTCCTTCCTAGTCTTTTCCAGCCATACCAGCGGGAGCCTCTTCTGCATTCCGCGGTGGGTGACAAACCGCCTTTTGTCAAAATGTGACTGCCATGAAAATCGCGATTGGAAGTGATCATCGTGGGTACGAAGTAAAAACGAAGATCATCGAGCATCTTAAAAAGCTAGGGCACGAATCAGTCGACTGCGGTGCCCACGACTGCAACAGCATCGACTATCCCGATATCGCTACGGCGGTGGCAGAAAAGATCGTTAGCGGGGAAGTGGACCGCGGCATTCTGATTTGTGGTTCCGGCATCGGCATGGCGATTACCGCCAACAAGTTCCCAGGCGTCCGGGCCGCGACCTGCCACGATGATTTGACCGCTGAGATGAGCCGGCGGCACAACAATGTCAATGTGATGTGCCTATCCGCCGACCTGCTGGGCGAACGCCTGATCGATCGCATGGTCGACCTGTGGATCACGACCGAATTCGAGAAGGGACGCCATCAGCGGCGCGTCGACAAGATCAGCGAAGTCGAAAAGCGATTCTCCAAAGGCAAGTAGCCCAATCGCAGTGCCTCCTAAGTTGCGCAGCCAATGAGCCACGTCTTAAGCAGTCTTCTCTCGTTGGAACCAGCTCGCCTTGGCTTGAATTATTCCGCCAATTCTTAGCATAGTTTCTGGGGAATGTGGTTGGTTTACGCCGATTATTTCCAGATTCTTCGGCAAGCTATTCCGTTTATAACGATCGCACTTTCATCTGGGCCATTTCTGCAGTTTTTCTCCTCTCGGGACGCACCCGAAAATCTTGATGCGAAATCGATTGTTGATAGAGTCATTTAAACAGTCATCGAAAACGCACGTTTCGATTTCGCATCGTCGTGCTTCGCCTCTTTTTCGGAAAGATTGCCAGGAATGGTTCGGTTTCGTCGACCCCATCCCGAGGATGTTGAACAGTTGCTCTTGAACGCGAAACTGCGCGACGAGTTAGAGCCGTTCTTCGACGAATCGCTGCAGATTTTGGACAGCGGTCGGGTACCCATTCGCGTAGAAAACGAGTTTCTCAGCGCCATCCTGGCCTGGGAGCGTGCCCCGGTCCTACCCATCGCTCAGTGGTTCACCCCCACGCTTACCCCACCACGTGCGGATCATCTTTCTGCCGAGGAACTTCACGAAGTCTTGTGGGACATGATCCACAAACTCGCTTCGCGGCGAATTTATCTCGACTTTACCGACCATTTGAGCGACGCCGAACTGTATCGCCTGATCGTCCGTGACATCCTGCCGTCACAAGAGAAGATGGTCGACCTGTCGAGCCACTGCATCTACTACAACTGTGCGGAAGCCGACGGAGACATCGATACGTGGCTGCGGTTTTACGCCTCCGAGGAAGAACGTTTGGGCTGGATGGAAGAAACGGGCCAATCGCTACCCCCGGTTGAAAGCTCTCCGTATCCTCGCAAGCTCCCCGACGGCTCCTGCTAACAGATCACACGAAAGCGAAAGCGGATTTCATCGCGTGCTGAAACCAGGCACCGGGGCATGGTGTCATCCGCTTCGCTTTTTTAGGCGATTTCCTTCTTCTCGGCTGTTTGCAACCAACGGCGTACCAGGAAGGTAAGCAGTAGAGGGAGCCCGGCCGAGATTGCCAAGGCAACGACCAGCCACTCCTGCTGGGCCGCCAGGTTTCCGAAAGCGGAGTAAGCCAGCGCGATTCCCGCATTGGCCAAAAGGACAGGCGGCCAGAATTTTCGCCAGGAAAGTCCTTGAACCCCCAGCAGCACGACGGCTGCCTCGGCGAGGATCGGCAAGGCCCTGGTGATCACCAAAGTGACCACTCCCCAGTTTTCGGCAAACTTTTTTAAACTTTGGGCGTCAGCGTCGGCCAACCATCTTCGCTGAAGGGGCGGACCCGCCAATTTAGCGAGGCCAAATCCGATCGCAGCCCCCACGGTAAGGCCGGCGAAACATACCGTTGCCCCGGTAAAAACCCCCAATTTGGCCCCTGCTAACGTGTTAACCAGGCTCGAGGGGACGGGCAACAGCACGTCCAGCGCCAGCAATCCGAATAGTACGATCGCCATAACCATCGGCCTGGGTTGGGTTTCCTCCCATGCTCGGGCTGCTTGTTCCAGCCAGTGCCCCCAAATCACAAATGGGACGATGGGAATTGCCAACACCACGGCAAACAGGATCAGTATTTTCAGGAATGTCCGCATCGAATTGCTCGGTGAATACCCCATTTTTCATGGCATCTGATTTCTGACTTAACTATCATTTTTACTGGGGTAGGATTACCAAAGTACAGCAACATTCCCTCGCATCGTCACCGCGAGGTCGGTCACCCTTACAGCTTTCCTGCAATTGATGGATAGAGTCATGGTCTCACGATCACTCCTGGCGGCATTGTTTTTGCCGCTTCTCGCAAGTTCCTGCTACGCACAATATTGGGGCCCATGGGGTGGCGGTTATCACGCTTCGACCGCGGCCGAAGGCTACCAGCGAGGGCTAGCAGACGTAGTCCGCTCGCAAGGTCAGTACAATCTTGATACCTCACGAGCGAACGTCAACCAGCAAGAGGCGAACGCCGCCTACATCGAAAACCGCAACCGCGCACAAGAAGTCTGGTTCGACATGCGTCGTCGCAACGATGCCTACCGCGCGGAAAAAGCCGGCCCTAAGGTCACCAGCGAACAAATCTTCCGCATCAACGCCCAACGTGCCCCAAAGCGTCTAAATGACGATCAGATCGATCCCGTCACAGGCGAACTGCACTGGCCGCTCTTGCTCACGTCGATGGTCTACACGCCCTATCGGGAGGTAATCGACGCTGGTTTTGAAAAGCGTCACCAGAAGGGCTCATTCGTCGATTACGACTCGCACCAGAATGTCGTCAAAGCAGTCGATTCCATGTACGACGAACTCAAGAAGCGGATCCGTGACTACGAACCGCAGCAGTACGTTGATGCGAACCGCTTCATGGAAGCCCTTTCCTATGACGTGCGTTTCCCGTCCAGCTAAGTCGTCTGAAGAACCTACGACCTGAACACCTTTGACTTGCAACGCAAACTCTTCTCAATGAACAAGAAACTGGAGACGGCGATGAGTGCCCGTTATTTGTTTGTGTGTGTCGCGCTGTTGTTGTGCGGTACCCTCACTGCTGCCGAGCCGGATGCCGGTAAGCTGATCGCTGACCTGAAAGCCGGAGGTGACACGGCCTATCAGGCAGCCGATGAACTCGCTGATGCCCCTGCCGATAAGGCAGTTCCAGCTCTAACAGAAGCTCTAGGGAGTGACGACTCGGAGCTTCAACGCCGTGCGGCACGAACCCTCGCTCAGTTCGGCAAAGAAGCCCACACCGCCACGCCTGCTCTGGCCAAGCTCTTGGACAGCCCCATTGCCAAAGTCCGCGCCTACGCGGCCTACGCCCTGGGCAAAATCGGCAATGGGAGCAGCAAAGCGTTACCCAAGCTGATCGAATTGATCACCGACGAAGACCCAACCGTCCGTCGTGAAGCTTTGGAAGCCTTGCTCGAAATGGACGCCGACCCGAACGTTACCTTGCCGATCATGGTTGACGTTTTGGAGAAAGCCGATCCGGCAATGGTGCTCCCGGTTCTGAGCGAAATGGCGGAAAAAGGAGAGAAAGCCATTCCCCGCCTCCGCAAGGCTCTGCAAAACGAAAAGGCCGCCTACTGGGCTTGTCTCGTCGCCGCGGAAATGGGCCCGGATGCCGCTCCTGCCGTGCCCGAGCTTACTGCCGTGCTCGACAACAAGGACCCTGAGGTCCGCATGCATGCTCTGATCGCCTTGGGCGAAATCGGTCCTGGCGCCAAACCAGCCCTGCCCCGCGTCATTACGGCTCTTCAGTCGGATGAAATTCCAGCGGTGAAGTACTCGGCCGCATTCGCGCTGGCAGCAATGGAAGATGCTCAAGCGACGGAAGCATTGCAGAAGGCTGCCGAAGGGGATGACGCATTTCTGAGCCTGATGAGCTACTATGCCGTCGCCAAGCTGAACCCACAAGACAAGCAGAAAATGACCACGGCAGCCACCTTCCTGGTAGAAGCCATGAAGAACGAAAACCCGAACGTGCGAGCCGCTGCCGCTCGCTGCCTGGCGAACCTTGAAGCACCTCCTGAGATCGTTCAACCGATCATCGCCGACGCGCTGCAAGACGCCGACCCACGCGTGGTGGTGAACATCACGGACGCGATCGTGAAGATGGGCCCCCAGGTTTTGCCGAAAGTCATTCAAGGCTTGAAGAATGACAAACTGAAGTGGATCTCGGTCGGAATCATCCGCCAATGGGGCGAAGCGGCTCCCGAAGCGGTTGGTCCATTGGCGGATGCCTTGGCGAGCGAAGATGAACAATTCCGAGCTGAGGTCTTGATGGCGCTCGGTGCTATCGGTGAAAAGTCCGCTGGAGCCATCGAGCAGATCAGACCTTTCCTCAAGTCGGACTCGCGGACGCTAAAGCTCGACGCATTGTACGCATTGGGAAGTATCGGTGCGGGTGCTATTTCGACCAAGGGCGAGATCGAACCGCTGCTGTCAAGCGAAGATGCCTTCACGCAGTTCGCCGCAGCCTGGTCGCTGGCGCACATCGCACCGGAAGATGCGGATGTTGCCGCCAAGGCAGTTCCTGTATTGATCACGCATCTGACGGATAATTCGCAAGACTACATCCCGAGCGAAGCCGCTCAGGCACTGGCCATGTTTGGCGAAAAAGCCAAGTCGGCACTTCCCGAGTTGAAGAAGGCCGCCGAAGGTGGCAATGAAGCGGCCGCTGAGGCAGTCAAAGCGATTTCGATGTAAACATCGACGTCCCATCGAGAACACGAAAGGCCACCTCGACCAGGTGGCCTTTTTCTTTGCTAGCAGTCGGTGTGTCGGCAATAGGCGTGTTTGACTTGAACTGATCTTTTATCGAAATGGCAATTTTGCTAGTAATTTCGGGCCGACACTATTTTCTTGAGAATGGATGCCAGAAAGAAGTTTCGCATGTTAGGCAAGGATGCCATGAAGAACATTTATTTACGTTTGGCCGTGATTGGTGGAGTGGTCGCCCTCGGTGCCACCGCAATCGGACAATCGATGATGGCATCTCGGGATCCAGATCCAGAGCCAATCGAGATTTCACAAATCCCCCCCGGCACCTCGCAGCAACAACTCGCCGCGTCGTTTCCTGATTCTCAGGTCGTGCTCGCGTCGAACGACACGCCCGCCGAAGAGAGTTCTGGCACTCCCACTCCGGCTAAGCCTCCAGTAACCACGCCAACACCTACGCCAGCGGCACGGTTCAGCATTTCGGACTCAGAAGAACCCGCCCAGCCTGCGCCCGCGGCAGCCAATCCAGCGGCTACCGGTGAAGGAAGTGCACCCCCGAGTCGATTCAGTCGATTCCTGGGGAACTCATCCGCGAATCCAGCCGCTTCCGATACGGCTGCGTCCGCTCCAGCGGCCGCGTCGACGACCACTGGTAGTCGGTTCAGCATTGGCGACAGCCCAACTCCTGCGGCCGGAAACCCTGCTGCTGAAGAAGGTACCAACCCAGCTGCCTCCTCGCCCCCAATGCCGCCTGGTCCGCAAAGCTTTGCGACTGACGCAGCAGCCCCAACGCCTGCGAATCCAGCCAGCATGTCGCCACCTCCCGTCCGTTTTCAAACCGGCGTCGCGGCCGCAGCCGAAAACGTAGCAGGACAAGTCCAAGACACCGCTAATACAATCGCCGCGGAAGCAAATGGCGCAGCCGAGGAGGCGTCCGCCGCAGTGCGTGGAGCCGTCGAGAATACGAACAACCGATTCTCTTCGATGGTGAACTCGGCAACCCAGTCAATTTCCGACCAGGCAGGCGCCGTGGCTGATTCGGTGAACGAACAACTTCCGCAAAGCGTTCCTGTGCAGCCTCGATTCAGCTCGAATGTCGGCGATGGTCAATCGCCCACGGCTGCTGATCCCATGTCGCCAACGCCTCCTAATCCGACACGATTTTCTGCAACGAATACCGCAACCAATACGCCGCAGCCAAGCGTCATGGGTTCAGCGGCTCCCCCTTCGTACGGACAAACTCGTGGCTTCTCGGCCTCTGCTTCTCCGCCTCCGGCGGCGATGGTCGAACAACCTCAGCCTACGTATCAAGAAACGCCGCAGCCACAGCCAACGCGGTTTTCGCAGCCCCCACAAATCGCTTCGCTGCCATCCGCAGCCGAAGGCGCCATGGTCTCGGCTCGGCCTGGTGATATTCATCTTGAAGGGGACCAACAGCCCAGCATCCGCTTAGAGAAAGTTGCCCCGCCGGAAGTTCAAGTCGGCAAGGTGACCACGTTTGAAGTGCATGTCGAAAACAACGGCCAGGTCGACGCATCGAATGTCATCATTCGCGACATGGTTCCAGCCGGAACGAAGCTGGTTTCCACCAGCCCTCAAGCTCAACAGGGAGCCGATGGCAGCCTGGTTTGGGATCTAGGCACCCTGAGACCGCAAGAACGCAAGACGTTGAAGCTGGAGATCCTTCCACTGGAAGAAGGTAACATCGGCAGCGTTGCGAGCGTCGTTTTCTCGGCCAAAGCTTCTGCCAAGTCGATCGTTACCCGGCCCAAACTGGAGATTTCGCAGTCAAGCGCAGCAACGGTGTTAGCCGGCAATCAGCTTGGAATCACGATCACCATTGCCAACCCTGGAACAGGCGCAGCCACCGGCGTTGTTCTCGAAGAAAACGTCCCAGGCAATTTCGCTCATCCGGCTGGCAAGGAACTGGAATTTGAAGTCGGCACGCTCAAGCCAGGCGAATCGCGTCAGCTTGATCTCGTGCTCAGTGCCGTCTCGGCGGGTCGTGTTCAGAACGTGCTGCGTGCGCGAGCCGATGGCAATCTCACGGCAGAACATGCCGTCGAGTTGGAAGTGGTCGCACCGAAGCTCCAAGTTGCTATGACCGGTCCTAAACTGCGATACCTGGAACGTCCAGCCAAGTACACCGTTTCGGTCAGCAACCCAGGCACCGCCCCGGCTCACGAGATCGACGTCGTTACTTATCTGCCCAAGGGCCTGAAGTTTGTCGAAGCCAACAACGCCGGTCAGTACGACTCGACGCGACATGCCGTCTTCTGGAATCTGCAAGAGCTACCTCCCGCACAGACAGGCACAGTCGAATTGGTTGCTTTACCAATCGAAGCCGGCGATCAACGACTCCGAGTTGAGGGTTCCGCGAGCAAGGGTCTGACGGCCGAAGACGAATCGACCGTTCGTGTCGAAGGACTCGCAGCGATCTTCTTCGAGGTCGCCGACGTCGCTGACCCGATTGAAGTTGGCAAGCAAACCACCTACGAAATCAAGGTCGTCAACCAAGGCTCGAAGGAAGCTAAGAACATCCAAGTGGCTGCCGCATTGCCCCAAGGTTTGCGTGCGATTGCCGCCGACGGCGAAGTCCCTGGTCAGGTCCAAGGTCAGCAGGTTGTCTTCCAACCCATCGGACGAATCGATCCGAAGCAGACGGTTCGCCTGCAAATTCAAGTTCAAGGGACCATGCCTGGCGATCAACGCATCCGCGTTCAGGTTCGCACCGATGGCATTCCCGATCCGATCACCAAGGAAGAAAGTACCACGGTCTACACCGATCAATAGACTCGCGAACAACTTCAGCGAAACAAAAAAAGGCCGTCACTATGACGGCCTTTTTCATTGGAATCCCTGAGTTTGCTAGAAGCTCTCGGCCATGTCGCGAGCATGGTAGCTACTTCGCACGAAAGGACCACTGGCAACTTTCAAAAAGCCCATGCTCTTTGCCTGGTGGCCCAACTCATCGAACTCTTCCGGGCGAAGATAGCGAACCACCGGCAGATATCGCTTCTGGTCAGGCTGCAAGTACTGACCGAGCGTCAGGAAATCAACGTCCGCGTCCCGCAGATCTGCCAAAGTGTCCAGTAGTTCTTCCCGCGTCTCACCCAACCCCAGCATCAATCCGCTCTTGGTCTTTGTCTCCGGAGCGATCTCTTTGACCCGCTTCAAGAGTTCTAATGTCCAAGAATAGACCGACTTCGGCCCGCGGACTCGGCGATAAAGTCTTGGTACCGTCTCAGTGTTGTGATTGAAGACTTCCGGCTTCGCTTCCAGAACGCGAGCCAAGGCTTCTTTGGAATCGATAAAGTCCGGGGTGAGGACTTCGATCGAGGCCCCGGTCCTTTCTCGGACCGCTTCGATGCAGCGGAAGTAGTGATCGGCACCACCGTCCGGCAGGTCATCTCGCGTCACTGAAGTGATCACGACGTGCTTGAGACCTAATCGATAGGCGGCCTCGGCCAATCGCTCCGGCTCGTCGTCGGAAAGCTCCTGAGGAGCACCTCGAGAGACCGAGCAGAAGCTGCAAGCACGCGTGCAAATGGCCCCCAAGATCATGAAAGTCGCGGTCTGCTGCGAATAGCACTCCATGCGATTGGGGCACTTTGCTTCCTCGCAAACCGTCTCCAGCCCCAACTCCTTCATCAAGTTGGTCGTTTTGTGGCCGGGATCTCCTTTGGGGATATTCCGCTTGAGCCAGCGGGGAAGTCGTCGCCCAGAATCAGGCGACGGAATATCGGACGAGTCGATTATCGGTAGCTCAACTGGCTGCTTGGCGGGTTCGATCACGGGTTTGCTTGACTACTTCAGAAAACAGAGGATGGCTCGAGTGCCAGACTGCCTGGGCGGCCTCGAACCGTTGCGCCAAATGGTACGCCACACTCCGTGCGACCTCACCTATTGTAGGGCACGTCTCTGTTTCTTCCAGGAGACTGCTCATCGTGGCAGGATCTCCGGGACAGGCAAGCTCTGCGGGATTAGCCTCAACACCCACCTGACTGTGGGGTCCGCAGCTGACATTCAGAAATGCTCCGTGGCTGGTAATCCAGTTCTGCACAGCGACGCCGATAGCTGCCAGCATGCCGCTTCGTCCCCACAGGCCGAATCGACCGGGTCGTTTATAGCTGGGAACCTCAAACTCACGAGCCGTGTCCAAGAGTCCATTTTGCAAACGTTGGAGGTATTCGCCGACAGACCAACCGTAATACTTAAGCGGTACGATCGGATAGACGGCCAATTGGCCAGGCGTGTGGGCAACACAGGCACCACCACGTCCGATCCATCGCATTTCGAGCTTGCGGCGGCGCATCTCTTGTGTGGTCAAGCGGATATGTCGTCGCGAGCCTGCTCGGCCTATACTAATCAGCGGTGGATGTTCGCAAAGTAGGCAGGTAATGTGACCGTCGTCGCGTCCCCCCGACTCATAAACGAGACGTTTTTGCAAAGCGATGCACTGATCGAAGTCGACGATTCCCATGTGATGGAAATCGATGACGGTCGGCTGCGGCCGGAGCAAATCAGAAGACTGAAATTCGATTATTTCCACGCGCTCGATATACCTGAGAAGTCGTCGTTGCGAGGTCTTCGTTGGAGGGGGGAGATTAGCAGGAGGCGCGTTCTGAGCCTAGGTCGAAGTTAAGAAAAACTCCCTTGATATGCTGGCATCGCTGACACCCCTACCGCCCAATCTGGAAAGCATCGGAAGTGGCCAAGAAGTCAAAAGCTACGAAAAAAGAAGAAAACAAGAACGAGAAGAGCATCGGCGAGAACCGCAAGGCTCGGCATGAATACCAGATACTGGAGCACCTGGAATGTGGTATTCAACTGACCGGCAGCGAGGTGAAGAGCCTTCGCGACGGCAAACTTCAATTGGCGGAATCGTTTGCCCACGTAGTCAATGGTGAGGTCTTTCTGGTCAATTGCGAGATCTCGCCCTACACGAATTCCAGCGAGTATCTCAATCACGAGGCCCGGCGGAAGCGTAAACTGCTGCTGCACAAACGCGAGATCATCAAGTTTGCCCAGAAAAGCGAAGAGAAAGGGCTGACTCTCGTGCCTCTGAAGATGTACTTCAAACAGGGACGCGCCAAGGTCTTGCTCGGCATCGGCCGCGGTAGGCAAATGCACGACAAGCGGGAGAAACTCAAGAAAGACGTCGCCAAACGCGATATCGATCGAGCCATGAAACGGGGGTAAGTTCCTGAACCGATCGCTAGCACCGTGCGTAAATGGCTTCATAGCCATCCCTCTTAACACAATAATGCGAATAACACACACACGCAACTCATTTGCATTTAGGGGTTGGCGCCAAGCGTATCTCGTATTTCAATAGATGCTCGCGCAAGTTGCCGTTTCCCTGCCCCATGCCCCCATAAGTGGCCATGCTTAAGATCTCGAATTTGAAGAAGTCATTTCGGTTGCCTACCGGCGAACGAATGCCGATTCTGGACGTTCCTCAATTCAACGTCGCTGCTGCCGAACAGATGGTGATCGTCGGTCGCAGCGGATGCGGCAAATCGACCCTGCTCCACCTGATCTCGGGAATCGGTACGCCCGATTCCGGAACGATCGCCATCAATGGGCTCGACATAACGCGACTCTCCGAGGAAGGTCGTGATCGTTTCCGGGCCGAAGTGATGGGGTATGTTTTTCAGACATTCAACCTGCTGCAAGGTTTCACGGCCCTTGAGAACGTGATCCTGGGCATGTCTTTCTCTCGCGGGAAAGTCGATCGCGAACGCGCTCGCGACCTGCTCCGACGCGTTGGATTGGACCACCGCTTGAACGCCTATCCGCGTACGATGAGCGTGGGAGAGCAGCAGCGCGTCGCCGTGGCCCGTGCCTTGGCAAACCGACCGAAGCTTCTACTGGCGGACGAGCCGACGGCCAATGTCGACCCTTCCAATCAGCAGTCGATCGTCGACTTGATTCGAGAAACGTGCCAGGAAGAAGGGATCTCGCTGGTGATGGTTACCCATGCGATGGAAGTGGCCGAGCAGTTCCAGCGAATCGAACCTCTAGAGAAACTGAACATGGCAGTCCAAGCGAATAAGGCACACGCATGAGTATTTGGCAAATCGCTTGGCGAAGCGTCCGACAGCGAGCTTTGGCTTCGTCTTTAACTTCCTTTTCGATGGCCCTGGGGGTACTGCTGGTAACGGCCGTGCTGCTGGTTCATGGCCTCGTATCGAAGTCATTCACCGATAACTCCGACCTCGGCTACAACATGATCGCCGGAGCCAAGGGGGGCAAACTTCAGCTGGTTTTGAACACGACGTTCTACCTTAGCGAACCGGTCGAAAACGTTCCTTACACGTTCTATCAGCAGTTCCTCACCAAGGAGCAACAGGAACGAGAATTGGAGTTGATGAAGCCGGAAAGTCGCGGCGAGTTGACCGACGGCACCTATGCGAAGAACACCGAGTTCGCCATTCCCGTCTGCCTGGGCGACTACTACCAAAGCTACCGTGTCGTCGGCACGCTCCCCAAGTTTTTTGAGGTCTTCAAGGATTACGACAGCGACGAGCTCAAATACTCGTTCCGAGAAGGACGTAACTTCGAGGTCTGGAACGACGAGCACGGCTACTTCGAGGCGGTCGTCGGTTCGATGGTCGCTCAGAAAACGGGCTTGAAGATTGGCGACAAGATTGCCGCTTCGCATGGTGGCGATCCCAACGACATTCACACCGATTCGCCATTCACCGTCGTTGGCATCCTCGCCCCCTCCGGAACGCCCAACGACCGGGCCGTCTTCGTCAATATGGAAGGCTTTTACCTGATGTCTGGGCATGCCAAGGTCGAAGAAACCGAAGAAGTCGGGGCCAATGTGACCGGGACGACCATTTCGCGTCGGCAACCGCTGCCCATCCAACAGCGGGAAGTCACGGCCATCCTCATTCGAACCTCCGATCCGTTTTCCCCGATCATCATCAAGAACCGCGTCAATGAAGGGAACGTTGCCCAAATTGTGATGCCGGTGATGGAGATTACCAGCCTGTTTGAGTTGATCGTCAAGCCAATCCAGACGTTGCTGCTGGTCATTACCGTTCTGATCTGCTTTGTCTCGGGAATATCCATCCTGGTGAGCATTTACAACTCGATGAACGATCGCAAACGAGAAATCGCGGTTATGCGAGCACTCGGGGCGCGTCGCAGGACGGTGATGGGAATCGTGTTATCCGAATCGATCATCCTGTCCGTTGGAGGGGGTATTCTGGGTTGGTTAGGCGCTCATTTCCTATTGTTCGGAGCAAGCCCCATGATCGAGGCCCAGACCGGCGTTCAGATTGGGCTGTTCGACTTGGCTCCTCTTCCCAGGAAGCTTGAAGTTCTGATACCTTCGGCGATAATAGAGAATGATTGGATCGGCCCCCTATTCAGTTTGGAGTTGGTGATCGTCCCGGCTCTAATTCTGTTGGCAGTATTGGTTGGCTTTTTGCCTGCCTACACGGCGTATCGTACCGACGTGGCAGAAACACTCAGTTCGTCCCCCTAAGGACGAACCCGGCGGGCCATAACTCCCAGGCGATGTTCCCTCCTGGCGTCACGTAGACGACGTACGCCAACCTCGCTTTGTTGCCTCGAACCGAAGAGATTTGTTCTTATGCTCACGCGGCTCATGATTCTTTGCGGAGCGTTGGTTTCCACCGCAGTTCTGCTGACCAGTGCCCTGGCGTGTCCCTTCTGCGCAGCCATATCACAAACGTTCTCGCAAGAGATCGAGTCGATGGACGCGGCGGTGATTGCCAAGTTGATCGAAGCACCGGCGGTAACCGCGGAAGGGGCCGGCGTGGAAGCGACGTTCGAAATCACCCAGATCCTCAAAGGTAAAGAACATCTCGGCGACACCAAAACCATCAAATCGCTCTACTACGGTGAAGGGCGTAAGGGTCGGGAGTTCCTGATTCTGGGGACCGAGCCGGAAAACATGATGTGGTCGACGCCTACGCTTCTGACCGATCGCGGGGTGAAGTACATCAACCAGGTGATCAAGTTGCCGGCCACCGGCAACGATCGTTACGTCTTCTTCCAGGACTATCTGGAAGACGAAGACGAAATGCTGGCTCGCGACGCGTACGACGAATTCGCGAATGCCCCTTACAGCGCGTTGCACGACTTGAAGCCGAAGATGAAGCACGACCAGTTGGTCGAGTGGGTCGAGAATCCAGATATCGCCGCGAATCGCCGCCGCTTGTACTTCACGATGCTGGGAGTTTGTGGCACGAAGGCCGACCTTCCCCTGCTGGAAAAGATGCTCAACAGTGAAGAACGAGCCAACAAGTCCGGCCTGGATGCCATGATCGGCTGCTACTTGACCTTGGCCGGAGCCGATGGC
Source organism: Bremerella volcania (assembly GCF_007748115.1). Lineage (NCBI taxonomy): Bacteria > Pseudomonadati > Planctomycetota > Planctomycetia > Pirellulales > Pirellulaceae > Bremerella > Bremerella volcania. The sequence goes on from NZ_CP036289.1 coordinate 5,377,042, forward strand.
CTGCCATTGATCGAGAAGCTGTATCTGGCGAACAAGGAAGCCGAGTACGCCGACACCTATGCCGCGATCATGGCACTGAGGTTTCACGGAACCGAAACGGACATCATCGAGAAAGATCGCCTGCTGAAGTCGTTGCACCTGATGCTCGATCGCCCTTCGCTGGCCGACCTGGTGATTGCGGACTTTGCCCGCTGGGAAGACTGGTCGGTAATGGACAAGCTGGTCAAGCTGTTCAAGGAAGCAGACGAGGAAACCAGCTGGGTTCGCGTGCCGGTGATTCGTTATTTGATGGCTTGCCCCAAACCGGAAGCGAAAGAATACCTGATCGAACTCGAAAAGATCGATCCCGACGCGATGAAGCGTGCTCAGACCTTCTTCCCGTTCCAATCGCAAGCGGTCCCCACGCGCGCCGATGGCGAAAAGATGAAGGATGAGAATCTATTGGCCATGGCAGAAGTCGACGACAACCAACTGCCGCCAGAGCAGGAGGACGCTGAAATTGCTCAGCCGGAAAATGCTGCCCCTGCCAACACAGCCAAGTCAGGCGAACAGACCGCGATGGCGAAACGGCAGGTCACGCGTGACGAACTCTCAACCGCTGGAGATCGTGCCCTGGCCGCGGCAATTACCGGCGACGCGGCAACGAACATCGAAGAAACATCGACCGTAGGACTTTTACAGCGCATTTTTTCGACGACGATTCCGATTGTTGTGACATTTGTGTTAATGCTCGCAATCTCGGGCATCCTCTGGAACCCTGGCAACAAAACATCGCTATAAAAACGGGATAACGTCGTATCTCGTTCTTTCCACTTAGCGAACTCGAACAAGCAATGAGCACTTCCACCGAACCCCAACCTGCATTCACTGGCGATGTTGATACGGCGATGTACGAGCAGTACCGCTCCATTAGCTCGTTGGCGGTAACGTCTCTTCTCATTGGCTTTATCAGCCTGGTGACCATATTGGCCGTTGTAATGGCTCCGATCGCGATCGCTGGCATCGCCTTGGGCATTTGGGCGATCATCACCGTTCGCAAAAACACCGCCACACAAACGGGATTGCCGTTGGCCTACGTGGGCCTCGCGCTTTCCACGCTCGCCTTGATAGCAGGCACCAGCCGATACGTTTACGAAGAATACATCAACCTGCCTGAAGGATACGAAGTCATCGCGTTCGGACTGCTTCAGGAACAACCAGGACAGCCCATCGGGCAGCCGGTGCCAGATTCGGCTTTGGAACTGGACGGCAAACAGGTTTTGCTTCGCGGCTATGTGTATCCACACGCTCAGAAATCGGGGCTGACTCGCTTCGTGATGGTTCCCGACTTCGATACCTGTTGCTTTGGGGGCCAACCCAAACTGACCGATATGGTCGAAGTCCGCCTTGCCGAACCCCTTTCGGTTGATTTTTCCTTCAACCGGCGCAAGATTGGGGGAACGCTACGGGTTCACACCGATCTGAAGAAGATCGAAGACCTGACCGGCGTCTTTTACGAATTGGAAGCTGACTACGTCGATTGATGCATCCCACCTGCAAATTGCTCTCCTGTATCTCCGCTCTGACTTTGTGCCTCGTTGTCGCCTCTGGCTGCCGGCCTCCGGAAGCATTGCGTCCAGCCAACACAACTCACGGTCCTACTTCGTCCAACCAGACGGTTCAACAAATCGCCAAGCAAGCAGACACGAAACCTGTCGAACAGCCACAAAGCACTGAAGCTTCTCTTTCCCAAGAGAAAACCGAAGCGGTAGATACGCAACCTACCTCGACCGAGAAGAGCCCACCTTCCAGCACAGAAGGATCCTCTAGGAACCGCCCCATACCCAAGCCGCAGCCCGGGAAGACCCTCGATCTGACGTTTGACGACATCAAGTTCGATATCGAGCCAGACGCTCCGTTCAAACGCGAGATGCTTCCCCAGGGTATCGAAGACCTTAGCGGACAAAAAATCAGCATCGGCGGGTATATGCTTCCCAGCTTCCAGCAACGGGACATCAAGCAGTTCGTCCTCGTCCGCGACAATATGGAATGCTGCTTTGGACCAGGCGCGGCGCTCTATGACTGTATCTTGGTCGAGATGGAGGGACGCGGGATCGATTTCACGGTTCGGCCTGTGGTGGTCGAAGGGGTCTTCACGATCAAGGAATACAAAGACGACAGCGGGAAACATCTGGCAATCTATCACATGCAGGGTACCGGCGTTCGTTAACCTGCTTGCCTGAGGGCGCGGAGACTCGCGACGTGAATCGATCTTCCGCCGAACTTGAACGCACCTCACGCGGGGCAAACGAAAACGCCGGGATGTGGGCCCTGGGGAACGGACTCGTCTCGACCACGCTCGTCTCCTACTTCGCTCAAAGCCTTGGCGCTCAATCGGCGGCCATCTCTTGGATCATCGCGGCTCCCAAACTCGTCGGGGTGCTTCGCTGGTTCGCCCCAGGCCTTCTGAAACTGGGTGGAGGCTATCGCACGACGAGCACGTGGGCTTTCCTCTTGTCGACGGTCTTCCTGCTGCTCTTGCCCCTTAGCTCGATACCCAACATTTGGCCATCGACAACACTGGCCATCGTGGCAATCGTCATTTGCTGGTGCATGTACCACCTGGCAGAATATTGCGGCTACGTGGTCTTTGTTGCCTGGCTGATGCAGTTGGTATCGCCGGAAATCCGCGGCCGTTTTTTTGGACTCCGCGAACGGTGGCTAACCGCTGGTAACCTGATTGGGTTTCTCTTTGCAGGCCTCCTCGGCGCCGTCCTGCGCAATGGCTTTGAGATCGACCTGCGGTGGATTGCCTACCCCCTACTGGCTATCTACGGAGCGTTCGCCATCGGCTTTTCGGTCTTGCCGCTCCGGCGGATTCCCGAGCCAGAATCGAACACCTCGCCCAAGAATTCCTTCCTGGAAGACTGGCAGCATTGGAGTAACCCACGTGCTCGTTGGTTTCTACTCTATGGAACTTGGTTCTCAGCAGCGAACGGGCTCTTTTCAACCTTGCTCTATGTCTATCCTTACCGAGCCCTCGATCTCTCCCTCTTTCTTCCGTTGACGATGGCCGCATCCATGCGGCTGGGGCAATCGCTGATTAGCCGGCCGGTGGGCGTGACCATCGATCGAATTGGCTGGCGGTCGGTGATGATCTGCGGTCAGGTGTTGATTGCGTTCGGCCCACTTCTGTTTAGCTTCGGTACGATGGGGTATATCGCTGGGAACTTGATCTGGATCGCCTACGCGCTGATCAACGTAGCGCTTCCCATTGCCGTCGTCGATGGCCGACATGATCGTAGTGCCGCTCCGCCACTGGCACTTTATTTTGCCTGGACGGGCCTGGTCTACGGGCTGACGGCACTCGCAGGCCAAAGCGTCGCGGACTTTTTTGTCGATACGCAGTATCGCAACGATCCTTCCGCCTACAACGCTTACTTTTTGGTGGCCACCTTGGCTCGGCTTTCGGCCGTGTTGCCGCTGGTTCTCCTCCCCGCTGAACGCAAGAGCCACACCTGATAGACTTGAGGCAGCACCTCTCCCCTCTCCAAGGAACGAACATGGCGATCCAATCGTGGACCGGCTACTGCACCAACGTCCATGCCGGGGCAAACCTCGAACAAACGCAACAGAACCTCATTACCCATGCCTCGCGCGTCCAGCAAATCCTGGGGCGTGAACAACCTCTGGGGGTCGGACTTTGGCTCTCGAATTCCACCGCTCAATCGCTGATCGAACCGGGCAAATTGGATGAATTCGACCAATTGCTTCATGAAAACCAATGGATCCCCTACACGTTCAATGGGTTCCCGTTTGGAGATTTCCACAAATCGATCGTCAAGCACGACGTTTACCTGCCGACGTGGTGGCAGCCCGAGCGTTTGGCATATACCAAGAACCTGGTGACCATTCTCGACCGCCTGCTGGCACCTGGGGAGGAAGGAAGCATCTCCACGATGCCGATCGCTTGGGGCACGCCGGGGCCGAGCGAAGACCTGTGGTCACTTGCCGTCCAGAATTTGCTGGACCTGGTGCAACACCTTTACGATTTGGAACAATCGACCGGACGGCTGATCTACGTTTGCATCGAGCCAGAGCCAGGCTGTCTACTCGACACAACGGAGGATGTGATCGAATTCTTCCAGCAACGGCTATTTCCCGCAGGCAACGCCGAGCGTATTCGCCGATATCTGCGAGTCTGTCACGATGTCTGCCATGCGGCGGTCATGTTCGAAGACCAACTGAGCGTGCTCGAAAAGTACGCCCAGGCCGGCATTTTGATCGGCAAGGTTCAAATCTCGTCCGCGATTGAGATTCGCTTCGCGGAACTGAGCGAAAAAGAGCGACACGCGGTTTTGTCCGAAGTCGCCGAATTCGCCGAAGACCGCTACCTGCATCAAACGACCTCGCGGGATGCGAGCGGAACGCTTCGTTATTTCGACGATCTTCCGTTTGCTCTGCAGGAAGCATCGCAGACGCTACCCGAGCAAGAAACGTGGCGGATTCACTTCCATATGCCCATCTATCTCGATCAGTTCGGCTTGCTCCGCACGACGCAGTCGCATATCCATGACTTCCTTTCCGAGATAAGAAATCATCCGGAGATTCGCCACTTCGAGGTCGAAACTTACGCCTGGGGCGTGCTTCCGAAGGATTTGCAACATAACGAACTGGCCGAAGGGATCGCTCAAGAGATCCATTGGCTTCGCCAACAACTCACGCACAGCAAACAGGTCTAGGAACTCGGCCATGCAAACCGTCTCCAAGCGTCAGGACGAGCACGAATTCGTTTGGCTGGATAGCCAAGGCCGAAAGCGGAGCTTTCCGTTTCTGTGTTATCAGCCGAGTGAGTTTCAGGCGGAAACCAAGCTTCCGCTACTCGTGTTTTTGCACGGGGCAGGGGAGCGTGGCGTCGATTTTCAGCTGCTCAGGAAACATGGCCCTCCCAAGCTGATCGACCAAGGCGAGGACTTGCCTTTTGTGGTCGTTTCTCCGCAGTGCCCTTTAGATCAGTGGTGGGCCATGCGGGAAAACGTCGATGGTTTGGCACAGCTTACCCAGCATGTTCAAAGCGAGTACCCCATAGACTCTGGCCGGACCTACCTCACCGGGATGAGCATGGGTGGCTATGGCACCTGGGCAACGGCGGCCGCATATCCCGATCTATTCGCGGCGATTATCCCCATTTGCGGAGGTGCCGACCTGGCAACTGCGGCCGACCTGAAACCAACGCCGGCGTGGGCCTTTCACGGCCGCGACGACGAAATCGTCCCTGTCACTCGCAGCGAAGAAATTGTTAACGAAGTTTCCAAGATTGGTGGTGACGCGCGGCTGACCATTTATGACAATGTGCAGCATGACAGTTGGTCGGTCACCTATGCCAATCGAGATATTTACGATTGGCTTCTTTCGCACGAGATTCGCAACCGGAGGAAAGCCTGATGTCGACGTCTGGAGACAACCCGTTCGCTTCACCCGAAGGTCCCCCCAACGAGCCTCCTCAAACCGAAGGTAGCGAGACCGTCGTCACGCGCACCTCGGTCGACTACATGGAGTGCGTCGGAGACGTTTTCAACAACCCGAACTGGTTCGTCAACATCTTACTATCGGGTATCGCGATCATCATCCCGATCATCGGTGCCATGGTTGCCCTGGGGTACATCGCGGAAATCATCGGTGCCCGGGCATACGGCCGGATGAAGAACTACCCCGACTTCGACTTCAATCGTTTCGGCGAATATCTCACACGTGGATTCTGGATGTTCCTGGTGACGTTTGTCGTTTCGATCTGTCTGATGCCGCTGACCATGCTGGCTGGGGGCATCATGGGCGCATTTCAGGCATCCGAAAACGAAGCACTCATGGTAATCGGTTTCGTGATCTATTTCGGGACGATACTCTTTGTCAATTTGATCACGTTTTTCATCACGTGCCCGTTGATCATTCGCTCTGGCATGCTTAACGATTTCGTCGGGGCATTCGACTTCAACTGGATCATGGACTTCATCAAGAAGATGTGGGTCGAACAGCTACTAGGCAGCATCTTGCTTTATATCTTCGCCATCGTCTTCATGCTCGTGGGGTGCTTGGCACTGTGTGTTGGGTACATCCCAGCGGCCGGCGCCGTCATGATCATGTGGGCCCTCTTTATCACTCAGCTCTACCAGGTCTACGTTCACCGCGGTGGTCAGGGCCTGCCCTTCAAAGAAGCGACCAAGCTGTAATCGCGGCGACGTCTAAGCGAGGCGGCCGTCTTCTGCCAGGACGGCCGCTGGTATGACCTCGGCGTCCGTGGTGCTCGCGGCAAGTTGCAGAAACGCGGGACCGGCACCACGCAGTTGGAACTCTCCCTTTTTGTAAGCTTTCACCGTGAGAGGTCCGTTCGCGCGAATGGCAAACGTGAGCATCGCAACGAAAGCAAGGATGACGCCCAAAGAGAGCCAGGCGTTCTCAAAGTTGATCATCAACGCGATCATACCGATAAAGACTGCCAGCGATCCCAAGCAGTAAACGATATTGATACGCTGCTTGGCATTGCACTCTCGACAGATGGAGTACTCGACGTGGCACTTCCGACGTGTGACGAGGTAGACAATTAGGAAGATCAACAATTGGATCACCAACACGAAGATTGCCGGATGCACCCAATACAGATCCTTCTTGCGACGTGTCTTGCTATCTTGCTCGGACAATACCTCACCGCACTTCACACAGGCGTGCGGGAGAACGATTTTCTCCTTTCCCAAAATCCGCTCTCCCTGGATCTCATACGAGCCAGCCACAATCGTAACGGTCTCGCCGATGGTCGGCGGCGAAGCAAACGGATTCGCAGAATTCTGGTCGGTTGTCATTCGATTCAAACCCACAATGCAGGGGAAACTTTGCTGCTTAAGGGGAAGTTTAGTGACTTTCTAAGCGAGAATCGAACCCCAATTCGGTTCCCACCGATGAATTTTCAGCCGGGATCTGCTATACCAGATGGATTACAGACTCAAAATTGCTGATACCCTTTCCCATAGTGCATCTCCATTATGTCGATCGAACTCCGAAATCGCCTTTTTGACCAGCTCGACCAACTTGTTCTGATTGACCCCCACACGCACATCAACGCGCTTGATCCTTCTTCGCATACGCTTGCCGACATCTTGGGGTATCACTACTACACCGAGTTGGCTCACTCGGCAGGTATGCCCAAAGACAAGATCGAAGAGGAGGGAATCTCGCCCAAGGAAAAAGTAGGCCGACTGATCGAAAACCTCGGCCCGATTACCAATACGATCCAATACAGTTGGTTCATCGAGATGGCTCAGAAGCTACTCGATTTCGAGGGAGATACGATCGACGTCAGCAACTGGGAGTCGTTCTACGATTCGGCGGAAGAAAAGATGTCAGCGGACAGTTGGACGGACACCGTCTTCAGCAAGAGCCGGCTGGAAAGCGTCTTTCTGACCAATGACTTCGACGACCCCCTGGAGGGTTTCGACACCACCAAGTACATCCCCTGCCTGCGAACGGATGACCTGGTTTTTCACCTTACCAATCCTCGCACGAAAGTACGGCTCTACGAAGCAACCGATGTCGACGTCAGCGACGTTGCGTCCGCACGCCAGGCCATCGGCAAGCTCTTTGAACACTTTGTCAGCAACAATGCCAAGGCCTGTGCGATCTCGCTACCGCCTACCTTCGCCCCGGTGAAGGTCTCTGACGCGCGTGCTAATACGGCTTTGTCGAATGTACTCTCGCAAGGCCTGAGTACGGATGAAGACGATCAACGAGCCGTCAGCAACTTCATTTTCTGGACCCTTGCTGAAAACTGCCAGGAACGCAAACTGCCGTTCGACCTGATGATTGGCGTCAATCGCAAGGTCTTTCCCGAAGGCGTTTTCCAAGGGCAGGACCTCTACGACAGCCGGGTCTCGCTGATCCAATACAAAGAACTGCTCAACGCGTTCCCAGACGTAACCTTCCCTATCTCGGTTCTCGCCAGCGTGACCAACCAGGAGTTGGTCAGCTATTCGTGGATTTTCCCGAATGTCGTGGCCAATGGTCACTGGTGGTATAGCAACACGCCGACCTACATTCAGCAAGACTGCGCGTCTCGCCTGGAAGCGATTCCACGCACCAAGCAGATCGGTTACTACAGCGACATGTACAAAATGGAATTCGCCTTGCCGAAGTTCGCTATGTACAAGCGAATCCTGGCGAAAGTCCTGGCCGAGAACTTCGTCATCGACCGCAATTGGTCGGAAGAATCGGCCGTCGAACTGGGCACCCAACTGCTGCGAGGCAACGTCGAGACGATTTTCAACGTCGGAAACTAGGCCCAATCGAAGCAAAACTTAGAAAAAGCTCACGGTGATAGCATCTTGAGTCTTTTCCTGGGTTCGTCGCCAAAACGAAAAAGTTTCCCGGGAACCAACGACACGCCATAACTTTATTGCTTTAAACTACTTGCGGCAATCCGCAAGTAGTTTATTTGACCAGTTCAGGCAGGTTCTGGACATTTTTTCTCCCTGACTGCGAACCTTTTTTGGCCTTCAGGCATCTACCCGGTATCCCCGCAGACGGCAATTTTGCCGCACGCTGGGAGAATCTTTATTGTTGCCGAGATCATTTCGGCGATTTAAGATTCAAGATCCTTGCACTTGGAAGGTGCCGGGATTTCAAACTTCCACTTCATAGTTCTCTCACTGCGCGTAGACGCGTAGGAGGATGAAACAATGCGTTCCAACATCATCAACATTCGCGCCAATTTTGCCGCCGTCGTCGCCCGCGTTTTCGTGGTCGCCGTTGATGTTATTCGCAATGCATCCGCCACCTGTCTGCGCCTCTATGGCCATACATGGCAACAGTACGGACCAAAAACGTGGGGCAAACAGAGCCCCCCGAAACCGTCCGAACACGATTTGCCGTGTGATGCTCTGCGATGTCTTGGCGGCGACAGCCTACTACTAGGCAGTACCCCGTCAATGTCGCTCTCGATGCGATCGCCAATGATGGCATCGCTGGGCCTGTTACCCAGAAGCTAAAGGACCAGAAAACCCAAGCAACAACGCAAGGGTTGGTCCCGCACAATTCGCGAAGCTTCTGAGACGCTAGGCCCCGAGAGTTCGAGTTGTCCTGCTGGGATGCGCTGCATGCCATCCGTTTTCAGGCCATCTCGCCGCCGGGTTCCTTTGTGCCGTGTGCATAGCCGTCGTTTGCCGCCGCATGCACTGATTTTCGCCAGAACTGCCCTGAATATATACGTCTGGAAACTATGATGAACGGAAACTTGTACAACGATGAACGGGATCGGATCGTCGATTTGGTCGTGAAAGCTCAAAGCGGTGATCGGGATGCTTTCGGTCAGCTGGTGGAAATCTTCCAGCCGGTCGTCTTCGCCATCGCTTTGAAGCGTCTGCGTCACTACTGGGAAGCCCAGGAACTGGCTCAGGACGTCTTCATCCAGGCGATGCAGAAGCTGGACCAGTTGCGTGAACCGGCTGCCTTCCCAGGCTGGTTGCGTTCGATCGCAGCCCGGATGGCCATCAACCGGGCAGTTCGTCGGCCGCACGATTTCGCTACCGAACCGGAAGCTTTGGCTTCGGTCTGCGTAGAAAACGAAACGCCGCTGCACGCGATTTTGGAAGTCGAACGTCGGGATAACCTGGCAGTCGGCATCAGCCGCCTCGGCGCGATGGACCGGGATACGCTCCAGGCCTTCTACGTCGAAGGACAGTCGCTGCGTGAAATGAGCGCCGAATTCGAAGCTCCGATCGGAACGATCAAGCGTCGTCTGCACGTCGCTCGTAAGCGGCTGGCAAAGGAGATGGAAGAATTGGAAGCGGTCGCCGTGTAGGCGACCAACACCAAACTTCCGTCACCCAGTAAGATTGAGTTGACCGCGCCCTTGGGCTCTTCTGAGCTCAAGGGCGTTTTTTCGTTGAAGCATTCGTACTCAAATGGCCACTAACCGGCGTCCGCTGCCATCGAGTCCGAATAGAACTTGAGTGTCTCTTTCAGCGGATGCCACTTACGCGATCCCATCAGGCTCAAGTCCGCGACAAACTCTTTTCCATTGATGGCCGTGACCACCATGCGATTCCGCGGAGCGAAAGTGACCTTCGTGACTTCATTCCAGGCGAAGTACAAACCTGTCCATTTCCCACCGTCTTCAAACTTCGCGCGGATCCCTTCGTCGTTGAGCTGCAGCGGAAAACGCTCCCACGCTCGACGGGCACGAACCGAGTGATTGATGACCGTCGCCACGCAGCTAAATGTCATGAAGGCCAGCACGCCATGCCCGATCATGACGCCGGGCGAGAAGAAGCCGGCCTCGATCGCCAGACTGATCCACATGAAAGCGAACAACAGAACGAGACCGCCGGCGAAAACGGCCTGGTATTGTTCCCTGGAGGCAACTTCCCGATCCTCGACGTGAAACTCACGATACTCCTTCGTCGAGACGTTGGCAGGCGAAGCGAACGGGTTTGGGGCAGCCTCATTCACGGCATCAGGTCGTTAGTGGGATTTCTGAACCGCAGAAAGCCTGATACTTGGCGGCCAACTGCTCCATGGCGTCTGTCCCTTCGGCCCGGACCATTTGAATCCGCGATCGTCGAATCACTCCCTTTTCCAAGTGGAGTGAAAAGAGAGGAATCGTCACCTCAATCGTTTCTTCGTTAAGTCGCTCGGCCCGAATCGAAGTGCAGTCGCCGGGATAGGCAAACACGGCATACTGAACCGCATCCAAACACCCCACCGCAACGACCATGGGATCACTTAGTTGGGCCAGATTCTCCGGTCCCAGTCCTGGTGCGTTCCACTGGCCTGACTTGTTCATCGTGATGACCGAGTTGGCGTCATCGAAACGAAAGGTCAGGGCCATTTGCGCGTCGGAGTCGAGCGTGGACGTCTGCCGTGAGAGGATCAGTTCGACGCCATCCAATTCTGGCAGGATCCTGGAATAGATCTCGGTCGAGAGCTTTTCTTCTTCGGAGGTGTAGCGCTCGACGAGATCGTTGCCTCGTACGTAGAACTCTTCCCGCGTTCCAATACCGTCCAGGTTCCACTCGGCAACTTGCCAGTTTTTGGGCTGCGAGAGGAACTTCGCGTTCATCTTGTTGGGATAAGCCGCCACGGAAAGCTGGAAGGTTTCCGTCTTGCAGCGGTGAATGACGTCGTAGTCGGAGATCCAAATCGAGTTGCTCATGGGCTCGATTTTGTTCGATGGTGCCGCGAGTCGGAAGCCCACCGGCAAGAAATAAAAAACCCCGTCGCTCGCCAAAGCAAGTCGACGGGGCCGGAACAGAGAAGAGGCCGAAATTTTGCCCTGCGAAATTTCCCTTCGCAAAGCGGGTATGGGCGGTTTTTGACCGCTGTCCCGGGAATGATGTAGTTGATGATACCAAAAATCGGGATGGTGTCCACAATAATTTGCAAAGATTCTTGCGAAACCTATAGGTCGCATTTGCTTCAGGTATCTTACGCCTGATCCCCCTGGTCAAGGCAAGTACCCAAATTCCAAAATACGTGTTAAAACGCACCTCACGCCTCCGATTTGCAAACAACTCACCCAGCCCCGAAAAGGAACGTAATGTCTTCCTATTTAACGAGTTGCGAAAGGGCAGCCCGCGCTGCCGGGGAAGTGCTTATCCAATGGCGAGGTAAGTTCAACGTCCGGGAAAAAGGGCGGTCCGATTTTGTCACCGATGCCGACGACGCCGCCCAAAAAGTAATCGAAGAGATTCTTACGGCCGACTTCCCCGATTTCGAGTTTTTGGGAGAAGAAGGCCCATCCGGGCTGTCGCGGGAAACAGGCAGCCCGTTCTGCTGGATTGTCGATCCATTGGACGGCACGATGAACTACGTTCACGGGCTACCCAATTATGCCGTCTCAATTGGCCTCACTCACGCCGGAAAGGTAATCGCTGGCGTGATTTACGACCCAGTCTTCGATCGTTGTTTCAAGGCCGAGAAAGGGGAAGGGGCCTACCTGAATGACGAGAAAATCGAAGTCAGTGGTGCGAAATCTCTCGATGAAGCCCTGATCGCGTTCAGTTTTCCCACAACGGTCAGCCGAGAGTCTCAGGTCATCGAGGACTTTATCAACGTCCTCGTGAAATCGCAGGGAATTCGTCGGCTGGGCTCAGCCGCTCTGAACCTGGCTTACGTGGCAGCCGGACATATGGACGCGTACTGGGCTGCGTTTAACAAGCCCTGGGATGTGGCTGCCGGCGCGATCCTGGTCGAAGAGGCCGGGGGCGTTGTGAAAGGATTTGGCAATCAGCCTTTCGATATTAACAAGCCAAAGATCGTGGCGACCGCTACCCCCCAATTACAGGCAGATCTTCAGGCCCAAATTGCCACTTCGTAGAGTTTAGGGCGTCTGCCACCCATCGGGCGGCTCTCCTGATAGTTGCGGGTGGTATAATTGGTGCGACTGGAATTTTTTTCGCAGTTTTCGCAGGCCATAGGCGTTAACCTTTCAGGAAGTACGGTCATGGCTAAATAGACTTAGATTACTACGCCAGGTAGCGGGAATCGTGAAACAGCGGTTATTACGATCGATCTCCCCAGGTGAGTTCAGGACACGATCTCCAGGTGAACTCGCCCAAGCCTGGCGATCCCCCATTCATCTTTGGGGCACCTTATCAGACTCCTCGTACCACAGATTTCTCCCGACTCGATGAACACCGCGTGCCGAGAACATGGTTCCGCACTGCCGGGGCTCAGCTTTTGTTGCTGGTCGCGTGGGATCGGTATCGCGCTGGTCGCATGGGTTTTCCTAGCTTCGAGCGGGTTTAGTTCGCTGCTGTATGCTCAGGCCGGCGCGACAGGATCGAAAATTGAGGAGCGGGAACCAGAAATCATCTACCTGCCGATCAAGGATGGTGCGATCGCGGAAGGGGGACCACTTGAACGCGTCCTCGACTTTCCAGCCGAGTCTTTCCGGGCCTGGTACAAAGATGTCTACCTGAACCGCAATCCCAAGGATCTGCCCAAGTACTCTCTCGAAAGCGTCACGGCCGACATTCACATCCAAGGCCCCAATGCCGTCATCGACGTGACGTACGAAGTTATCCCGCACGCATCGGGCTGGATCCGAATTCCGATTGGGCTGCAAAACGCCATCATTCGATCGAGCGTGGAAGTCTCGCCTGCGATGCCCGTTCGGCCCGATCGCCCCAAGAGCGGCGCGTCCGGCAGCGGATATGCTTTGTGGTGCGAGTTCCCCGAATCGGACAGCGTCCTGCTTTCTCCGCAACCAGCGGAAACGATCACATTTCGTGTAACGGCTTTGCTTCCTCTCACGACGCGCGGAGACGAGACCTCGCTGGAGACCAACCTTCCGGTCGATACCAAATGCGTGGTCAAGCTGGATGTGCCGCAAGGGGGCGCCAATATCTCTCACAAAGGAAGCATGGTCGTCAAGGATCCAACCGAACCAGCGCCGGCTGACCATAGTCTTCAGCACTTGGAATACGCAGGAGGAAGCCTTGGCTTGAGTTGGCGTTTCGATGATCAGGCCATGAAAGAACAGCCGGTCAATCTCAAAGTAAAAGGGGAACTAGCCGTTTCCGTCGACGTGGACGACACCGTCACCACAGTTGCCAAACTGCAGGTCGAGAGCACGACCATTCCGTTTGATTCGTTCATCGTCGAGATCGCGGACGATGCGGAATTCATTCCGCCCGCCACGCCATCCACGGTGTACAAAATCCATCCGCTCGAGCGGCAAGGTCAAGCGTTTGGCAATCGTCTGCTCGTGGAACTGAGTGAAGCGACCAAGGCACCCGTTTCCGTCACCATCAACACGAAACAAACCGATCCGGTCCCCGGAGAAAGAGGCAAACGACGATTCTCCGTGGGGCAATTCAACGTCTTGGGATGTGATATCCAGGACGGTCGCTTGAGCCTGACCTCGGCCGGCAATGTTCACGTCACTTGGGATACCCCCCGCGTTTTGCGAGAACAATCGTCGCGTGGAAGCGACGGCATGAACTACCGTGCGACGTTTTCGTACGATCAGCAGCCAGCGGCGTTGGTTCTGCACACGTTGCCCATCCAGTCCACTGCCCGCGTCAAAACAGACTACGAACTGCATGTCGGCAAGCTGAATTCTCAACTGGTCGGCAAGCTTTCGTATCGTTTGCCGCGGACGTACAACGATGACCTGGTGATCGACCTGAATGGTTGGAGCATCGACTCCGTCGATACGCAAGGTGCCGCTCAATGGCAAATCGGTGAAGGGGACGCGGACCAGTTGGTTCTCCCACTGGCCGGTGAGACAGGCGCCGAAGCGATGACGGTCGCTCCCTACCGCACGATTGAAGTCAACATCAAGGCCCAGCGAGATCATCAAAGCGATGACCCAACTGAAGTCAGCTTGCCGTGGCCTATCCCCAGGGCCGAGCCGCTTGGCACGGCAACCGTCACCGCCATCCCTGATAACGACATCGAGATTCGTTTCCAATCCGAAAAGAGCGAAGGATTCCAACTCGACCGAAGTCGTAGCCAGGAAGTGGAACTTTCTGGCGAGCGAGGGACGATCGTCCTGAGGGCTGCCCCTTCTCAGGAATCGCTCGTTTTGGGACTTCGTCTGACTCCGGTCGTTCCTCGTTTGATTGTCGGCTCCACCGCGACTGTTCAATTAGCCGAAGGCAAAGACCACGCGACAATCACTCACCAGTTCACCCTCGAGCCATTCCACAGTGCGCCGGAACAAGCCGTGTTCAAACTTCCGGAAAGCATCTACTTCTTTGAAGTCACGACTGCGGAAATCAACACCGAAGACGTCGCCGGGCAGCGGGTTGGCCTGGGAGAAGATCAGACCATGGTCTATTCCCTTTCGAACCTTGCCCCGCCGTATCGCATAAAGCTGAAGTACAACTCGCCTCTGGAAGAGATCACGCCAGGGAGTAGCGATTACCTACTGAACCTGATGACCCTTGAATCCACAGGACTGACGGAAAAGGGGATCGACGTCGACTTCAAACCTCTGGAATTGACGTTTGAGTCTTCCCAGGAAGTCGATGTCCTTTCGCAAACGGAAGACTGGCGTTCGTTCACCATGAGCCAACAGGGGCAAACAGTCCAATTGCCGGGCGATCAATACAGTCAAGTGCAGTTCTCCGCTCCTTTTCTGACACCCAAAACCGACGACCGCGTCTTGGTCGACTTCCATTGGCTTCAAGTCGCACTAACTCCCGACGAGCGTCGAGACCGCGCAGTCTATACGCTACGAACTCTGGCACCGCAGTTGACCATTCACGTTCCAGAAGGGGCGAGGGAAACGGAAGTGTATTGGAATGGGATCGAGCAACCATTCACTTTGGATGAAGATCGCATTCAACTGGAGATTCCCGAACGCCGCGAAGCGGGACGAGACCGCCTGGAAATCTGGTATAAGTTTCCCACGGGAGATGGCATGAAGTCCTCTCTCACGATTAACTCTCCGACCATCAACAATTCGGTCGTGGGAACAAGCCAACCAGGGCGTGAAGGTGGTTATACCTACCTGCAAATCGTTTCGCCGGGAAACTGGCTCGTCCTTTCTGCTTCGGGAATGTCCGATGAAATGGACTGGTCCTGGAGTGAAGGGCGATATCGCCGCAAGGCACGCCTCACGCAAAAGCAACTCGAATCGCTGGCGAAAACCAACATTTCGACCGGCTATCCCGAAGGCATGCATCGTTCGCTGTACAGCACGATCGGACCGATCGAGGACGTGCGGGTTTCTTCGGCAAAGACAAGCTCTTTGATGCTCTTGTTTTCTGGCATCGCCCTGGCCGCGCTGTTGACGCTGTTCTATCTACCGCAATCTCGGCACGTCCTGGTGTTTGGTGTGGCGGCAATTCTGGCCATTGGCGTGGCTGTCACGTATCCCGACTTTGCCGTGTTGGTGGGAGAGATGTCCACGCTGGGCATCATGCTGGCCATCTTCGGCATCGTTCTCTACCGTCTTGCTTCATACCGTGCCCCCGTCAAATCGGCCGTACGTGCGAGAACTTCCAGTGATAGCCAAGCTTCGGTTCCGGCGGCGTCTCAGTCAGGCGTGGCTGGGAACTCAGCGGTTTCCACGACCTCCATGCCTGCCGCGGTTCAATCAAGCGGACAATCTCGATGATCGATCGGCTTCGTATAACGCTCGGCATGTTCCTGGCGGCATTTGTCATGACAAGTGCTTTCCATGCCCCATGCGCCGCGCAAGAGACGCCGACCGTCCCAACCATCGAGTTCCAACGCGTTTACGTGCCCGAGAATCGTTCGCAAGAGTGGCCGCGGTCGGGCTTCGAATTCGCCCCCCAGATAAAGCTGGAAGACTTCGAGAAACTGATCACCCAGTTCGCGCGAAGCCAGAACGACCTTACCGAGGATCTGGCAGTCAACAGCATCACGTATCACGCAACGCTCGATGGCCGGATACTCCAAGGAGAAGCGGAATTCCAGGTCGTCGCCCCGGAAGCCGATGTGCCTGGGTTTGTTTCGCTCAAAGGTTCCAACCTGTTTTACTTCGATCAGCATCAACGACTCTCGACGATGCCAACGTTCTGGGTAGGTGGAAATGGTCCGCGCATGGGCGTTTTCTTCAAGGAGGTCCAACCCTCCTTCACCCTTGATTGGAACTATCAAGCGACCGCGCGTAACAGCGACGAATTGACGGTCGACCTGAGCCTGGCGTTTGCCCCCAAAGTCGATTTTTACCTGGAACTCCCTTCCCAGTGGCAAGTGGTTCTTCAGGAAGGCATCTTACTTGAGGACCCTGAATCCTCGGAAAACAGCGGACCAGAAACCAACGTTTGGCACCTCAGCCCACAGTGGCAAGGGAAACTCAAGTTTTCGCTGCTTACCGGTGATCGGCTCTTTCAATCCGATGCCGCCGTTGCGACGCAATCAACACGCTACCACGTTCAAAACAATGTCTGCGAGGTCAACACCCAGGTTTCACTCCAGTCCCCACCCCAGGCAACCTTGGATCTCTCGATACCAGAAGAACTGACCGTGACGCGCGTCTCGGTGAATGGCCAGATCCTGGACAACCTCGACCTGCATGAAACCCCGGAAGGCAAGCAGTCGCTGATCATTCCTCAGGCCGTTTTCACCATGGGAGAAACGGCGGCGATATCCGTGCAAGGACTAACGCCTATTACGATCGGGGATTATTCTCGCATCGACCTTCCAATCATCAGTATCTCTTCGCAGCCGACAGAATCGCATGTCGTCGCTGTGCAGTTGGATGAGGGGATCAACCTTTCATTTTGCACGCTCAAGAACGCTCAACAGGTTGAATTCGTCCCGCACAATTCGCTGGGCCGATCCAACCTTAAGTTTCGACTCTTCGACGAATCGGCTCAGATCGGCCTGCAACTTTTCCGCCGGCAAAGCAAGCTGCGCATGTCGATGGGGCACAAGTCGACCGTCAACGATTTGATGATTCAATCGGACAGCGTGATTCACTTACTCGAGCGGGATGATCCGACAGACCACCTTGAGTTGCCACTTTCACCAGGCTGGCAAACTGAATCGGTTCAGCGATTTCCTGAAGGCACGGCCGTTCGCTGGGAAGAAACGACGCGCGATCGGCAGCGTCTGCTTAGGATTGAAGACGTGGCCGAGATGGTCGACTTCCAGATCACACTGCGTCGTACCCGCGAGAATGACTTTGGAAATCTGAAAATCGCAGACTTTCGTCCCTTTGATTTCCCTCCCGGAATTGGCCACGTCGAATGGCTCTCGGTGAAGCCTGCTCCGGGTTTCGATCTTCAACTCGAACCAGAAGGCCTGGTTGCCCGGCAGTTGATCGCGGAAGCTCCCGTCGATATCCAGCGAATGTTCGGCACCAAGTGGCAAATACCGGCGTTTGAGATTCGTGGGAGATCCGACCTGCAGCACTTGACTCGGGTTACCCGGAAACGGGCGACCTACGATGCCGAAATCGACGTACAGATAACGGCCAGCGAGACGTCGACACGTCGCCAGGCAGCCATCCGCTTAAGCGGGACCGGTCTATTGCCTGAGACCATCTTCGTTTGGTCGACGCAGCCTTGGTCCGAGGAGGTTGCGTGGACCACCCCCAACCTCGCCCAGATTCGCTGGACGGCCATCACCACTTCCGCGGGTGAAGGTCCTAATCAGCGCGACCCCTATTACATCTATGAGCTACGACCGCCATCGGATAGTTCGTTCCCGTTGATCTTGCGCGGGAAGTTCCCCGTGGTCGATGAACAATTCTCCGATCCGCTTTTGCTTGCCGTTCCTTCCGCGGAAGCCCAGTCGGGCGTGCTTACGCTGACCACACCTGAGACCTGCCGCCTGACAGTCGATCCGGTGTTGATGCGCAAGATCTATCTCGATTCCGATTTGGATACCTCGTCCGAAGTCACGCGGCTTGAATACCGCCCGGACGAAATCCGACGTTTGGCCGAGAACATCTCGCAATTGGTTACCTGTCAGTGGCAAGGTGCCCAACCGTTGCCAGGTATTTTCTCTACCAAAGCCAACCATTGCATCAGCATCGAGAACGATGGCCGACAGCGCATGAATTCGGTTTGGACGATCGTCAGCCAAAGTTCGTCGAAAGCCATTTTCGAGCTGCCGGAAGGAGCCCAGGTCGATCTGATTCAATGGAACGGAGAACCTTGGACGCTGTGGAAACAAAACGGACAAACCGTTGAAGTGGATGTGCCTGAGGCCGTATCTTCCGCCCAACTTGAAATGCACTACCATACCAACCCAGGCTCTATTTCGATGATTCGTTCCGTCTCGCCGAAATTTGCAATGGCGGAGTTCCCGACCTCGACCGAAGAACAAGAGTTCGCCCTGGGAAGTCTGGTGCAACAGGTCAAATACCCTAGCCCCCGCTGGTCCACGTTTGGGGATCGCATTCGCAACGGACTGTGGTCCGGTCTTTTCCAAGCCGATCTGATTTCGAGCCATCAACCTGCCAAGACTGCTGACGCGGAAGCCTTTCCTTTTCCCTCGGGATCGATTTGGGTGGTTCATCGCGTTTCTCTGTTAATGGCCAGTCTCACGTTCCTCATGGCCGCACTGTTTATTGGGGGCTATGGGTTTCTGAAGATGCCACGATCGTTCTGCGTCGTGTTGCTGACGTTGCTCGTGCTGGTGCCGTGGCTGCCGGACGTTATGGCTCCTTTGACGTCGGCCTGTTTTTTGGGCCTCATTTTGGGTGGCCTTGGATCCTATTTGCTGATTCCTCCCGCAGAAGCCAGCTGGAAGTATTCGACCGGTTCGACCGTCACCGTAACGAGCTTGGTGCTGGCGCTCACGCTAAGTTGGCTCGGCCAGGGTGCGTCGCCCACCATGGCGCAAGACCCGATGACCGACTCCACGGCGAAACCAACCGTCTACCCGGTTCTCATTCCGATGGATACAGACCGGAAACCGGTGGGGCAAGCCTATCTTCCATTGCCGCTGTACGAACGTCTGAGTGATTTGTCCGACCAACCAGCAGACGTCATTCCGCTCTGGATCGTCGAAGGCATGCGTTACGAGTTTTCGCTTGTTGACTCACTCGAGTTGACGCCTGAGATGAACGTCACGACCCATATTGAACTGGTCACGACAAAGGCCAATCAAACAATCCGTCTCCCTTTTGACTCGCAGCTTGGAACAGGACTGGATACGGCCGTCGATCAAGTCGGAACCATTGCCGACACAGGCAGTATTCTGCCCAATCCATTTGATGCTGACGAGAAGGAACTGGTCCTTTCGATCAAGGAAATGGGACATCACACGATCGTGATCAATAGCAGTGTCCCGATGCAGCAAAGCGATAGCAGACCTCTGAATCTGCACATTGATACGCCTTCCATGGCGAACACTGCCGTCATCATTGCCGATTCGATGCAATTGGGTTCTCCTTTGATTCGCTTCAGCGATCGAGAGGTCTCCATCGAAGCTTCGAGTATCCGCCAAACCATTCCGCTGGGCACTGTGACGGGGTTCGACCTGGAGTGGAAGTCCTCGGAACTCCAATCCACCTTTGAATTCCGTGAATTGGATCTGCTCGAGTTCAATGACGAGAATGTCCAACTTCGTGTGCGACTCGATTTGACGAGCCGCCCCACAGAAATTGGGCCCATCCTTCTGGCGGTCGACTCACGTCTTACGCTAGATATGCAGCAGGCCCTGGGCTGGACCGCGGAAGTCAAATCGACGAGCCTCTCCTCCTCGACACGTACCTACGCCATTCATCTGCTCGACGGTGACACGCTGGTCCAACAAGTCGACCTCCGGTTCTCGCTGGAAGGGGCGCAACAGGTGGGTCAGCTTCGTTTTCCCAACGTCGAAGTCATCAATGGATTGCTCCAGCGGCGGTGGGTAGCGGTCGCCGCGACAAGTCAATTGCAGGTGCAAAGCCAGGCACAATCGCGCGTCAGCATCCTCTCTCAGGAAGAATTCCTGAGAGAGTGGGATGAAGACGAACCACGCTTTCGCTTTGCCGTGGCAGTGGGCACCTCAGAGCCGTTGGATTGGCTCATTTCGACGCGACCTATCGCAACACGGGGCAATGCCGACCTGCGATATCGCTTGAAGTTCGATGAGGATGGCTACGATTTCGACATCAAAGCACAAATCGAGACCTACTCGGGCAAGCCGAAGCAATACGTCGTCGAAATTATGCCAGGTTGTGAAGTCGAATCGGTTCAATACCTGGTAGATGGGCTGTTGCGACCGATCCAATGGCACTACGACTTGGAAACTGGAGAGTTGGGGGTCTTGCTGTTAACCGATATCAGCGGGCTTCAGGAACTAGCGATCAATGGAAGAAACTGGCTTTCTTCGAAAATTCACGATGTGAAGTTGCCTCCCATCAAGATTCGAGAAGTTCACACGCAGTCAAGCCGCATGCAGATACTACGAGATCAATCGGTGCTGGTCCGCACTCCCAGCACAATGAACCTGATTCCTATACAGGAAGAGGTCTCGGAGCCAAGTAACGACCAGATCGTCAACGTCGGGATTTGGCAGTTAGTCGATCCGGCCCTTCCGCTTGAGTGGCAGGTTCATCCCAATAACGTAGTGATATCCAGCGATCTGCTGACGGTTGTCAACCGAACCGATAGCCAATGGCGGCTGAAATGGGTCGGCAAAATCGACATTCGCAGTGGCAGTGTTGGCTATCTCCAATGGTTGGTACCCAAGGAAATCGAATTAGACGTCACTTCGATCGAAGGGTTTGACGTCACCTCCCGACTCCTCCCCGAGGAGTCCGCCTACGTTTATACCCTTATCCCCCGGTCGCCCTTGCCCAGTTCCTTCTCGTTCGAGTGGCTGGGAACCCTTAAAACCACGCCCGGCAGACGCATCTCTTTTTCGCCGATTCGATTGATTGGCCAACACCGCGTGAGCCAATGGGTGGCCGTGCCACGTGAAGTGGACGACCAGGAAGTCCTGTGGTTGTCGCAGGCGCTGCGTCCAACAACCGTGTCTGGTCGCTGGCTGATTGCGAACACGCCCGAAACATACCAACTGCTCAATGCCACTCGGCCTGATTACTTGTGCCAGATGATGCAGCGAGCCAACCCCACCGGCAACCCAGCGGTGAGCGGCCTGGAAACGACCATCCAGATCGACTCCGCTGGAAGAGCCATTGGCCTAACACGCATCGCCGTCCTTCCCCAAGGCAATAACGCCGTCGAGTTTAAGATCCCTCACAAGGTCGAAGTCCTTGGCATCGCGGTCGATTTCGATCGTCAACGCCATATTGAGCAACAAGGCGAACACATCGTTCGGGTTCCCTTGAAGTCGAACAGTCTTCCCCAGATGGTAGAGATTGCTTTCTCTTCGCAATTGGCTCCCGGCCAAGATCAACTCCACGAGTTAGAACGTCCGGCCTTGAACTTTACGGTCAAGGGGGAAGAGTTGCTACGGGTTTCCCTACCGTCGCAGTGGGTACTCGAAAACGCACCCCACCTCGACCGCATGGCCTGGAGTCGCGATCAGGTTACGTCCGCATTTCAGTTGAAGGGCGCGTCGCGAGATGCACAGTCCGGACTCTCAACGGCAGAGATCCAGCGTTGGGACAAACTACGTATGGAGCAGGCCTTCGCTGCGATCTCTCAATTTCAAGAGATGCTCCGCAAACGAGGCGAGACGCCTGACAACACTCGAGACATTGTCACGAAGTTGCTGGGAGACAACGCGACAGAAGTGGAGTCGTGGGCCGTTTCCCCGAGCACCGAGAAAAGGTTGGCTTACGAAACGTTTTATAGTTCCGCCGAAGGTTCTGGCGATCGTTTCAACTACTATCGACTTTCCCCGCCTTCCAGCCCCCTTTCGATCCGGGAATCCTCACCCTTGTCGTATTCGTACTGGCCTCCGATTATGACGAGCCTGCTGGCCTTGGGTGCGATCGGGCTACTGTTGGCAACTCCCCCGCTTCTGGCCCAAAAGGCTCATCATGCACGAGATTGGATGAGTCGTAATCCACAGGTTTGCGGTGTATTGGCCGGACTATTCTGGTGGCTATTCCTTCCGCCTCACTTTATCGGGTTGCTGTTGATCGCGATGGTTGTGTGGGCTTCGCTTCCTTTCCGAGCCAGTGCCCTTTTAGGGCGAAGTTAGCGAAACAGGAGGACTATTCTACGCTGTTTAACAGCTAGCGTCCCGTGCATCTATCTCGTGGGGCAATGCGGTTTCTTTCGGCTTGGCACATTTCACCAATTCTGATAGGTTACCGCTTCCTCAGACAGACAATCCGAGCCGGTTGTGAGGAGGATGCCTTTCCAGAATTGACGCGAACGGCAACCAAACAATTGGCATTAAACGCTCTCGGCTAAAAACAGCTTTGGCTATTTCGGAAGGAGTCCGGCATGAGTCAAATTAGTCAACGAACTTTACCTGTTCATATCCGCTGGATGATTCGACGCGATATGCAAGAGGTACTCGATATTGAAAGCCTCAGCTTCGAATACGCCTGGAGCGAAGAAGAGTTCGTCAAATGCCTTCGCGAACGCAACTGCATTGGCATGGTTGCCGAACACGAAGACCGCATTGCCGGCTATATGATCTACGAGATTCTCAACACGCGTCTCCATCTGTTGAATCTGGCCGTCGCTCCTTCGATGCGACGCGCAGGGGTTGGTCGCCAGATGATTGGTAAACTGGTTTCCAAGTTGACCCATCGCCGACGGCGTCAGATCCTTCTGGAAGTCCGAGAAACGAACCTGGAAGCTCAGAAGTTTTTCCGCAGCCTCGATTTCAAAGCGATTTCGCTGCTGCGTGACTTCTACGAAGACACCACCGAAGACGCCTACCTGATGCAGTATAAGCAGCTCGAATCCGGCGGATACACTCCGGTCAATCGAATCGCACGTCTGGCCAGCTAGACCTCGACGATCTCATGATGCATCGTCATCAGATCGACGATGGCGATCGTATGGCGGACGGCGCGAAAGAGTGCTCCCGGGTTGAGAGCCAGCGTGTGCCCAACCTGCCGCACGTTCACCTGGTGAGTATGACCGGAGCAGACCAGGTCATACTCTTCGCTGCGGATCATTCGCATCAGCAGCGCCGGGTCGTCTCCATGAGTCATTCCGATCCGGCGGCCCCCAAGCTCGATGTCGGCAACTTTGCCATAATAGCGGCCCCCCCTTGCTTCGATCTCTTCTTGGATCACACTTCGACTATCGTCCGTGTTTCCGTAGACATAGTGGGTAGGCCACTGAGAGAAAATCTCGACCACGCCTGTACTCCCGATGTCACCGCAATGCAAAACGTGCTCTACTGAGAACGTTTCCAGCATATACGCGGCCGACTGGGCGAAACGGCTGTGCCCGTGCGTGTCGCTTACGATTCCAATTTGCACTCTGTACCCCCTAATCCCGATCAAGAATTGAACGTTTTGTTGGTACTCGGCCTGGTAGCATCCACCTTTCTGGTGGTAATTACCGTGCTTTGGCTGTTCGCTCGCCGTACAGAGTACACCATAATCCAATTTCTTCTCGATCGCACGGCTTTTATCTTATTGCGATTCCTTTGGCATACTAAGGCCCCCTGCGGACTCCCGCTATCGAGGGACCAAGGCGCGGTCATCGTCGCGAACCATCACAGTAGCGTCGACCCATTCTTCATCCATCTAGCAGCCAAACGAAGAGTCCGCTGGTTCGTGGCCCGGGAATTCTTTGCCAACTGGTTTTTCGGCTGGTTTTTGAACGAGACCGGCGCCATCCCCACACGTCGCGGGGGAATCGACAATGCATCGGTTCGCGAAGCCGTAAAACTGCTCCAAGAAGGAAAGTGGGTCGGGGTCCTGCCGGAAGGGCGAATCAATACCTCGGACCAGTTCATGATGCCCGTTCGACCTGGCGCCGCCCTGCTGGCTCGCAGAGCAAACGTACCGATCCTTCCCGTCTACATCGAAGGGGCCCCGTACAACAAGACGGTAACCAGCCCCTTCTTCATGCCCGCCCAGGTTACGATCACCGTTGGCGAGTTGATTTACCCCAATGACTTTGAATCCGACCAGGCAATGATCGTTGCCGCGGTGAAAGCGATCGCCCAACTCGCCGACCAAACTGACTACGAGCCAACCCTGGCCGGTAAGAACTGGAAACCAACCCCTGAAGAGTTGGCACAGAATCAGCAATCTCCCGAGGACGACCCCTCGGAGTAAATGATCTCTTCCAAAAGTTCCTGATTCACTCGCAATGCTTCTTCGGCCAACGCTTCGCTCTTGGCATCGACGTACAACGTACAAACGGGGCTCCCGACGTCGATCGTCGTCCCCGGAATCGGAATGTCACCAATCTTTTGGTTGGTCAGATAACTTTCTTCGGTCAGAGAAAACGCCGCGTGAATGCCGCGTAGCATCCGATCGGTAAACTCAAGCCGCTTGGAGGCGTAAACGATCCTGACCCCACTCGACCAATAAGCGAACCGCGGACTGAGTTTGACTTCGTCTTGAAGGCAGGCCTGCACATGACGCGGCATCAAGGGGTTTTCGCGCATCCGTTCATGCAGCGCCGTGGTCGCCGTCCAACGAGGATTGACTTCCAGCAACGTTGGTCGATCCGTTTGCAGAAAGTCGATTCCCCAGAGTCCTATCATCCCGGCTTCCTCATGAATGGCATTCACGATGGGCTCAAGCGAGTTTGTTTCCGGCACACACAGGGAAACGGCACCCGCAAAGAGATACGGCAAAGGGGCCCCATACTGAGGTCCTATATGAAGCCGATTGACTCCCACGATTTGGCATCCCTGCATGGTTGACAACACCACGGCTGACATCGGCACCCCGGATAACTTCCGCTGAAGGTAGAAGCGGTGCGCCGACTTCGGCAAGGTACTCACCCTTTCAATATTCAAACCACCGGCCGAACGATACGGTTTGAGCAGCCACTGGTCGCTGGGCTGAGGATCGATCGGATTGTAGGCCGGATCGTGAATGCGGTGCGTTTCCGGGAATTCAAATCCATGTCGTTTCGCCAGGCCGGCAAGCCAGAATGGATCGCGGACCATTCTCAGCGTTTCTGGCGAATTGCCCAACAACCGTTTCTCCCTGGCCATGCGTTCGATTAGCCGGGGATAGTTCTCGAGGCCTCCCGTGTAGCACCAGGCATCCACATCCGTATCCCGAAGCCATCGCCGGGCCGACCAGGGGTAATTGCGCAACGCCCTGACCTCGCCGATCTGCCCCAGGTCGTAGTCGGCAAACATGTCCGCCGCGACGACCGAAAACCCGCCACGTACGAGCGATGCGGCCATGGCCCGGCAACTGGCGCCGATCAATCCGATTCGCTTTCCCATGCTTTACTCACGTTCGTGTCCACATTCCGCGCAATCTGGAAGGTTTTTCCCGCCTCGCGATCAGGCGTAACCTACGTTTTTAATTAGCAAGGACACTCGTCATCTCTCTCCTTCAGAGAGGTTTACCGCAGAAAGCTGATCAGCACATGTTGCGAAAAAGCATCATTGGTCAGATGGAAGCGAACTCCCTAAATCTCGTTTCAGACCCTTTTAAATAGTTGGGTTGCCTCGAGCACGCCAGCACGAATTCCCTTCGGCTCGCCGCGATCCAACAAACTTCTTCCAAATCCCAGGAGAGAGTTTATGCTTCGCCGATCTACTTCCCCCGACGAGGAAATGTCTTACGTAGGATCGCACCCAAAACGCGGCATCATTGTCGTGCTATCCGCGGTACTCATGATTGTCATGATGGCAATGCTCGCATTCAGCATTGACGTCGGCTACATGTACACCATGCAATCGCAATTGCAGCGCAGCGTCGACGCGGCCACCCTGGCCGGTGCCGGCTCGCTGATCGACGGCGAAGACGCCGCCACCGACGCCATTCACGAGTACCTTGTTCGTAATCCGGTTGGTACTCAGTGGAAAGAATACGACAACCAGCCGGTCGAGGAAAGTGTTGCCCACTTCATGGACCACTATGCTCAAGGGCTTGAGGTCAACTTCGGGGAATGGGACGGCGACACGCAAGAGGTGATTCCATCCACTCGCCCTGCCTCGACCGTTAAGGTGAGCATGCGATACGACAACATGCCCTTCTTCTTCGGGCATTTGCTCGGCCGTGATACCTTCAGCATTCAAGCTAATAGTGCGGCCGCCTATCAGCCACGCGACATCATGGTGGTGTTGGATTTGTCCGGTTCGATGAATGACGACAGCGAGTTCAATGCTTTCAATAAGCTAGGCGTCGCTCACGTCACGGCGAATCAACTTCAGATGTATGAAGAGCTAGGTTCACCTATCTACGGCAACCTGGAGTTTGAACCCAAGTGGGCCGTCGCCAAAGGTCCCGCTCCAGAGATCGACGCCCAAGCCCAAGTTACCGTCGAATATCAATACAGCACGGTCGTCGTCAGCTCGACGAAGTCGTACGATCGGATTCGTGTTCGTCGGCAAAATGGGGACGTCATTACGTACTACCCCAGCGGCACCACCGGCACCTATACGCCTGGCGGTCAGGTTCGTGAAGTCTGGGCCTACAGCGGCAAGAACGCCGACGGATCGGACCAGGTTCATTACTTCGACTTCACTAACCGGGACACGTTTATCACGGCCCTGGGACTCGATACGGTTGCCTATCCGTACAGCGGCAACTGGGATAGCTATATCAACTACTGCACCTCCAGCAATGGCCAGAACAAGAACGCGGGCTTCCGCTACAAGTTCGGCTACCAGAACTTCATTGTCTACCTGCTCGAGCAGCGAACGCTTCACGAACAGTCCACTGACATGTGGAAAGCGAGTGCTCAACCGATCACCGCCCTGAAGTCTTCGGTGGCCATGTTCGTCAACTTCATCCAGCAGGCCGACTCCGACGACCAGATGGGACTCTCGATGTACAACGGCCCCGGTGGTAACGGGATCCTCGAGTCGACCCTTGGCGACGACTTCGGCTACATCGTGGCCCAAGCCAATCAGCGACAGGCCGGCTACTACCACAACTACACCAACATCGCAGGCGGCATGACGGTGGCTCGTGAAGAACTGGACGCTCGCGCTCGACCAGGTGCCTACAAGATGATGGTCCTGATGACCGATGGCGTGGCCAACTGGAATAACGGCGGTGTGAACACTTCGGCCGCTCGTGACGCGGTAATCAACGAAGCTCACCTCGCCGCCGACAAAGGTTATGTGATCGTTACCATCAGCATGGGAGCTGGTGCCGACACCGATCTCATGCAACAAGTCGCCGACATCACCAATGGCGCGCACTTCAACATTCCCGGTGGCAAGACTGGCGATGAATACGCGGAAGAACTGACCGAAGTCTTCCAGCAAATTGCCGGCTACCGCCCACTGCGACTGGTTCAGTAAGACCACCGCAGGGAAACCGACTCTTCCCGCCAGAGGCCGTCGTGCACCGCTGCCCGCGCGACGGCCTCTTCTCCTTTCGAAGCCGAAGGCTTCATAGTTGGAAGTTTTCAGCGTTCAGTTTTCAGTCCGGAGAAGCTTCCGCTCCGTAATATGGACCTATCGCCTTCCCCCGGGCATACATCAGAAGGCACCTAATTCACCAAAAGCCAACGACTCGTTCTTCTCAACGGAAAACTGAACGCTGAAAACTTCAAACTCCCCTCCAATTTCTACCCGCGGCATGCCCAAACCTCGGTACCCACCACTACTTGCAATTCGGGCACAGTCTGCTATCGTCTTGACTGTCAGCTGGCTCAAAGTCTTTTCGACCCTTGGCTTGCCGGGGCTTTCGATGCGTCTTGGGCCTCGTTAAATTGGACAATACCCACAGGCCTGCGCACCGACATCTACACAAGAAAGTCGACGCGGGCGTCACCCCGTATCCTCTTAGTTCCCGCACGGAGAATCCCGGATGTCGATGTATATCGGAGAAGCCCTCGCTGGCGATGGTAACGAAGTCGCGCATATCGATCTGATGATCGGTTCCAAGGATGGCCCTGTTGGTCACGCTTTCGCTTCGGCCCTGGTCAATCAAACCGCCGGTCACTCCAACCTGTTGGCCGTTTTGACCCCCAACCTGGCCGTT
This sequence comes from Bremerella volcania, assembly GCF_007748115.1. Lineage (NCBI taxonomy): Bacteria > Pseudomonadati > Planctomycetota > Planctomycetia > Pirellulales > Pirellulaceae > Bremerella > Bremerella volcania. Next base: position 5,405,498 of record NZ_CP036289.1, read on the forward strand.
AAGCCAGCGACCGTGACCATCACCAAGGTCACCATCAAGAATTCGAAGCAAGCCGTTCAGATGTTCGGTCCAGCCCAAGCTGCCGTCGCTAAAGCAGTTGCCGACGCAGTCGAGCAAGGCGTCATCCCGAAGGATCAGTGCGAAGATCTGGTGATCGTCTGTGGCGTCTTCATCCACTGGGAAGCCCAGGACGACAAAAAGATCTACGATTACAACTACGAAGCGACCCTGCAGTCGATCAAGAACGCCATGGCTGGCAAGCCAACCGCCGACGAAGTGATCGCTGGCAAGGAACAAGCGGCTCACCCGTTCCGCGGTTTCTAAATAAGTGTCCAGCTTCGGCACAGTCGTCCAAGTCCCGCGAGGCTACTTTTTAGACCACGCCGGGACTTTTTTTATGCCGTGTGCGGAAGGCTGTTACTCGCAAAGTCTAAAACAAGCGTCACAACCGTAACAACTGGGCGCACTAGCATGGGTCAACTCGCCAACTCGTGATTCACTTCCCGTCCGTAAGGTATGGTGAGATATCGTCATGAGATTCGTTAATCTCGGTCTACACGACGATGATCCCAGATCTCTGGGAAACCGGATTCTTTACGTAGAAGCACCGCAGATATGATGGGGAAGAGAGACGATGTGGCGTTGGCTTGTTCGTGACTGGCAGTGGCCTGCCGCTGCTTTGTTCACTTCCTGTTTTCTCCTCGCGTTCGTGCCGATGGTGTATCAATCGATGGGACTTGGATTCGCGCTATTGTTTGTTCAGCTTCCCATCTACATGATTCATCAATGGGAAGAGCATCGCGGAGACCGATTTCGCATTTACATCAATCGAACCCTCGGCGGCGGTCGCGAAGCATTGACACCGGCGGCAACCTTCTGGATCAACTCCCTGGGTGTTTGGGGAGTAGATCTGCTGGCACTTTATTTGGCCTGGACCATCGCTCCGTGGGCAGGACTTACCGCCGGCTACCTTGCCGTGGTCAATGCCGTTCCCCACTTGGTAATGGCTATCAAACTTCGTGAATACAACCCTGGTGTTATTACGGCAGCTGTATTGTTTCTGCCGCTGGGAACATGGTGCATCGCGACCATCGGCGCGGAGGCGGGTTGGCAAGCAAACGCAGCCGCTTTGCTGGCCGCCGTCGGCGTTCATGTCGCGATCGTCATTCACGTCGGCCGTCGTATCGCTCGGCTAAGTAATCCGACCGTGCCCGTGACGAACCTGGATTCTATTCACGCTTAAAACCTCAAACGGTGAGGCAACTTACGCATGAAGAACATTCTCCTTCAGCTAGATACCGATACCCAACCGAGCACCTTCGATTCGGTCGTCGCCGTCGACTCCGGAGCAGAGGTCATGTTCCGGCATGGTGGAGTCACCCCTGATCAAGTTACGGGACTTGTGCATGGACTCATCTTCACTCGATCGCCCAGTAAGCTGAAGCATTCAGCGATCTACGTGGGTGGTTCAAATGTCGACAAGGCGGAAGAGTTGCTAGGCGCGGTAACCAAAAGCTTCTTTGGCCCCATGCGTGTCTCGGTGATGATGGACGGAAATGGTGCCAACACCACGGCCGCCGCCGCGGTGATCTGCGGTGCTCGCCATCTGGATCTCGAAGGGACGCAGGCTCTGGTCTTGGGTGGCACAGGCCCCGTCGGCCAACGTGCCGCTCGACTCTTGATTCGGGCAGGGGCCAAGGTACGGCTCGCATCAAGATCTTTAGAAAAGGCCCAAGCGGCTGCCAAACAGATTGCCGATGACGTCTTAATTGGTTCTCCGGAACCCATCGCGGTAAGCGATGGAGACTCGACCGCCGCGGCACTCGAAGGGGTACAGCTCCTGATCTCTGCCGGTGCTGCCGGAGTGACCTTGGTCCCCTTTGCCGTTCGCGAGAGCGCGAAGGATTTGAAGGTCGCCATCGACCTCAATGCCGTCCCGCCACTGGGTATCGAGGGAATCGACTTCCAAGACAAAGCGGCCGAGAATCTCGGTCAGATCTGCTACGGCGCCATTGGTGTCGGCGGCGCCAAGATGGCCATTCACAAGGCCGCCATTCAGCGTCTCTTCAGCCGAAACGATCTGGTTTTGAATGCGGAAGAGATCTTCGCCCTGGGAATGGAACTTGAGGGGTAATTTTCTCTGCGTGCTATCACCGGCAACCGGTCGACAATAGAAGAGTCGACACAATGGATTTCCGCGCAGGGAGAAAAAGCATGCGAAAGTGGATGCTGGCATTTGCCGTGCTTGCAGGCACCGCCATAGGATCATCCGCCGAGGCCGCCGGCCCAGCTCAATACTGGATCATCGCACCGGAATCGACCGCTGCGCCCATCCTGACGCCGCGTCCGAAAACCCGCTATTCGTATGGCTGGTTCGGCGTGAGCCAGCCTTATCGAACCGCAGGCTATCATCACGGGTATCAGAACACTTACGTCGATTGGACGTTTCGCTAAGCGACTAGCGAGCCGCACCAACGAAGAAGCTGAAGACCTGCGTCTGGTCGGTATCGGCGTGATTGATTGGGAAAGCGAAGTCCAACGCGATCGGAGCCTGACCCAACGCCGGCACCGAGATGCGAAGACCAAAACCAGGGGCGACGTCGAAGTCGTCCCACACGATCTTGGTCGATTCTTCCACCGCACCCACGTCGGTGAAGAGCACACCTTTGACCATGTCGTCGGCGGTGATCGGGAACATATATTCCACCGAACCCAGCAAGCGGAACGGGCCACCGACAAACACGTCACCCGATTTCGGACCAACACGTCGGAAGTCGAAACCACGCAAGGTCGAGAAACCACCAGCGTAGAAGTTCTCGAAGATCGGCGTATCAGCACCTGAGAAACCGGCTCGCGTTGAGAAGCCCAACGTATGCCGCCCGGAACCGTCGGGGCGTTCACCCAGCAGGAAGTACTGCCGGAAGTCGACTTCAGCCCGCGAATAGCTGTACTCGCCGAATGCCTGTTCCAGGTTGATTTCAAACAAGTGACCTTCGGTCGGGGCGAATGCCAGGTCACGCGTATCGTGCGTGATGCTCCAACTTCCGGTGTAAAGATCGTTGTGACCAAGCACTGCATCAAGTTCAGGCACCCCAGGCACGCGAGGATCGCTGATCTCGACGTCTTCCATACGCAAACTGACGGCCGTCGAAAGGTCAGGCGTCAAACGGTAGCCCAAACCAACACGGCCACCGACGCGCTGTTCGTCCCAGTCGCGGTAGATACGGTTGAAGAAGTAGCCACTCAAGTTCAGGCTCACGCGGGTATCAAACAAGTACGGTTCGCTGAAGCTGACCATGTACCGCTGCACCTGGGTACCCGGCATGGCTTCGATTCGGAACCCCTGCCCTGCCCCGCGCCATGCGCGGCCATTCCAGACGTCATCGAAGCTGGACGGATATCTCCGCCAGTCGAAGTTCCGTTCGTCGATCACGATCGAACCCGTCACGCCGGCATCGGAGTTGATGCCCACGCCAAACTGGAATCGCCCGGTTTGAGCTTCTTCCGCACGAATCGTCAGGTCGGCCGTACGGCCAGGATCGTAGTACGGGTTCGGTGAAATAATCGCATCGGGGCCCAGGGGAGGATCATAGATACGAGCACCACCCAGTGGACGACCATTATTGGGTGGGTAACCATAAGGATTCAGTGGCCCGGTAACCGGTGCCGGAATCGGTGGGCTGCCATAGGGATACCCTGCGGCATCTTGGCTATACATACCGGTCTCGGGATTCGACGGCGAAGGATAACCCTGCTGGTACTGCACCGGCTGAACCGGCTGCTGGTACTGCTGATAGGGATCGTAGCTGCCAATCGGAGCACCCGAGGCTGGCATGCCGCCACGGTATTGGTTGGGATTGCCGGGGGACGATTCGTACGCTGTGCGATCGTACGAATCCCAATTCTGTGCGCTTCCAGGATAACCTTGATTGTCGCGTCCCTGCACATTCCAGTTGGGAGCCGCTTGTTGCCCGTAGCTTCCGCCAGTCCAATTCTGAGCCGAAGCCGAGTTCCATCCGGCAAATGTGCCAGCGAAGAGACTCAAAGCGAGGGTTATCTTCAGCAGTTGTCCGCTTCTGTCCACCTAGGGGTCCTCATTCAGCGTTGGCGCTCGGGGGGGAAATCGAGCTGAACCAGGCTTCTTAGTTGCTCGGCACGGATGAATAAACGGAAGTAGGATATTGCCGCGGCGGTGAGGGCGCGGCAGCTTCCCGATAAATAGGCTGTGAATAGCGACTCATCTGCGGCACAGCCTGCTGAGGAGGCATTTGCTGCGGTGGAGCCGTTTGATAGCCGCCAGGCTGCCCGGCATATTGTTGAGGCGGGTAGGCCTGCGGCTGATAATTTTGAGCTGGGCTCTGACCACGATAGGTCCGGCTGCCGCCACGCTCGGCGACCTGCGTTTCGACGTCACTCAACTCAGGTGGAGCAACGGTGATCGAAGGGGTCACGCCGCGATGCGGTTCGTTGACGAACAATTGCGAAGCCTTGATGCGGCGCTCGTCGTCGCGAATCTTCGTGATGTCGATGATGTCGCCAGGTTGCAGCGACATGCGATTCAAAATCACGGCATGCTTCGTGTGCGGAAAGTCGCCGGAGATTTCGATGTTGATATTACCAACTCGGTACTGATCCCCTTCCCGAATGTCGTATACCAGGTCCAAGGTGCCCGGCGTTTCCAAGAAGCGTGGTTCCGCTTTCACGTCCGCGTGGATGTACCCCTGCGAGCCGTACAGATCGGAAATCGCTCGCACGTCAGCGGTCATCTTCTTCTGGTCGAAGTATTCGCCGCGTTCCATTTTGATCTGCGAGAACAGTTGCTCGGCATCGAACCGAGTTTGTCCCACGAACGAGATGTTTCTCACTTCGTAGCGTGGCCCTTCATCAATGACGAACGTGACGTACGCCCATTTGCCGTTTTCGCTGTACTCGATGATGCGATTGATCTGTGCTTTGAAGAACCCAAGACTTCGATAGTAAGCCGTCAAGCCATCAACGTCCTGTTCGACCTGTGTCTTGTCGAGTTCGCCGTTGATCAGATAGAACCAGCCTGGCTTGCTTTTGATCTGCGTTTTCAAACGAGAATCAGAAGCAATCGAATTTCCCACGAAGGTCGTGCTGCCAATTCGAGCCAGCGGACCTTCATGGATCATGAACGCCACGCCCTTGTCTTCTGGATTCAATCCTTCGACGACCTGCACGGTCGCTTTGCCATGTCCACGGGTGTGGTAGTAATCTTCTAGCTTCAGTCGGGCTTCTTCGATGACGTACTTGTTGAGGGTGCCCTCTAACTTCATTTCCGACTTTTTCAGCAGCGTCTTGTCGCGCACCGACTCGTTGCCGAGAAACTTGATGTAGGCAATCCGCGGGCGTTCCTCGAACTGAAACGTCACGTAGATTCCTTCAGCCGACTTGTCGGTCAGAATCTGAACATCGCGAAACAATCCCGATGCGGCCAAACGGCGAACGTCAGATTGAATTTGTTCCGGATCGAACTCACGACCAACGCGGGACTTGATCATCGAACGAATACGCGTCTCATCCGTCTGGGCATTCCCCTGCAGGCGAATCCCCGTGATCAAAGGGCGAGTCGGAACGTTGGGTGTAAACGGCGATGGAGCGGTAAGTTGCGGCACAATGTCCTGTGCTGCGGCCTGATGTGCTGCTAAGCCAAGATAACTCAGCGCGGCCAATACAACGACGCTCGTCAGCCCGTGGCGTATCCACTGCATGCGGTAAATCCCTTTATCAACTTCTCTGGCTGGCTTCCGTGCCTACCATCGCGTCCCTTTCGCGCAAGGTTGTGGGACGCAATGTGGAGAAATACTGAAACGCTCGGCTCCTGGCAAGACGAATATCGCCCAGGAGTTACGCTGAGCTGAGATACGCATCGGAAAAGTTTATGGTTCAGGCAAAATGTGACGCTAGCGGTGCCTGCGGGTGGGCATCTTCAGACTACTTCACTGGCAAAAGTTGAATCGCGTCCAGAATGACGAACCCATCCGTATCTCTATTCTGGATCACGATTTTCACTACCTCGTCGGCCGTAAGATTGACCTTTCCGATCTTCCGGAAGGCTTCTCCACTGGGCAGTGGAATCGTTTGATCGACCGTCAGTTCGACCGTATTCGAGCCGCTTGTCAGCGTCAGCGGGACCTTTTTGGCCCGGGTAGGATGAGCTGAGTACGCCATGCGGACCTCGTACTTACCACCCTGGGGGACTTTAAACTCGAACGTTGCCGTCGCGGTACCGTCCCCTTTGGCTTCGTCGTGCCGATAGCTGCCATCGATGCAGGGCTTGAAGTTCGATGAACTGGCCCACGTTCCTTCTAACTTAGCGGCGGAGTCGTCCAGCACGATGCCTGGCAAGCTCTTCGATGCGATGCTACTGGCAACCGGCGAGCGAGTAAGTTCGGGCAGCTCTGGTAACTCCAGGACTTGCCCTTGAGCCAGCAGTCGTTCACGAAGCTCAGGATAGGAAAGCGATTGCACTCCCTTCCCTTGTTTCGCCGCCATCGCGGCAGCAATGCCAGCACTCTGCCCGATAATCATCCAGGTAGGCTCGACCCGAATCGAAGAAATGCCCACGTGCGTGCACGACATGGCCACCGGGACCAGCAAGTTATCGCACTCACTGGGTTTTGGCACGATCGAACGATAAGGAATGTGATACGCGTATCCGTGCGGTCGGCCGGGGATGCGAACCGGAAAGATCGTTCCTTCGTCGGCAACCGTTCCATCGGAAAAAGCCACACGCCGACAATCATGAGAATCGATTGGGAAGGACGATACCGCGATCGGATCTTCCTTCTCCGGCGACTCTAAAATGTCCTTCTGACTGACGACGTACATCCCCTGCATGCGCCGTCCTTCACGGACATACAACTGAGGCGGAAAGTGATCGGTCGCAGCGAACTCGTCTCTACATAAACCGAGCCGCGAATATTTGTCCCGAACATCCTTCGGCACCGCTGGGTCGGTGGTCAGAAAGTGATAGAACTCAAGCGTGTACTGTTTGTGCTGCTCGAAAATCTTGTCACGCCCGGCCTGACCGGCTTCACTCCAACCGTTACATGCCCCGACGAGCCCCAACGAGAACTGCCCGCCGATCGAATTATTGCCATCGAACTTCTTGCCCGGTAACGGATAAAGATCGATCCCATAGCTGCGACCGCCGGAAGCGATGTAGCGTCGGATCGCTTCAAACCGAGCCGGATCATAATGATCAGGCTTCGGCATCGGCACGCGATTGCCAGCCTCGGCAGTCAAGCACAGCCGAAAGCTATAGACCATTACCAGGCCATCCCCTTCCGCTTCTTCTCCTGGCTCAGCTGTTGTTATCAGTGGAAGCAAATTTCCATCGGCATCGAAGCCGTCAATTTTCATCTTTCCCTTCGGATAACGCTTTCCGGCGAGTGACTCACCGTACTCTGCCTTTGCTTCGCGTCCGATCGTCCAGCTGACGTTCGCCGCCGCCAGCAAGTCTCCTTCGTAAGTGGCGTCGACATACGTTTTTGCCTGGAAGGCTCCCTGGTTGGTGACGAGTTGCTCGATGGTTTTCCCGTTCATCTTTGCCGACTGCAGCACGTGCTCTGGTAGAACCTCAACACCAGCTTCGGTGAGCATCGCCATCGTGACGCGCATCGCGACGTGCGGCTCGTAGGTCCACTTGGCGTTGTCCTTCACGCTGACGACATACGGAAGCGAAACGCCACGAGCTTGGTAATCGGCTTCAATCCGCCGATGCCATTCGTCGAACAGCCCCATCACGGTTGAACGCACGGTTTGGTTCGAGTCGCTGAAGCTCAATCCACCTGTATTCACGCCGCCAACATGCGAGGTCGGTTCCAATAGGATCACTGAAGCCCCTTCCCTCGCGGCCGCAATCGCCGCACAAAAACCGCCTGGCGTCGAGCCGTAGACGATCACGTCGGCTGATTTCGTTTCCGCCTGAAGTGTACTTCCTGAGGTGCCAAGAATCGCGATGCACAAGATAGCACAAGACATTGAGGAAAGTTGGTTCATGGCACCGGCAGGGTTGGGAGGCAGGAAATAAGAAGCTTGACTATTGTAGTTCAATTCGCACCGCGGATCCAAATCAGCACGGACTACTTTGCATCACGTCGGCTTCTGCGTCTAGAACCCAGCGAGGTAATTCATCCACTTCGCGTAGTGCAGCAGCAATATGACAATGCCAACCCAGTGAAGCCAGTCACGTTGCTCGCGTTGAACGAGTTCCCACAAGGCTAGTAAGGGAACCATGCCGAACACAACGATCCTCATTACGTTGGCCGAACGACGAAGCATCTCGAAGGAGATGAACTGCCCCATAGGCAATTGCAAAGGATTCATCAGGGCGAGAATCAGGAGATTCAGAAATATTACCAAGCCGAATACGACTCTCCACAAACGCGAGAAGCGAAGTAGGCTCAAGCAAACGACAAGAATCAGAATGACGCCGCAGTGCTGAACGAGTCCCTCGACCTCATAGATACGTTGACGAAACGGATCATATCCCATCGACGGATCGTGCGTCGTAACATCTACTGCCACCGCCGAAATGGTAGCTAGTTCATAGTAACCGATCCAAAGCAACATGACGTGCCCTGGTTGCCATGACCAAGCCATGCCGCGAGAACGCCAGAGAACCATCAAAACAATTGTTGTGATTCCAGTTCCCAGCCCGACGGCACTGGTGCCATAGAATCGAATCGAAAACCAATCGAGCTTTCCCGTAGCGTTCAATCCGAAACCATTCAGGAAAGTCATCCAGGCACAGAAAGAAAGGGACAAGAAGGTAACCCAGACCATCAGTGTCGCCAATGAAAACGGCGGCGTGCCTGGAATTGGCCTGGTCAAATCGCTTTCACTGACTGTCTTTGGTTCGCTATTCAAAACGCTGCCAAACTCCATCGATCCGTCGTTCGTGCGGCAAATAGCTGGCCTTGTACTTCATGTGGGCGTTTCCGGCGACGTAGAAGCCGAGATACAAATACTTCAGACCCCACGCGCGGCAAGCTTCGATCTGTTTGAGTACCGAGAAATTGCCGATCCCCAATTCGCTCAATTCGGAGTCGAAATAGCAGTAGACGGCCGACATGGCCTGGCGGCCGACGTCGGCGATGGCGACACCCACCAGGTCATCGCCGCGATAGTAGCGGAATTCTCGGCTGTCGCAGCAAGTAATGCCGATGAACTCTTTCAAGCTTCGCAGGTCAATTTCGCTGCCAGGCTCGCCGAGTCCTCGTCCGACTTTGTGCTTGTTGTAGAGTTCAACCCGCTTGCGATCGATAATCGGCTCGCCGATCTCAACGCGAAGTTCCGCCTCGGCCTTCTTCAAAACTCGGCGATGACGCCGACGGGGCTCGAAATCTTCGACGGGGATACGGATCGGCTCGCAGGCACAACAGCCAGGGCACTGCGTGTGGTAGATGAAGATGCCGGAGCGCCGAACCCCTTCGGCCAGCGCCTGATCGAATGCTTCCGGCTCGGCACGAAAGTCGGTCAGATAGAACGGGAGCACCGCCAGCCGGTTGGGCAGGTAGGGGCACGTCTCTTCGACGTCGATGAATTTCGCCCCGTAGCGATGACTCATGCGAGTTCTCTACACCTTTTCACATGGAAACAGCAGCCCGGCGGAAACGTGACTCAGGCCGCCATTCGAATTATACCTTTTAAATAGTAGGTGTTTTTCCCAAAAAAGAGGAAGGCTAAAAGCCTCCCTCGCCTCCTTGGTTGAACGCCGAGAAGTCATCCGGCTCGCGGTCGAACGCGTTCTCGAAGCGCGTGAAGTCTTTGAGCCAGGTCAGTTTGACTTCTCCCACCGGGCCTGCTCGCTGCTTACCGATGATGATTTCGGCCTGACCGGCGTACTGTTCGCGTTCCTCGCCATGGTGATAGTACTCTTCACGGTGCACGAACATCACGACGTCGGCGTCCTGTTCGATGGCCCCCGATTCGCGGAGGTGACTCAACTTCGGCTTGTTGTCTTTGGAAACTTCGGCCTGACGATTGAGCTGCGCCAGGCACAGAATCGGCACGTTCATCTCACGCGCCAAACCCTTCAATCGCCGGGCAATCTTGGCCACCTGTTCCTGTCGAGGATCGTCGGCATTGTCGGGTTCGATTAACTGTAAGTAATCGATCACGATCAGGCCCAGACGTTTCTCATTACGAATGATGCGCCGCGCTGATGCGGCAATTTCGGCCACCGTTCGGCTGGGAGAGTCGTCGACAAACAGGGGCGCTTCGCCGACCAGCGAGGACTTCTCGATCAACCGAGCCCGGTCTTCATTGCTGAGCGTTCCGTTTCGCAGACGATGGCCGTTCACGCGAGCAACGCTGCACAGCAGACGATCGCAAAGTTCGACCGATCCCATTTCCAAGCTGACAAACAGCACGGGTACTTTGCCGTGCACGGCGATGTTTTCGGCAATGTTCATGGCGAACGCCGTCTTACCCATGGCGGGTCGAGCGGCCAGAATCAGCAGTTGGCTGCCATGGAAACCGCTCGTCATTTCATCGAGATCGTTGAAGCCCGTCAGCACGCCGTCTTCGTTCGCCTCGCCGCGAAGACGAGCGTCGATGCGTTCCATGGCTTCGGTCACGATCTCGCGCATGCTGGCCATGCTGCGGCTGTCGCGACCGTCGAGGATGCTGAAGATCTTCTGTTCTGCCCGGCCGATCAATTCTTCCGGCTTGCCGGCTTCCTGGTAGGCATCCTGTAGGATGTCGGTCGCCGCGATGATCAGGTTCCGGCTGGTCGCCTTCTTGCGGACGATCTCGGCATAGCTGACCGCATGAGCCGCGTGCGGAACGCTGCGGGCAACCGTTGCCAGGTAGGCGGCACCACCGCAGAACTCCCAGTCGCCGGCATCACGCAGATGTTCGCTAAGCAGCGTGATATCGATCTTCCGACCGCTGTTGTGCAGGTCGACCATGTGTTCGAAGAGCTTCTTGTTCGCCTCGTCGTAGAAGTCCTCGGGACGCAGAATCATGATCACGTCGTCTAGCACGTCGGGCAGCAGGATGATACTGCCGAGCACGCACTGTTCCGACTCAATGCTGCACGGCGGCTGGTTATCGAGCAGGTTAGTCGTTACCTCTTCTCGATCGTCGAATCGCCGCTTCTTGGATTTGCTGCCGGTAGCCAAGGATGTGCTCCATCCGTAGGTTGAGGTTACGTCTGCCTGACTTCGGAATCCATGTTACCACGGAGCCCACTCAGGACAACGCTGCGAGCAGATTTAGGGATCGGTTTTACGGGCATCACAAAATGGACGTGATGCACAAAAAAACTCCTCGGGGAGGCCGAGGAGTTTTTTTGGATTGTCCGCTGGGGAAGCTAACAAGGCCGGCGTTCTCGCCAAAGAGCCGACCGAGCTTCGTCACCGTTGGAAAAAAGGGAGTGCGACTTACTAAGACCAGCAAGCTCCGAGTCCAAGGGAACGGGACTCAAGGAGCCTGCCGTAGCGTGCTAAGCCTGCCGCGATTCAGAACGTTGCCGGGCCTGAACCGGGGGACCTTTGCACAGTTAAACTCAGTGCGAATAAACTCAGTGCGAACTTCGCACGTGACTGCCTGGGGCGAACTAGTCGCCGGAGACGGTCGGAACAACCCAAACCTTCAATTCCGATTCGATTTCGGCATGAAGGTGAATCTTGACGGTATACAAACCGAGTTCCTTCAGCGGACCTTGCAGGCGAACCTGGTCGGGGGTCACGGTGAAGTTCTGTTCTTTCAAAGCAGCCACGATTTCGGCCTGACCGACGCTACCGTACAGGTGACCTTCGTCGTTGGCATTGGCTTCGATGGTAACACTTTGGCGGTTCAACAGATCCGCGATGGCACGCAGACCAGCCAGACGCGACTTTTCGATCTCAGCCAGCTTGGCCTTGTGCTTTTCGACCATCCGCTTGTGGTGGGTGGTCGCGATGGTCGCCAGCCCCTGTGGGATCAGGTAGTTGTTGGCATAACCGGGGCGAACTTCGACAACGTCGCCAGGCTTGCCCAGGTGATCCACCGATTGGATCAACAACAGTTCGATACCGCCGTGCTTGCCTTTTGGCAAACGCTTCCAAGGACGGGCTTTGTGCTTTTCAGATCGAGTTGGCATGGTCTTACTATTTCCAATAATAGCCAGTGGTTTGGCGATCTTGTTCTGAATGTCTCGGTGACGTCGACTTGGGTCGACCGCCAGCCACTAAAACGGAATGTCGTCGTCGGCCGCCCCTTGCGAACCAGGTCCGCCGAAGCTGCCGTCATCGTAGGAATCGTAGTCGCTGGACCCGCCCTGGTTGTGACCGCCACCACCCTGTGGCTGCGATTGACGCTGGGGAGGTCGCGATCCGCCGCGGCTTCCTCCGCCGCCCCCTTCGCGTCCGCCGAGCATCTGCATCTTCTCGCCGACCACACGAAGCTTGGATCGCTTCTGTCCGTCCGTTTCCCACGTGTCGAGCTTGAGTCGTCCTTCGATTAACACGGACGAGCCCTTGCTCAAATATTCACTGGCGATTTCCGCGGTGCGTCCCCACAAGGTCACATCCACAAAGGTCGTTTCATCGACCCATTCGCCACTTTGGTTCTTTCGCCGATCGTTCACCGCCAAGCCCAGCTCGGTAACGGCCAGTCCCCCGTTGGAAACATAGCGGACTTCAATGTCCCGTGTCAGGTTCCCGACCAGAATAACTCGGTTGAAACTTGCCATCGTGACGCTCCTTCCGGGGAAATCAAAATCGACTGAGTCTTCACCGCAGATCACTGACGACGAACTAGTCGGCAGCTTCTACCGTTTCTTCTTCATCTTCCGACGAAACTTCTTCGTCATCGTCCGAGCCGGTGTCATCCGAATCGTCATCGCCGGCGAACTCGTGTCCTTCAGCGTGTGCGATCAGCATGTCGACCAGGCGTGGATCTTGCTTGATGAAGAGGTAACGCAGCATGTCGTCGCTGATGTTACATGCGTAGTTCAACTCTTCCATCTTGGAACTGTCCAAGCGGAAGTAGGTCAACCAGTAGGTTCCACGACGATGCCCGTCGATCGGGTACGCCAGGCGTTGTTCCGCCCACATGCGGCTGACCAGGATTTCGCCGCCCAGCTTTTCCACCAGGGCGTTGATTTTTCCGGAGACCCCACTGGGATCCTTTCCATAGCGATTGGAGTCCAGAATGAACATCCCTTCGTAAACGTAAGCCGCCAAGGTTTCTACTCCTCGAATGTCGACGTCAAAATGATCGGTGAGTGGCTGGCCGCAACTTGCTGGGCCGATAAGCCAACCACATGATTAATTGATTTGTTATCCGTTGCATTGATTCATCGTGTGCACCAGTCCGTAAGCGGCCCAGTCTTCAACGACTGAAGCGGCCCTTTCGATGCATACGTCCATCTCTGGCTTTTCCGCCTTGGCGAAGTTGCTCAAGACATATCCAGCCACATCCGCTCCTTCCCGGGGAGGTCCAATTCCGACACGCAGTCGAGGCACCTCATCCGAGCCGAGCTTTTGAATCACATCGGCCAATCCGTTCTGCCCGCCTGCCGAACCTTTCCCTTTAAGCCGTAACTTGGCCAGGGGAAGATTGAAATCATCGCAGACGATCAAAACGTCTTCCAGCGTCAATTTGTAAAAATCGAACGCCGGACGAACACTGTTTCCACTCTTGTTCATGAAAGTGTGCGGCCAAAGCAACATCAGCTTTTCGCCACGCACCCCCACCTCCGTCAGTTGACCGTTGAACTTCGACTTAGGCGGCGAGGCCGCGTGTCGCTTGGACAACGTCTCCAGCACGTCGAAGCCGACGTTATGCCGCGTACCTTCGTACTTTTTCCCTGGATTTCCGAGCCCGACAACGAGTTTCATCGTATCCAGTCAGCACAACGCACGAGGCAATCCGCCGCCTTATTTACCGGCGCGGAAGAAGTCGACGTGGAGAACTTCGGTGCCGAAAGTGTCCCACTGGACCTCTCGCATCACGACGCTCTCGGACACGTCCCCTTCCAGGGTAATGTTCTTCACACCATGGCGAACAATCGAGTCGAATTGTTCAGCGCACAATTCCAAATGCACCACGTCTTTGCCGTCACCGTATAGTACGGCGGGAATCTTCCCGTCGCGACGCAGGTTGCGATTGGCTATCTTGCCGGTCTTTTCGCGCTTCGTGGCTTTGAGTGTTTCGGCCATGAAAACTTGTTCCGCAGTCAGTAAGTGTTGTCTAGGGGGCGACCGGGCAAAAGGTGAGTCTGGTCGGCTGTTATGAATTAAAAGTGATCCGGCGAAGGAACCAGGAGTTCCCTGGAGACCAACTTCGTAATTTTGGAAACTGGTTATTTTGCCAAACTATCTGCCGTTGGCAAGTCCAAACCATGGTCTCTTCGCTGATTTCATGCCAAGTGAATCGCCGATCGTAGTAGACCGCCCACAAAAGCGAAGCTTATCGATACGTGCCTGTTCACGGCAAAACGCCTAGCAACATGCCATAAAGCAAGTATCAAGTGCGAGTTAGGCACATCCTTCCGCCAACCGATAAAGTTTGCCATACGCGGCACGAACACCGGGAAGCCGAATCGTCTCGGGGGATTGCTAATCTCTTTTCTTTAAGAACAATTGAACAGAGCCCCTTTTTGCCCCCTGATCGCAACCCTGAAAACGGAAATCCATGGCCAAATCGACCCGCAGTAAAGTCATCGAGTACGTCGAACCAATCGGTGCCCGCGTTCTTGTTCGCAAGGATGAACCGAAACGGACGACCAAGGGGGGCATCGCGTTGCCGGATCAAGCCGAGATCCCGACGATTACCGGGCGAATCGTGGCCATTTCGACCCAAATCGAAAATGACGAAGACTTTCCGCTTCGTCAGTACGATAAGATCCTCTTCCACCCGAAGGAAGCGATTCCGGTCGACTTCGAGACCGACAACCAGCTGTTTGTCGTCCCGGTCGAGGACGTCGTGGCCGTCTTTCGCCGTGAAACCGGCTCGAAGGCCTCGAAAAGCGACGAGGATTAGGCAATGTTCTCGCGGAACAGGGCACTAATCGACTCGTCGTTATGAATTCGCTTGATCGCCTCCCCCAGAAGTGGAGCAACCGATAGCACCCGCATGTTGGTCAGCAGGTCCTGCGATTTCTGCGGAATCGTATCGGTCAGAATCAGTTCCTTGATCGGTGCGGCTTGCAGACGGGCAACGGCCGGACCGCAAAGCACTCCGTGGGTGGCGGCGATGTAAATCTCTCTTGCGCCGGCCTTATGCACGACCTTGGCCGCACCGCAGATCGAGCCTGCCGTGCTGATCATGTCGTCGAAGATCACGGCAATCTTCCCTTCGACCGGCCCGCCGATGATGTTTTTGGTCGTCGTTTCGTGGGCACTGGTGCGGCGTTTGTCGACGATCGCCAATTCGCCGTTGAGTCGGCGATGGTGGGTCACGGCGCGTTTAATGCTGCCAGCATCGGGGCTGACCACGCACAAATCTTCCGTCGGAACGCCCAAGCTCAGGAAGTAATGATTCAGCACCGGCGAGGCATTCAGGTGATCGACCGGAACGTTGAAGAAGCCCTGGATCTGAGCGGCATGCAGGTCCATCGTCAGCACCCGGTCCGCTCCCGCACTGGTGATCAGATCGGCGACCAGTTTGGCAGTAATCGGCACGCGACCTTCGTCTTTGCGGTCCTGACGAGCGTAGCCGTAATAGGGGATCACCGCGGTGATACGCTCGGCACTGGCCCGTCGACAACTGTCGATCATCACCAGCAATTCCATCAGATTATTGTTCACCGGCGGACAAGTCGGCTGCACGAGGAAAACGTCGCGACCGCGGACGTCTTCGTCGATCTTGCATTGAATTTCACCATCGGGGAACTCGCCCAGAGAAACTCGCCCCAGCTTTAGATGCAGGAAGTTGCAGACATCTTCGGCAAGCTTTTGGTTAGCGCGACCGCTAAAGATTTTGATCTCACGCATGACGTAAACTGGGCAACCGGCTGAGAGTTGTCGAAAAAGGTGCTACGAACCAAAAAAGGGGCCATCGCCCCTCAAACCACTTCCGTCAGGACTTATTGTAACCAATTTCCGCCATCACACGCTCTACCTCGGCCAACTGCTCGCGCGAATTAATACTGTACGCTTCACATGCTTTGAGGACCGGAAGGGCGTCTACCTTGTCTCCCAGCCCTTTGAGAATCTTGGGGCAATCGGTGAGGTAATACTCACCCTGGGCATTGTCGTTGGTGAGTCGCGAAAGGGCCTCGACCAACCGAGGAGCCTGGAACACATAGGTGCTCATGTTCACTTCGGTAATGGTCCGCTGCTGGGGCGTGGCGTCTTTCTCTTCGACGATCCCTTCAAACACGCCTGCGTCATCCCGAACGATGCGGCCCAGACCGGTCGGATCGTCCCGCTTGAGCGTTCCCAACAGGCAAGCGTGGCCATCGGCCTCGAAGGCTTCGAACAGTTCACCCAGCGAGGATGACTGAACCAGCGGCGAGTCTCCAGCCAACACCACCACGCTGCCGTCGGTAGACTTCAACTCATCCAGGCACATCTGAACGGCATGGCCCGTTCCAAGCTGCTGGGTCTGCTGGACGAAGACGATGTCGTCGTGCGACTTGAGGGCCTCTTGCACATCCTCGGCTCGGTAACCAACGACACAGACGATCTTCTCGACCCCGACCTCTCTTAGAGCGTCCAGGACATACTCGATCATCGGACGCCCCAGGACTGGAAACAGCACCTTGGGCATCTCCGACTGCATTCTGGTCCCTTTACCAGCAGCCAGAACAACTGCAATCCGCTTTCCCATTTTGCCTGCTCGCTTGGGTCCCAAAGCACGATACGACCGGTGGACAGGGCAGCAGTCCGTCCGTAAACGGTCACATCTTGGCATTTTTTGGCTTGGAGTTCCAGAGGCACAATCTGCCACGACAGAAAATGGACCAACCGGAACCTATTTAATCGCCAAGACTTACGAAACCAGCAAGAAAATTTGACGACCTTGACGGTTATGATGGCATCCACCCATCTGAGTTATTGGTCGCCGAAATTAATTTAGGCGTCTGGAATTTGCTTTCATGTTAAAAGTCGAATAACATAACGAGCGGAACAGAAAAGTCTTATCCCCGCATTCTTACCTAGACGGAAGAGGTGCCCTGATCGCTGCTGGACGGTGAGGGCCCAGGAAGATTTTATGGCAGATCTTACCGCTGAAGAATTTGCGCAGCGCGTTATCGACTTCAATCTCCTCGAACATCGCCAGGTCGAACAGGTCTGGAGCGAACTGGGAACGCGAGAAGTCTCGTTGGGTGAATTCCAGAATCTGATGCTCCGTAAAGAGCTGTTGACCAATTATCAGGTCGAACGCGTCGTCAAAGGCCTGCGTACCGGGTACTTCTACGGCGACTATAAGGTTCTGTACCTGATTGGTACTGGTACCTTCGCGCGGGTTTTCCGAACCGTGCACAAGGACACCGGCAAAGTGGTGGCCGCCAAGGTGCTGCGGCGTCGTTTCAGCGAAGATCCCAAGCGTGCCTCGCAGTTCATGACCGAAGGGGAACTTGGCAAGGGGCTGCGTCACCCGAACATCTGCCCGATCTACGAGGTGCACTCCGAAACGTCGATGTACCAGCAGGGAACCAGCTATTTCCTAATTATTGAGTTCATCGAAGGGCAAAACCTGCGTGACTTGTTGCGGATTCGAGGCAAGTTCAGCCCGAAAGAAGCCACCCAACTGATGATCGACATCACCTCGGGCCTGGCTTACGCCGCCGAACGTGGCCTGACGCACCGCGACTTGAAGACGTCGAACGTGCTCATCTCGTCGCGTGGCCGTGCCAAGCTCGTCGACTTTGGTCTGGCCGCATTTGCCGAACAGGTCAACGAAGATGGCCAGGCAACGAACCCTCGTACGGTCGACTACGCCGGTCTCGAAATCGCGACCAACGCCCCGCGTGACGATCCACGCAGCGATATCTACTTCGCTGGAGCGATCTACTACCACATGCTGACCGGCTTGCTTCCTCTGTATGAAACGCGTGACCGACAGAAACGCTTGGCGGCCAGTCGTTACTTGAACATCGAGCCGATTGCCAAGGTCGCCCCGGACCTGCCGCGTTCGGTGGCTTCCGTCGTGCTCAAAGCGATCGAAACCAACCCCGATCGCCGTTATCAGACGACCGGTCAGATGCTGATGGATCTGAAGATGGCCGCCAAACGGTTAGAACTCGGCGACGATTCCACCGCAGGCGAAATCCGCGGAAAGCTCGAAGCACAAAACGAAGCCCGCATCGCCAAGCAGTTCGAAGGCTACAATAAGACGATCATGATCGTCGAATCGAACATGGAAATGCAGAATATCCTGCGTGACCGCCTGAAGAAGTATGGCTACCGCGTCCTGGTGATCAGCGATCCTCAGCGTGCTTTAAGCCGTTTCGCCGAAGATTCTTCCCCGGCCGACATCATCGTGTTCAGCGCGATCGACATGGGACAGGCAGCACTGGAAGGCTTCAATCAATTCGCCGAAGACATCCACACCAAGGACAAACCGGCCGTGTTGATCGTGAAGGAACGCCAGACAGCGATTCGCGATGCTGCCGAATTGGGCGAAAACCGAGCCATCATGACGATGCCGGTCAAGGTTCGCGACCTTCGAAAGCTGATTCACGAGCTGCTGAAAGATCCGCTTTCGCCCGAAGAAATCGACGCCGAAGCAGAAGCCGCGCAGTAGACGTCCCCTACTTCGCCGGTTTGGGAATCGCGATTCCCATGTCCTTCAGCATCATCTTCATGTCTTCCCAGACGTCCTTCTTGGCCGAAGGATTGCGCAGCAGGTACGCCGGGTGATACGTCACCACGACCTTGCTGCCGCGGTACGGATGAAACTTGCCGCGGAGCTTACCGATCGGGGCGGTCGACTGAAGCAGGTTCGTGATCGCGAATCGTCCCAGGCAAACGATGTACTCCGGCTGGATGATTTCTAACTGTCTCTCAAAGTAGGGACGACAGTTCTCATTTTCTTCCGTGCTCGGATTTCGATTGCCCGGCGGGCGGCACTTGAGCGTGTTCAGGATGTACACGTCCCCTCGCTGGAACGTGCAAGCCTCGATGATCTGGGTCAGCAGCTTGCCTGCTCGTCCCACGAACGGCTCTCCCTGTCGATCCTCGTCCGCTCCAGGGGCTTCGCCAAAGAAAGCGATCCGCGCCGTCGGGCTACCAACCCCGAAGACCGTTTGCGTTCGCGTTTTCGCCAACTCTGCGCAAAGCGTACATCCTGCCACGGTCGCTTTCAGTTGATCGAGTTCTTCCTGCCGCCTGGCTGCCGAGAGCTTGGCATACGCAGCCAGCCAAGGCTCGTCCGAAGAACTGGGCAGCGTGGGCATCGCGACAGGCTTCACCGCCGGTTTCGCTGCCGAAATGGTCTCGGTCTTCTTCGGCTTAGGCATCTCGCTGACTCCTTGCGGTGCGGGGATTTCCGGTTCGTTTGGGGGTGGTTCGACTGGCGTAACGGGAAGATCGAGCCCGGCCTGTTTGGCGACTAGCTCCACACCCGACGACCGCCAGGCCTGGGCCTGTTGAAGAAGAACGCGGCGAATTTCAGGCTCGTCCATGCCGGATATTGCCTAGTGGATGAGGTGGCTTGGGTACTGAGAATTCGCGCAGGAATGGGAACGCTAAGAAGTTTTCCCTTACTCAGGCGAGACCTAGCACGTAAAATGAACATAAACCATATTAGGGTAAGTAATTCATGCTTTCCTGTCATCCATACTCGCACCTCTGATTGAATTCTGCCCCTATGGCGGTACCCCAAGTAGTTATCATCGGTCGCCCGAACGTCGGTAAGTCCAGTATCTTTAACTGGTTGGCCGGGCGTCGGCTCGCCATCGTCGACGACGTCGCCGGCGTCACCCGAGATCGTATGGTTCATCTCCAGAAGTGGAACGACCGCTTCTTCGAGATCGTCGATACCGGCGGAATCGGCGTGAATGACGTTGATAATCTCACCGACGAAATCGAACGCCAGATCCAAATCGCGATCGATTCGGCCGACGTCATTTTGTTCGTGGTCGACGTCCGCAGTGGCATGCTACCCTTGGACCAGCAAGTCGCCCAGCGGCTACGCAAGATCGACAAGCCGGTTGTGCTGGTCGCCAACAAGGCCGACGCGCCTCACATGGACGTCGAAGCCGATCAGTTCTACCGTCTCGGCCGCGGAAAGCTGGTCGCCGTCAGCACCCTGCAAAATCGCAACAAAAGCGATCTGCTCGACGTCATCGCCGATCGCCTTCCGGACATGGAAGCTCCGCAAGACTCCGATGGCCTGCCGGAAATGAAAGTCGCGATCGTCGGTCGCCGTAATGTCGGCAAGAGCACCTTCGTCAATACGCTCGCCCAAGCCGATCGGATGATCGTCAGCGAGGTCGCCGGGACGACCCGCGACAGCGTCGACGTACGCTTCGAGATGGACGGCAAGTCGTTCGTCGCCATCGATACGCCAGGGCTTCGCCGCCGCGTGAGCGTGAAGACCGATATCGACTACTACAGTACCCACCGAGCCGAGCGAAGCATCCGCCATGCCGACATGACGCTAATGTTCTTCGATGCCTCGCAGCAGATCAGCAAGGTCGACAAGCAGCTGGTCCGCTATATCAGCGACGAATTCAAGCCGTGCATCTTCGTGGTCAACAAGTGGGATTTGTACAACACCCAGATGCCGACCGAACGCTGGGCGACCTACCTGCACGAGACATTCCCGATGATGTCGCACGTGCCGATCGCGTTTATCACCGGGAAAACGGGCAAGAACGTCAAAACGCTGCTCAACCACGCCCAGATGCTGTACAAGCAGTCTCTTTCGCGGATCAACACCGGCGAACTGAACCGGATTTTGAAAGAGATCATCGCCCACCACCCACCACCGCTGCATAAGAATCGCAAGCCGAAGGTCTACTACGCCACGCAAGTTGGGGTTCAGCCCCCGACCTTCGTGCTGATGGTGAACATGCCTAAGGCGTTCTCGCAGAGCTATCAACGGTACCTGATTTCCTCGTTCCGCGACGCGGTCCCCTTCCCCGAGGTCCCAATCAAGCTTTACCTGAAGAAGCGCGAATCCTCGGACGAGCGGGACGACTTCGGCAAGGTCGGCAAACCGGAGTTCGAGGAAGAAGCGTCCGATGAATTCCTGCCGGAAATCGATGAAGGTGGAGATAGCTCCGTCATCGAGCAGTACGACGACGCCAACGAAGAAGCCTGATCGACTGCCTAGAAGAAATCGATTCTTTCTATAAGAAAACAGTGGCGAGATTTCTCGTAATTCCGTCCCCTGGGTGCATGTCCACATCTGCGTGGACATGTTTCAATAACGAGTGCCCCTTATGAATTTGCGCATCGCACTCAAACTATTGAAACAAACGTAGAGACCATCAGATGATCGTTGGCATTCCCAAAGAGGTCAAAAAGGACGAGTACCGCATCGCTATCTTGCCGGTTGGTGCCGAAGAACTGGTGCGCGCCGGGCACACCGTCGTCATCGAGAAAGACGCCGGGATCGGCTCGGGATTGACCAACGAGCAGTACCTGGAAGCAGGGGCCAGACTCGTCGATTCGGCCGAAGAAGTCTTCGCCCACGCCGACATGATCATGAAGGTCAAAGAGCCGCAGGCGGAAGAGTTCCCGCTGATCCGCCCCGGACAAATCGTCTTTACCTACTTCCACTTCGCCGCCAGTCGAGAGCTGACCCAAGGGATGATCGACTCCGGTTCGATCTGCCTGGCATACGAAACCCTTCGCGATCGCCGCGGCACGCTTCCTCTCTTAACCCCCATGAGCGAAGTTGCCGGACGCATGAGCATCCAGGAAGGTGCCAAGTACCTGGAAAAGCCGCAGATGGGGCAAGGCATCCTGCTGGGCGGCGTGCCTGGCGTGGCACCGGCTCATATCACGATCCTGGGTGGTGGCATCGTCGGAGCAAACGCCGCGAAGATCGCCGCAGGCTTCAACGCCGACGTGAACATCCTCGACATCAACATGGACCGCTTGCGGTACCTCGATGACGTGATGCCACCCAACGTCAACGTGCTGTTCAGCGATCGACACGTGATCCGTCATCAACTGCAGCTGGCCGACCTGGTGGTCGGTGCGGTGTTGATTCCTGGGGCGAAAGCCCCCATGCTGGTAGCTCGAGAAGACCTCAAGCTGATGAAGCCTGGGAGCGTGATCATCGACGTGGCCGTCGACCAAGGGGGCTGCATCGAGACCTCGAAACCAACGTCTCACAGCGATCCGACCTATCTGGTCGACGACGTGCTGCACTACTGCGTCGCCAACATGCCAGGCGCCGTCGGTCGCACCAGTACCTTCGCCCTGTGCAACGTCACCCTCCCCTGGGCGCTTCGCCTGGCGAACGAAGGGATCGAGAAGTCGCTGGCAAGTTCGCCTGAGCTTCTCACGGCCCTGAATATCCATACCGGCAAAGTCACCAACGAGGCGGTTGCCGGTACCTTCGATCTTCCCTATCAACCCCTGACTGCTTAACCATGACGACTTCCACACCCCACACGACTGCCCCCGATCCGATTCGCTTTGTCGGGGAAACGGACGGTCATCTCGTCCTGATCGACCAAACCAAGCTGCCGGTCGACTTGGTTCATATCGAATGCCGCGATGTCGAAACGGTATGGGAAGCCATCAAGATGCTGCGTGTCCGAGGCGCACCGGCAATCGGAATCGCTGCTGGCTATGGAGTCATCGTCGGTCTGCAAACGGCCGTCGACCAATCGGCCGACCAGTTCGAGGCCCGCTTCCACGAAGTGGTCGAGTACCTCGCAGGCAGCCGCCCCACCGCGGTCAACTTGTTCTGGGCCCTCGATCGACTGAAGGCCACCTACGCCGCCGAGAAAGAGGCTGGCAAGTCCCCTGCCGACATTCATCAGGCACTGCTGGCCGAAGCCCGCTTCATTCACGAAGACGATCGCCAGGTGTGCCGGGCCATAGGCCGCCATGGCGCCGAGTTGATCGGGTCCGGCAACGGCATCCTCACCCACTGTAACGCTGGCGGCCTGGCCACTGCCGACTACGGCACGGCCTTGGCAGTCATGTTTACCTGCCACGACCAAGGGAAGAGCATCCACGTCTATGTCGACGAAACGCGACCGCTCCTGCAAGGCTCGCGGCTGACGGCGTGGGAACTGGTGCAGCGCGACATTCCGGCGACGCTTATCTGCGATAACATGGCCGCCCAGGTCATGAAAGAAGGACGCGTCAACGCGGTCATCACCGGCGCCGATCGCATCGCCGCCAATGGGGATTCAGCCAACAAGATCGGAACGTACGGCGTGGCCCTGTTGGCCAAGGCGCACGGCATTCCGTTCTACATCGCCGCGCCGATCAGTACGTTCGACCTCACGCTACCCAACGGCGACGGCATCCCCATCGAACAGCGCGACCCGGTCGAGATCATCCACGGCATGGGCAAACAAACGGCCCCGGAAAACGTCCAAGTCTACAACCCGGCCTTCGACGTGACCCCGGCCGAACTCATCGCCGGGATCATCACCGAAAAAGGGGTCATCTCACCGGTAACCCCCGAGAACATCGCCCAAACCACCGCCAGTTAGACGATTGTTCCAACCGTCACTAGTTGAAGCGAGTGCAGGTGATCCACCTCATCCAGTCCCCTCTCCCTCGAAGGGAGAGGGTTAGGGTGAGGAATTCTTCTTAAATATCGTAATACAAGCAGAACTCATAAGGATGCGGACGCAGACGAATCGCGTCGGCTTCGTTCTTTCGCTTGTACTCGATCCACGTTTCGATCACGTCCTTCGTGAACACGTCGCCGCGCAATAGGAACTCGTGATCGGCCGCGAGCGCATCCAATGCTTCATCCAGCGAGCCTGGCGTCTTCGGCACGGCGGCCGCTTCTTCCGGCGGCAAGTCGTAGATGTCCTTGTCCAGCGGCTGGCCGGGATCGATCTTGTTTTGAATCCCGTCGATCGCGGCCATGGTGATCGCGGCGAATGCCAGGTACGGGTTACAGGTCGGATCGGGGCAGCGGAATTCCACCCGCTTCGCCTTCGGACTGGGGCTGTACATCGGAATGCGGCACGATGCCGAGCGGTTCCGCTGCGAGTACGCCAGGTTGACCGGGGCTTCGTACCCCGGCACCAATCGCTTGTAGCTATTGGTCGTCGGATTGGTAAACGCTAATACCGCCGCGGCATGCTTCAGCAGACCGCCAATCGCATGCAGCGCCGTCTCGCTGAGGCCTGCGTAGCCGCTGCCTGCGAACAACGGCTCGTTATCCTTCCAGAACGAGAAGTGCGTGTGCATGCCGCTGCCGTTATCGCTGAAGACCGGCTTGGGCATGAACGTGGCCGTGCGGTTGTTTCTCTTGGCGACGTTTTTGATCACGTATTTGTAGATCAAAAGATCGTCCGCCATCTTCACCATCTCGTTGAACCGCATGTCAATTTCGCACTGACCGGCGGTCGATACTTCGTGGTGCTGGGCCTCGACGTTCAAACCGCACTCGATCATCGTCTGCATCATCTCGTTCCGCAGATCCATGAGCGAGTCGGCTGGCGGCACCGGGAAGTAACCTTCTTTGTGACGCAGCTTGTAACCGAGATTTGGCCCTTCATCCCGGCCGCGGTTCCACTCCCCTTCCACGCTGTCGATGTAATAGAAACCGTGCTGCGGGCGTTGGTCGAAGCGGACGTCGTCGAACACGAAGAACTCCGCTTCCGGACCGATGAAACAGGTATCGGCGATGCCGGTGCTCTTCAAGTAGTTAGCCGCTTTGCGACAAACGTTGCGCGGATCGCGTGAGTAATCTTCACGCGTGATCGGATCTTGAATATTGCAGATCAGAACGAGCGTGGGCAACTGCGTAAATGGATCGACAAAGGCCGTATCAGGCTGCGGCACCACGAGCATGTCGCTCTCGTTGATCGCCTGCCAGCCGCGGATGCTGGAGCCGTCAAAGCCGAGGCCATCTTCGAAGGTATCTTCGCTTAAGTGGCTGACCGGAATGGTGAAATGCTGCCACAGACCGGGGAAATCCATGAAGCGGAAATCGACCGCTTTCACATCGTTTTCACGGCACAGGGCTAAGACTTCTTTCGGCGTCATATTGGGGCTCCCTTTCAACTTGGTGGTGACGTGGGGCAGGCAAGATCGGGAACCGAGACACCACCCAGCACGCAAGAGCTAAGTGGCGTCACGATTCCTGCATGAATCAACAATATGGCGCTTTCATTGCCGCGATTCAATGAGACCGAAAGATTTTATTCCGGTGGCTTCCCGGCTTGCGTGAGAACTTCATCGTCTGAAAAGCGATTCATCAACGCGAGAAAACATGGCAGCATGATCGTGCGGACGACGAACGTATCGAGCAAAACGCCGACGGTCAGGGCAAATCCAATTTCAATCACCCCGAGCAGCGTTCCCATGCACATCGACGCGAAAGTCCCGGCCATCACCAGACCGCAACTGGTAATAATTCCGCCAGTGGTCGTCATCCCGCGCAATAGCCCATCGCGCAGCCCCAGTCGCCGCTGCTCTTCAAACACCCGCGTCGCCAGGTAGACGTTATAGTCCTGACCGATCGCCGCCAGAATGACGAACAAGAACAACGGCACCTTCCAGTCCAATGCCTGGTACGAATCGGCATAGACGGTGCGGAAAAACAGTTCGGTGATGCCCAGCGTGACGTAGTAACTGAACAGCACCGAGAGGATCATGTACGCGCACACCATCGGCCGCCGCAGGATCACCAGCAGCACGAGAAACACCGCCACGATCACCCCCAACTCGATCCGCTTTTGATCCTGCGTGGTGACCTTCATCAGGTCGCGAATCGATGGCGTCGTTCCTTGGATGTAGATCTTCGTTTCGTTCCAGGGAGGCGGCAACGTGGCAATCTCTTCCTGCAAGTTGGTCTCGATGTGGTCCATCAGCGCGATCGCTTCGTTGGAAAACGGATTGCGATCGGTCAGCACACGGAACAAAGCGATCTGCCCACTCCACTTTGGCTCCTGAGCCAGGAAGAACTCTTTCGTCCGGCTATGATTTTTGAGCATCAAGATTTGCCGCCCGCGCGACGAAAACGTGAAAACCGGGCGATCCCCCAGCGGCTGCTCGCTGGTAAAAACGCGTTCAACGTCGTCGTCGGTGTTGAAAATCGTCACAGCAAGCTGGTTGGTGATGGCCTGCCCTTGGGTTTCCATGAATTGGCCAGCCGGGTTCACCGCCAGGATCGTCAGCGGCCCGCTTTCCCCGAGTGGAAAATAATTCCGAATACGTAGCGCCGTCTGCTTCGCCATGCGGTCGTCATCGAGATCGCCGAACAAGTCGTACGAAACCTCAACCGCCCGGCCGGTGGTGATTCGTTTGTACAGACTCGGAAAACCGACGATCCCAAGTAGCAGCACCACGACCGTCAATGTGAGACCTGGCCGCGAACATACCAACTGCGAAATGCGTTCCCACCAACCCGCCGACACGGGTCGGCTTTTCTCGACGAACTGCCGCGTATCTCCCCACGGCCAAAACATGGTCTGCCCCATAAAACGCATGATCGCCGGGGCCAGCGTCAGGCAGGTCAATAGGGTGATGAGCAGACAAAGCCCGATCGCCGGGCCGCTGTTGCGGTACTTCTCGAAATCGGCGAAGAACATCATCCCCAGCCCGACCACCGTCGTCATCGCGCTGGCCGTCAAGGCCTCCCCTACCCCGGCCAAGGCCCTAGCGATCGCCCAGTCATGATCGCGGCAGCGGGCCAGTTCCTCTCGGTAGCGACCTATCAAAAACAAACAGAAGTCGGTCCCTGCCCCGAACAAGATCACCACGATAAAGATTCGTGACGTCTTAAATACCTTGAAGTCGAACCAATCCATCCCTGGAAGCAAGTGTACCTGCGTGAGCAGCGCGACCAGCCACGACGAAATGATGAACGACACCGCAATCGAAAGCAGCGGTACCGTCAGAAGCATCGGCGTGCGGTAAATCAGCAGCAGGATGATGATCACCAGCAAAATCGTGTAAAGCTCGGTATTGGCGATGCTCTCTTTGGCCGCCATCAGCATTTCGCCACCAATCGCCGCGTTACCGGTTACACCAATATCTAAATGTGTGAGCCCCGCTTCCTGAGCCCGGGTGCGCCAAGTTTCGACGTACTGGGTCGCTTCCTGCAGTACGCGGATATTGTCGGTGGCCATGAATTCGTTGCGCGACTCGACCACGATCAGCACGGCATGTCCGTTCTTGCTGGTCAGCATGTCGCCGCGAACCAGTGTGTGCCGCGTAAGAACGTCGAACTGATTCCAGTTGATTGGATCGACCGGAACGAGTTCGAGCGTTTCCTGTTTCAGCTCCGGACGCAACGCAATTGCCTGCTCGCGATACTGTTTTCCAGCATCGTCATCCCCATACTGCTGACTGGCGAAGGCCATGTTCCACAGCGGTTGCCAGTTCTTCGAGTCGAGCAGCGCCGACTCTTCCCACGCGGCCATCACCTGCTGCACCGGTGTCGGCAATTCGTCTTCGGGTGGTTTGCTCTGGGAAGCCTCCGCAGCGATCGCCGCCTGGTACAGCATCACCCCTTGGACGTTTTGCAGCGGCGAGGCCATCTTGTCCGCGAAACGCAGATCATCCTCGGTCAGGGGCTCGTCTTTCCGGCTGATGGCAAACACCAACTGGCTTTTCGCCTGACGCTGTGGAAAGGCTTCGCGGAAGAGGCGTTCGGCTTCGACGCTCGGCAGACCGGCAGGCAAGAACGCCAAGTCGCCATCGAGCGTCACATCGTTCCAATGCGGCGGCAAAACCGCCGCCGCAAGCGCCAATACCGTCCAAAAGCAAAGGATGGCAATGGGATAGCGGACAACGAACTTCCCCAGCTTTTGGAACAACAAGATACGAGGCCTTCGCCACGAGTCATACGAGCAGAGTGCCGAGCCGCTATTTGCGCGGCTTACCCAACCCAATTAATCGTAGCGGCCAGCCCAGGCGTCGCCAACCAGACACCGTGTTGCCAAGCAAACACTGCATCCCACGTGTGGCAGTAAAAAGAGACCAATCGCGTTATCGCTGATCTTGCGTGCGGGTCGACAGACCAGGCACGCCCAGCAGTTGTTTGGCAGCGACCAGGCCAGCATCCATTACCGGATCGGCCTGCGAAGTAGCCTGTTCGACGGCGGCTTTCACTTCGGAAAGATCCGGCTTGCCAGCGACGCGAACGTTCACGTCCGGCACCACCCCGTTTCGGCTGATCGCTCGTCCGCTGGGGGAGAAGAACTTGGCGGTGGTCAGGCGAAGCCCCGTTCCGGCGGTTGCCAGCGGGAAGATCCCCTGCACCGAGCCTTTGCCGTAGCTACGCTGTCCGACGACCGTTCCGCGACGATGATCACGAATCGCACCGGCGAAGATTTCACTGGCACTGGCCGAGTTCGAGTCGATCAGCACGACCAGCGGGACTCGCCAGGTACCTGGCATGTGAGCGGTATAGTCGAAGTCTTCGCGAGCGTTGCGGCCGCGGGTCGAGACGATGGTCCCTTGCTCGACGAACAAGTCGACCATGTCGACAGCCGCCGTCAGCAAACCGCCTGGGTTCCCGCGAAGGTCGATTACCAGGGCCCGCATCCCATCGCGATGCAGTTTCCACATGGCCTGGCTCAGATCGGCCGGGGTGTTCTTCTGAAAGCTGGTGATCTTCAGGTAGCCGATCTTCGACTCGTCATCGATGATGTGAACGTTGTCGACGCTCGGCACTTCGACGCGATCGCGACGCACCATCATGTCGCGGGCTGGCTGGTTCGGGCTGACCACGGTGACGCGGACGCTTGAACCGATCGGGCCTTTGAGCATGTCAGCGGCTTTGTCGGTCGAAATCACTTCGGTCAGGTGACCGTCGACGGCAATGATGCGATCGCCCGAGCGGATGCCTGCCTGGTGGGCTGGACTGCCGTCGATGGCATGCACGATCAACAGATTGCCTGAGTCGGCCTTCAGTTCGACGCCCAGACCGACGAAGTTCCCTTCGATCTGCGAGTAGACTTCGGTCAGCTGATCTTGGGTAAGGAAGCTGGTATAAGGATCGAGCGAAGCAGCCGTTCCGCAGGCGAATTCGAGGATCGTGGCGGTCGGCTTCACGCCCAGGTTTTGCCACATCAGTTCGGCGGCGTAGTTGGCCGTTTCGACCGCTTGCTGCGGCGAACTGACGTTCTGCCAGTTGACGTTCTCGTTCAACAGGCGGCGAACTTGTTCGATGCGATTGCGATCGGCGTCCTTCAGGTTCTTCTTATGGAAGACCTCTTCTTTCAGAGCCACGTCCAGTTGCTTCACGCCTTCGCGGCTGACGTCGCTCCAGCGGGGCGAGTCGACGTAGCTGGCCTGAACCTTACGCAGCACCTCGTCATACAGTCGCAGCGCGTCGTCGCGCGACATCGTATCGATCGAGCGAACAAAGCTTTGATCGGTGTAACGGCGGCCAACGTCGTAGTGCAGTCGTGCGAGGTTCGCTTTTCGCTGCACGCTGGAATCAAAGCCGTGCAGGCGCAGGGCATCTTCGTAGAAGGTCAACGCTTCACCCCAACGGCCTTGGCGTTCGAGCTGTTCGCCATTGGCGATGACTTCGCGAACGGCGGTCTCGTCAATGCGAGCTTCGTCGGGAATCCGGATCTGACCGTAGACAGTCGCCGGAACCAAAGAGAGCAGGGCGATCAGGAGAGCAATCGCCAACTTGGTTGATTTATGTACTGTGTGCATGATCCGTCGCAGCGTCCAGTGTCCAACGTCACCAGCGACGACGCGATATGAATCAGCCCCAAGAAGAACTTGGCAAGGGCTGATAGCGGGTCGAAGTACCGGCAACTGGGGGGGAGTAAATCTCGTGAAGGACGGGCCATCATTTCGACCCAGTCCACTATAGATCACGAAAATGCCCTGGTCAAAAAATCGACGACTCTTTTTGGCGGGATATTTTCCCTAGAAACGCTACAGCCTGACTCCCGGGTTCCGGTCGATCGGGTTGAGCCTAATTTCGAGTTTTGCGTCGATCGCGCTTCCTGGCGCTGCGGTACTTCCTGAACCGATCCTGCAAATGGGCTTCCTATCGCACTGTATTGTATGCAGGAGGCCCTCAAAAGGTTCGTTTCCGGGCAAAAAACGCCTGAAAATGGCCTGAAATGCCAGCATTGATGGCGGAATCAAACCGTCTCGGCAAACTATGCCAGCGGCAGAACGATGGCCATTAGCACCGCCATGGCAAAGCTGGTGGCTCCCAGCACCATCAATAGCGGCGTCCATGTCTTGAGCGCTTCGACCTCGGTTAAACCGCTCATCTTGGCGAAGATCCAGAACCCGCTGTCGTTCATCCACGAACCAAACAGCGACCCAGCCCCGATGCTGGCCGCCAGGTAGACCGGGTGAAAACCGAGCACCTCGGGATTGGCCAGGCTCACCAGCATCCCGCTCGAGGTGATCATCGCGACGGTGCTCGAGCCTTGAGCGATCTTCAGGACCGAAGCAATCCCAAAGCCGAGAAACAGAATCATCAGCTTGGCCGAAGCGGCGTCCGACCCGACCGGGAACATGTTCTGAATCGCGTCCCCCACGTTCGCGACCGTCAGCATCGCACCGAACGCCCCACCCGCCGCCGTGATCAAGATGATCAAACCGCCACTCATCAGCGAGACCTCGACCGACGTGGCCAACTCTTTCAGCGACAACGACCGCTGTACGGCCAACGTCCACATGGCAATGACGGCCGAGATCAACAAGGCGAAGTTCGGATCCCCCAACATCGACGTCACGTTGGCCGCTTCTCGCGTCCGGGTCTCCCACGCGTACGGCTTCAGCACGTCCGAGTCGTAGGCCGACTGCAGCACTTCGCGGTTCATCCGCTCGGCGGTCACCGGCGCCATGCGGGCCGGGTTCGCACCTGCCAGTGACATGGCCGTGCTGGAAAGCTTCATCCCCAGAAACGCATCCCGGTTCTTGGGAAAACTTTTGTCCAGTAGCAAGTAGCGATTCAAACCTGCGCGAAGTTCGTTTTGTTCTTCACCATTCAGGTCGCCCGTTTGCAGAAGCAACTCGACAATGCGTGCACGTTCGGCATCACTTCCGTCGCCGCGAATGGTAGCGAGGACATGCTTGCCGAAGTTGGTCTCGGCGTCGGCCGCTTCGTCGTTTTGAATACGGCTACGAAACGCGCTCCAGTCGGCAATATCCCCTTCGCGAAGCTGAGCGGCACGTTCCGCGTCGGCCATCGTGGTGAGCACTGTATTGGTCGAGATCAAAATCACCGGCAACAAAACCGGGGCCAGCGAAATCCACAGCGAAGGCAGCTTGTCGTCGGGAATCGCTTCCGGTTCTGGCTCGCTCCCCAAAGGACGCATCGGCAGCGGCATCAAGCGGTTCATGAAAGACGAAAACCACAGCCCCGCGCACGCAGCCGGAAAAGCGATCATCGCCCCGATCAAGATCATCAGCCCCTTATCGACATTCAACTGATCGGCCACGACCAGCGGGCCAGGCGTCGGCGGCACGAGCGTATGCGTGATACAACCGCCCGTTGCAATGGCCATCACATACAGCAAGTAGTTCTTCTGCGTCTTGCGAAACATCGACCGCCCCAGCGGCACGAGCAAGTAGAAGACCGTATCGAAAAACACCGGCACGGCCAGCACGAAACCACTTCCCATCAATGCGATCGGCGAACGTTTCTCACCAAAGACCGACATAAATGCCCGAACCACGCGGTCCGCGGCGCCACTATCCAACATGCACTTGCCGATGATCGCCGCCAAGGCAATCACAATGCCCACGCCACCAGCCGTTCCGCCGAATGCCGAAGCAACTCGCGAGAACTTATCCTGGATCGCACCACCGGCCATCAAGCTGACAACCATGGCCGCGGTGATCAGGGCCAAAAAAGCATTGGCCCGCATAAAAATGATCAGGCCAAGCACGGTTGCCATGCCGACGAACAAGCAAAGCAGCGAATACTGATCAGGCGTGATGGTGGATTGAGCGAAAAGAGAGATATCTAGCGGAATCATTCCGGGGATCTCGACTAGCTGGGGCAGGGCAGGGGAGTCGTACGAAAAGCTTTCTTTTCTTCAAGAAAGATTTCGTTGAAGATGCCATAACTCTATGGCAATTACAAGACTTCCCCCACCGATCGACGGTACGATGAGCCAATTGAATCCACTTTTTTGGGGAAACACGCATGTCTTCCGATATCGAGCTGACCGCCAACTGGCTTCGCCGCGCGAAATCTGCCGTCGTGTTCACCGGCGCCGGAATCAGCACCGAGAGTGGCATCCCTGACTTTCGTTCCCCTGGGGGCGTCTGGTCGAAGTACCGCACCGTCTACTTCGACGAGTTCTGCCGATCGGCCCAGGCACGTCACGAATACTGGACGCAGAAGATCGAAGCGCACGTCGCGTTCGCAGCCGCCGATCCGAACATCGGCCATCAAACGATCGCCAAGTGGGAAGAGCAGGGGAGAATCCGCGGCGTGATCACGCAGAACATCGACGGCCTGCATCAAATCGCTGGCAGCCAGAATGTGCTTGAACTGCACGGCACCGCGCGGGAAGTGACCTGCCTGGACTGCGACTGGCGATCACCGGTCGATCCTTTCGTCACGCAGTTTCGTGAAACGAACGAAGTGCCCTTGTGCCCGGAGTGTGGCGATGGCCGCTTGAAACACGCGACGGTCTCGTTCGGCCAGGTCCTGCCAGAGTTGACGCTCAATCGCGCGCTCCGGTGGTGCCAGGAAGCCGACCTGGTCATCACGGTGGGCTCGTCCCTGGTCGTCTACCCAGCCGCAGGCCTGCCTGAAGCAGGCAAACGCAACGGCGCGAAACTGGTCATCATCAACCGCGACGAAACGGGCCTCGACACGATCGCCGATATGCTAATCCCCGGAAGCTGCGGCGAAGCCCTAACCGCCATCGACGCCGCTATTTAAATTCCACTCCCCTGGCCCCTCCGGGAAAAGGCCAGGGTGAAGGGCAAACCGGGTACCAACTTCTCGAATGCAAAAAGAGAAGACCAACCACGGATGGCACGGATGAACACGGATCGGAACGCTTGAGAACGGGTGCCACTGCCGCCCCCGGCAGTGCGAAGTTGGTACTTGGCCTCGATTCATTCCCATCCGCGTCATCCGTGGTCAAAAAAATTTTTCCCGCGCGCACTATCTCACTGAAGCGCTAGTCCTCTAAATTGCACGTACACCCGACGAAGCAATCACGCTTCCCGGGTGCCAAGCCCGCGTTCGCGTGGGCCTGCCGTTTCAGCCCCAACGGGGCGACAGAGAATAGCCAGGGGCGTCAGCCCCTGGTAGGTGACCAGAAAAAAACAAGCCCTGAAAGGGCGACAGAACCTATGTGTCATTCATGATTCTGTCGCCCCGTTGGGGCTCACCATTCGTCGTGCATCCAGGACCAGGGGCTCACGCCCCTGGCTATTATCTGCCGCCCCGTTGGGGCTCGGAGGGATTCACGTCCATAGCTTTATTTTTGAATCCCAACACCTTCAACACACTCAAACGTCTTGTCCCATCAACACGCACCACAACCTGAAACACACGGAGCGAACGCATCAGCGCACGCTCCGCAGGTTGCCGTGCGCGAGGGGAATCGACTGCTCTGCCCTTGCTGCGGAGAGGTGTTGATGATCTTGCAGGAAGAGCCGGCCAACGAGTCGCAGCCCAAGAAATTCTGGCCGCCGAAGATGGCTCCTCCGAAGCGAACGCCGCGGCCGCAATCGGCCACGCTCAACGAAATCATCCGCCGGCAAGAGGCCCAGGAGGAAGCCGCGTTTCAGGCTGCGATGGCGAAGGACGTTCCTAGCAAGGACCCGCCTGTCGAAGCGTTCGACCCCGATCGACCGCACTACCGGGCCGACAGCATCGTGGTCGAAATCGATCCGGAAATCAACGCGTACGAGTTCCCCGAAATCGATCCTCCCCTGGTGCCCAATGGCTTAACGCCCAAACGTTCGCGGAGTGACTCAGGCGAATACCGCGTGCCCCGCGAACGCGACGCAGTGACGCGTTACGAGGAACGAAAACGGTACCGACTGCGGCAGCCGCTGCGCGAGCCGCTCACGTACGAAGCCGCACGATTGTACGCGTGGATGTTCTACCGGATGAAAAAGCTCAACCTGCAGTTGATCGAGGAGATCACCGCGAAGCAGGCCGAGATCGACGCGTTAGAAGAAGAACTCAACGCACCGGTGAAAGAGGCTTCGAGCGAAGAGCAACCGCAAGCGAAACGCCGCCCCAAGTAATCTCCCGAGCCGAAGCCAAGAAGATCATCACGCCCACACGACGCAAACGCGTGCTTCGTGCGATCGAAAAGCGTGTCCACGCGGACATGGCGTCTGAGATGGAAACACAGCAAGTCGAAACGGCTAACGAACGCGGGCCGCCGTGATTCCAGTCCCCTCTCCCTCGCAGGGAGAGGGCTAGGGTGAGGGTTTGTTGAACGACCTTTACCTAAGACCGCCAGTCAAGAGTTCCGAGCCTATCGCGAACATAGGCCGCGCATGCGCTTTCATACCGGCGGGGATAACCCCTCACCCTGACCCTCTCCCCTCGGGGGAGAGGGGACATGAATGTATGCGCTGGTTTGAACTGGTTTCTTCGATTGCCGCTTTGGGGTAAGAGATGCTGCCGTGATTCGTGCTTACAGCAAGCTTTCCAACAAAAGGCGGATTTTTCGCATTTCGGCCATTTGATCGGTGTCCGGGAGCGGGGGCATGTGGACCGTGAGGGCTCGTTTGTAGCCGATTTGTTCCAGCTGTTGAATCAGGCGGCCGTATTCTACTTCGCCTTGGCCGACGCGGACGTGCATGGCATCTTTGCTGGTATCGCGCAGGTAGACGTGGCGGACGTACTTGAGAACTTTGTCGTAGCTCTTGGCTCCGTCTTCGCGGCAGATGAAGTGACTCGGATCGAGCGTGATGCCAAGGCCTTTCACATTGTCGCACAGCACTTGAATCGTATCGCAGTCCTGCGAGAGACAACCCACGTGCGTGTGCATGCTGGTGACGATCCCTTCGGTGGCGGAAATCGCGACCAATTCGCGGAGGTGCTCGACTTCTTCGTTGAAGGGGGTACCGAACTCGCCGCTGGGGACGGTGATCGAAGCGACTTTGACCGCTTTGGCCAACTTGCAGATCGCCTCGTACTCGGTGTAGCGATCGTTGCCTTGGGCGGTGGATAGCAAGCGAAAGTTCGAAATCACCAGCCGCTGAGTGTCGTGACAGATGTCGATCGCGCGCTGCAGATTGTTAAGCACATCGGAGGGGCGCAGATGTTCGCTGTTTTCATCCAGCGTCATATCGACGGCGCTGAACTCTAAATCGACCAGCTTTTCCATGCAATCACGCAGGGGTAACTCGGGAAAACACTCGGTCGACGCGGAAACGAACACGGCTCGACTCCTTCACTTGCCTGGGGATGTTCAGGTAGGGATAAACGCAGATCTGCTACAATCCGGCGTAGCTTACCGGGATTAGGGGCAATTTGACAACACCAGACTCCCAACCTGCCCCCAATTTGCCTCATTTGCCGGGAGATTTGCCCCCTCAAATTGCCCCAGTTTCAGCGGAACGTAGAATATCAGTGCCTGTCGTCCCCCTTTGGCGCAGGCCTTCGAAGATCGATTCCTCATTCAGCAAGGCAGGACCTGCGAAATATGGCTAATCAAGATTCCTCGGACATGGTCCAACCGATTCCCAACCAACCTCAACCGATCATCATCCAGAACAACCACTCCGGCAGCATCTTATGGCGGATTCTGGCAGCGATTGGCTGGCTGGGACTGTTCTTCTGCGTGCCGATCATTCTCGGGATGATGATCAGTTCGGCCAGCTACTACAACACGACCGAAGGGGTATCGGAAAAGTACTTCGCAGGCAGCAAGACCGCCAGCGACAAGATCGCCGTGATCAACGTCACCGGCGTCATCATGGAAGGCCAAAGCTACGTCCGCAAACAGATCGACCTGGTGCGGGAAGACAAAGACGTGAAAGCGGTCGTCGTTCGCGTCGACTCGCCCGGCGGCACGGTGACCGGTTCCGACTATATCCTGCATCACCTGAAGAAGCTCAAAGAAGAACGCGACATTCCGCTGGTCGTCAGCATGGGCGCGATGGCGACCTCAGGCGGCTACTACGTGGCGATGGCGGTCGAAGACGAAGAAGACTCGATCTACGCCGAACCGACCACCACCACCGGTTCGATCGGCGTGATCATTCCTCACTACAACGTTTCCGGCTTGATGGAAGAGTACCACATCGAGGACGACTCGATCATGAGCCACCCTCGTAAGCAGATGCTGACGATGACCCGCGAGATGCCGGAAGAACATCGGGAGATCCTGCAGGAATACGTGAACCAGGCGTTCACGCGTTTCAAAGACATCGTCAAGGAAGGTCGCCCGGCGTTTGAGAAGGATCCTGAAAAACTCGACGTCCTGGCGACCGGCGAAATCTTTACCGCCAACCAGGCCCTGGCCAACGGGCTGGTCGACAAGATCGGTTTCATCGAAGAAGCGATCGACCGTGCCGCCGAACTGGCCGACATCGACTCGAAGAAGACTCGCGTGGTCACCTATGAAGAACCGGTCGCCCTGTTCGACCTGGGTCTCGCCCAGAACCAGGCCCTGAGCTTCGATAAGATGCTGGAGATGTCCGCTCCCAAGGCGTACTACATGTCGAGCTATCTGCCGCCGCTGGTGAGTTCGTTTCCTTTCGGCTCGCGCTAACACTCAGCCAGCGGAAATCAACGTAAGGAGGACCACCAGTCGGTCTTCCTTCCTGGCACGCAATCAGATGAGCATCCGACCGAGCACCAGGACGGTGATCGAGACGAGGATGATCGAGAGGATGTTCAGCACGATCCCGGCCTTGATCATGCTGGTGATCGGCACTCGACCGGAACCGTAAACGATCGCGTTGGGGGGCGTGGCAACCGGCATCATGAACGCGCAGCTGGCCGCCAGGGTTGCCGGAACCAACAAGAGCAGCGGTGGAACGCCCAGTTCCTCCGAGGCACTCCCGAGCACTGGGTTGAACGTCTGAACGCTGGCTAGATTCGAGGTGAACTCAGTCAGCCATACCATTCCGGTTGCGGTGACGATCACCATCGCCGACTCCGACATCTGACTCATCACGTTAGCCATGTGCGAGCCGAGGTAGAGATCGAACTTCGAGGCATTCACGGCCTGGGCCAGGGCAATGCCGCCGCCGAAAAGCAGCAGCACGCCCCACGGCACTTTGACCGTCGTTCCCCAGTCGAGCAGGGGACCTTGTTCTTTGCCTCCGCGAGGAATAACGAAGCAGAGGATCGCCATTGCCATGGCCGTGGTGGCGTCGCTGACGAACGTGTCTCCACTTTCGTCGACGAAAAAAACACCCCAGCCCCACCCTTCGACCGGCTCTCGCAAGATCCACAGCAAAGCCGTCGCGAAGAAGATGATGCCGGATCGCCACTCGGCCGCGTGAATGGGGCCGAGCTTGCGCAGTTCATCCGCGATCACTCCTCTTCCGCCCAGTGAGTCGGAGCTTTGCACCGGAAACAGCATGTAAGCCAGAACGCCCCAGGTGATCAGCATGAATACCAGCGAGAAGGGGAGGGCCATCAGCATCCAGGACAGGAACGAAACCTGCGGCAAGTCAGGATAGTTTTGGGCGTAAAAGGAAGAGAACGCGATGTTCGGCGGCGTGCCGACCAGCGTTGCCACGCCGCCAATACTTGCGGCATAGGCAATGCCCAGCATCAACCCGATCCCCAGATTCCGCCGGGCCGCCGGATCGGTCAGGCGCATATCCGCCACCGCCAGAATACTTCCCGCGATCGGCAGCATGAGCAGCGTGGTGGCTGTGTTCGAGATCCACATCGACATGAGCCCGGTCGCCACCATGAACCCCAGCAATAGCTTCGCCGGGTTGTCCCCCATCACGTAAACAATGGAAAGGGCCACGCGGCGATGAAGCCCCGAACGTTCGATCGCCAGCGCTACCAGAAAGCCGCCGAGAAACAGGAACACGTTTTGATCTCCGTAGCTCGCCGCCACGTCTTTGACCGACTGAATCCCCAAGAGGGGAAACAGCACCAGCGGCAAGAGCGACGTCGCGGCCAGCGGGGCGGCTTCGGTTAACCACCAGACACCCATCCAGATGAATGCCCCAGCGATCGCATTCAATTGCGGCTGCTGAGGATCGAGGTAATAGCCCATGCCCGGCGACAACCACAGAGTGAGCGCAAATGCTGGCCCCAGCCACAAACCGATCCTGGCTGCCAAGGTCGGCATTGGCGCGATATCATCCGTCAAGGGAGGTCCTTTTTGCAGACTAGAAGTTGCCTGTGATCTCGACGCGCATTTGACCGCGATTGTCTTCGTTGTTCACGTCGTGCATCTTAAGCAGCAGACGCCCCGAGTAAGGAACGTTCATTTGCTTTTGGGTACCAATGGTGAAAGGGACCGTATCTTTATCAGGCGTGGCCGATTTGGCAACAACCCCGATCAGCGATCCGAGCTTGTAATCTCGGATTTCTCGGGGTATCTCCAATCCATTGGCGTCACTTTCGTGAACCAACAACCACATGCCCTCGGCGCGAAAAGCGATCGGGCTGCCTTCGGTGACGTCGATGCCGGTGTCTTGCCAGCCATCTTTCGCTTCGACGACGACGAGCTTTTTGTTGGCGTGCGAGAGTTCGCCGTTGATCACTTTCAGCTTTTCCACAGCTGGTTTGTAATTGGGTACCAGCTTCAGAACTTCGCCAAAAACGATGCGTGCCTTTTCCCAATCTTTCTTGCGAGCATACTCATCACCAAGCTTCTCGGCCTTGGTGACGAACTCGCGATGGATTTCCACCAGGCGCGGATCCGAGGGAAGCTCGAGCGGCTCTTCCTTGGGCTTCTGCATGGGACGACGCTGGGCGAAGGCATCGGTCGGGCAAAGACCTATGGCCACGAACAACAAAAAGAGGGCAAGTCGCATTGGGGGAATCCTCGAGAGAAGCGCGCTACGGGCAAGACACTATTTAAATTCTAGCTTGGGACGCTTGCAAGTCATTGGCCGAGATGCCCAATTTTGGCAGCCAATTTTTATCGCGAACGCCAAAACCTGGGCATAAACAGCACCAGAACCGCAAAGATTTCCAACCGCCCGATCATCATCAACGCGGTAAACAGCAGCTTCGTCCACCAGGTGAAATTAGCGTAGTTCTGCGTGGCCCCAATGATCCCAAGCCCCGGGCCGACATTATTGAGCGTCGCCGCGACGGCCGTCGCGCTGTCAATCAGCTTGTGTTCGATGTGCTCTTCCGAAGCACCCCAGGTCGAATCGGGTTCCAAGGTCACCACCGATAACCAACCAAACACAAATAGCACCAGGATCAGCGAGAAGTAAATCAAAATGTTGTTTTGCAGTTCCGGGTCGTCCACCGGTTTGCCGCCCAGCCGCAGCGGACGCACGACGGTTGGATGGTACGACTTCTCGAGTTGTAGAAAGAGAATCTTGTGGAACAAGATATGGCGAATCACTTTCAAACCGCCGCCGGTACTACCGGCACAGCCACCGACGAACATCAACAAAAAGAGCACGCCGCGACCGAAGCTATTCCATTGATCGAAGTCATGCGTCCCATAACCGGTCGTCGTGATGATCGAGACCACCTGAAACAATCCGTAACGCAGGGCATAGAGGAACTCGTTGAGAAGCGAGGTCTCGGGATCGACGATGAAGTCATCGTAAAACATGCCGAAGGTCATCACGGCAATCGTGACGCCGACGATGATTCCCATGTAGTACCGCCACTCGATGTCCTCGATCAAGCGAAACGCCTGACCGATCATCATGAAATAGAGCAGCGTGAAGTTGGTCCCCGCCAACACCATAAAGACGATCACCACGTATTCGATCCACGCCCCGCTCACCGGATCGGCCTGCACGAAATGTCCGAGGCTGGCGTTGTAGGTGCTGAAGCCGCCGGTGGCAAGCGTTCCGAACGCATGGCACACCGCGTCGAAGAAGTTCATCCCCAACAGCCACAACAACAAGGTCAACACGAGGTTCAATCCGCAATACAGCCCCGCAAACATCCATGCCGTATGCTGCATCCGCGAGTGCGACCCTTCCTTGCTGGGGCCAGGCATCTCGTTTCGCATCAGCGCCTTACCGGCCGAGCCTTGACCAAGGATCACCACGAAGAGCACGATGATCCCCAAGCCGCCGAGAAAGTGCGTACTGCTTCGCCAGAACAAAATGCAATGCGGAATGCTGACCGGGTCTTCCAGGTCGGCAATCACCGTCGCTCCGGTCGTGCTGAAGCCTGACTGCGACTCGAAGATGGCGTCGGCGATGTTCATCGAAACGGGGCGGATTCGATAGTGGTCGCGGCGATCCATCGGCGCGTCTTCGTCCTCGTCCGGTTCGATCAGCGCACCACGCCAATGCGGTAGTTCGCGCAGTTCGTCAAACACCTGGTCGAAGGGACGCGTCGGGGCTTCTCCCTTGGTCAGCAATTTGACTTTCGCGTCGTACTGCTCGGCCAGTTTCTGTTTCGAAAGTCCCCGGGCTCCCGCGGCGACTAGCGATTGCACGAGGGCGTACTGGTCTTCGGAAAGAGGGGATACCACGTCGTGAAAAACCTGCGGAGCATGCTCGTGAGAGTTGAACAGCCGCACCGAGAGCTTGTTGCACGAGCCGGACAAGATGTACGGCATCGCGCCCAAAATGGTAGCAATCAACCAACTGAGCCCCACGACCGCCATCGCTTCGCGGCGGTAGAGTTCCCCCTTCGACTTGCGTCCGATGCGCCAGAGCACGGCCCAGCAGATGATGCTGAGCAATATCGAATAGACGAGCCCCAGAAACCCGTGCGTTTCAAACTGCTGGAAGTTCTCGTCCGTACGATGTCCAATCGCAGGCCAGGCCCACGGCAGGCTGAAGACCATCGTCACCCCAATGATCAGGCAGACGATCGACAGAAGTCGGCACACCAGGCGGTAATTCATGTTGCTGCTAGTAAGGTGATGCCAGGGCTAATACGTTGACGGGAAAGACTATTCTCGACGTTTATTCTTCGAACAACTTGACGACCGCATCGAGCGTCGACTCTTCCACGAGCACGACCACCGTATCGCCAGGGGTCAAACGATCGTCCGCCGAGGCGACACGCACGTAGTCGGAACTCATGATCGCCGCGATCAAACAGTGCGGCGGCAGTTTGAGGTTCGCAATCACGTGCTCGGTCGCCACGACGCCCGGCATGACTTCGAACTCGACGATCGCGATGCCGCCCCCAGGCAAGTTCTTCTTGGAAATGATCGGCCCGCTGTTGAGCAAACCCAGCACTTGCCGAGCGACCACGTTTCGCGGACTCACGGCCAGGTTGATGCCTAACTTCTCGACCACGTTGGCGTAGTCAGGCCGCTGGACGATGGCCATGCATTCCTTGGCACCGATTTCACGTGCCTCGACACAGGCCATGATATTGTTTTCGTCATCGCCGGTACACGCCACAAAGACGTCCATATTTCCGACGCGTTCTTCCTCCAAGATCGCGCGACGCGTGGCATCGGCGTGAACCACCGTCGTGTATTCAAGCAAGCGGGAAAGAAACTCGCAGCGTTCCATGTTCTCTTCCATGAGGGTGACATGGTACCGCTGGCCTTCCAGCATGCGAGCCAAGGCCAGGCCCGTTTCGCCCCCACCGGCGATCACCACCGATCGAACGGGCGCCGCTTTGACCTGGAACTTTGACTTGACCGAGTCGATTTCCTCGCGTGTTCCGATCAGCGTGATATGGTCACCTATTTCAATCGAGTTGCCTGCACCGGCGATCCACGTCTTGCCTTGCCGCTGAATCGTTCCAACGCGCACCCCTTTGGGCAGCTTCACTTCCTTGAGCGCCTTGCCGGTGGCTGGTGCCGGGTCGTCGCAAATGATTTCCTGCACTTCCAATTCGCCGCGGGCGAAGTTCTCGAGCACGGCACTGCCTGGCGAGCGAACCGCGCGGACGAACACGACCGCCGAAAGATGCTCGAGACTCAGAAAGCGATCGATTCGAAAGTGCCGCTGGTAGTCGAACGTGCTGAGGTCACGAAAGACGCGGCCGTAAACGCGAGCAACGCATCGCCGGGCACCCATGGCCTTGGCCATGCTGGCCGCCACGATGTTTACTTCGTCGTCGCCGGTCACGGCCAGGCACAGATCGCAGCCGATGATCCCGGCTTGAAACAGGATGGCCGATTCCGATGCGGAACCATGGATCGCGCGGATGTCAAGTTCCGCGTTGATGATACGCACCGTATCGACGTTCGATTCGACGACCGTCACGCTATGGTTATTGCGACAAAGCAAGTCGGCAATCCACGTACCGACCGTTCCCGCACCCAGAATTACGATTCGCATGAATGATCGCCTCTAGCTTGAAGGGGAGGGTGCGGAGGACTCGGTTTCCGTTTGCTTGGCCACCTTGCCACATCTCAGTCTTTCGCTGGGAATCTGCAAATCTTCTAAAACCTTTCCTGCGAGAATGGTTTCATGAATGATTCGTTCGGCGTCTCCCTCGGTCACTCCGCCGTACCAAATGGCCTGGGGATAGATCACCACGACCTGACCGTCATCGCATTGGTCGAGACAACCCGAGTCGTTGGCACGTACCTGAGCTTTCAGCCCCAGGCGTTTGATCTCTTTCTTCAGGGCTGCCCGCAGCTTGGCGGAATCGTGCTTCCCGTCGCGTAGATGCTTGGGGGGCTTGCACTTGTTACAGACAAAAATGTGATGCGTAAACTTTGACATACCGCTCGAGGTGAAAACACTCGGAAGTCGTTTCCCAAGAGAAACAACGGAAAGCTTACCATCCTACGATTTCAGA
Source organism: Bremerella volcania (assembly GCF_007748115.1). Taxonomy (NCBI): domain Bacteria; kingdom Pseudomonadati; phylum Planctomycetota; class Planctomycetia; order Pirellulales; family Pirellulaceae; genus Bremerella; species Bremerella volcania. The sequence goes on from NZ_CP036289.1 coordinate 5,448,380, forward strand.
GCGTGGTTACTAGCCCATTTCGGGTATCTCTCGCCGCTCTTGTCCCCTCTCCTTTGAAGGGAGAGGGTTAGGGTGAGGGATTTATCGCCGTACATTGGCAGGCAGGAACGGCTCGTCTTTCCATAACAACCAGCGGTAAGGTTGGCCTTGTGTTACTTGCTCGAAAGAAGCCCCCTCACCCTAACCCTCTCCCCCGAGGACGGGGGCGAGGGGACAGGATGCGTCTCGCGCATATTGATTTTGAAAGAGCTTCCGCGTTCGCCAAGCGAGGGGCGGCCTGCTGGAGAGCTCGTTACGTGTCCCCTTCTTTCAGGCCTAATCGCGATAGCCAATTTCCCTTAGACTGTTTCTCATTGCCCGGTTTTACCGGAGCTGCCTTGGACAGCTTGGCCTTTTCAGACTCCAGCTGTGAGATCTTTTCTTCCAGCTCGGCCCGGTCGCGCGCGATCTTGGCTCGTTCGACTGAAATATCGACTTCGGCCTTCCGCAGCTTTTCTTTCCACTGTTCTTGTAGCGTCTTCAGATTCTCGCGTTCCTGAGCGATCAATTCGTCCTGGTCCAGCATCTGAGCGATCGCGTTGGCCCCGTGGGCGACGCCTGCATCGTTGTTGCTCGATTCGAGTTGTTCGAGCTGCTCACGAAGTTCTTCGATTTCACGCTGCTTGGCCTGAACCGCCATATGACCTTTGTCGATGGCCTCTTGAATCGAAAGCTTCTCGGCGACTTCGTCTTCGTCATCATCGCCGTAGTCGGCTTCCAACTGAGCCAGCATCCGCCGCTTGGTGGCTTCCCAATCGCTGCCCGAATCGTCGACGGCCGCTCCGCCTGACTTCTTCGCGTTCTCGAGATCCTTGGCGAGCTTCGCGTTTTCTTTCTTAAGGTCTTTCAAGTCGTCCAAGGTTAGCTTCAGGCGACTTTCCAGCGACTGCACGCGTTCATCATCCGGCAGTCCGCCAGACTCGATCTGATGCTTGAGATCGCTGATCTTTTCCAAAAGCGAGTCGCGTTCCTGGCGAAGCTTCGTGAAGGCCTCGTCATCGGCACCGCCACCTCCTTCGGTCTTGAGCGCTTCATTCGCTTCGCGAAGCTTGGCGGTTTCTTCCTGAAGCGACTCGACCTGACGCCGCAAGCTGCTGACTTGTTCGCGGCTTTGTTCGTGATCGGCACGAGCTTGCGACAAGGCAACCTGCGAGGCGGCCAACTGGCTTTCCAGTTCTCCCTGGGCGTCGTCGATCTGCTTCTTCAGCGACTGGTTCTCGGCTCGCAGTTGCTCTTGCGAATCGCTCAGCTGGCCATGCTCCGACTGTCGCTTTTCGAGCTTTTCCGCCAGCTCGTCACGCTCGTGCTTGAGGTGCTCCAGCTCTTGTTCGAGTTGGGACAAGGCTTCGTGCGACTCGTTTGAGTTTTCAAGTTGGCCGCGTGCCTGATCGAGTTCACCGCGTGCTTGTTCCAGCTCGCTGCGAGCCTGATCGCGCTGCCCTTCGATCGACTTGAGCTGCTCTTCCAGGGATGCCAACTGCTGCTCTTTGGCATCCAGTGATGCTTTGAATTCGGCCTGCTGCGCTTCCAGCTGGCTGTTGTCGGTCGCGGCGGCGTTGAGCGTCTCGATTTGTCCTTCGAGCTGCTTGACCTGCTCAGCAAGGTTTTGCCGCTCTGTTTCCAGACCATTGACCGACGACTGTGCGTCCTGCAATTGCGTTTGCAGTTGGGCGATTTGTTGCCCTTGTTCCGAGTCGCTTTCCGAGAGCCGGGCATTGGCTTCGTCGCGCTGCTGCTGGGCAAGTTGCAGCTTGCCCGCCAGTTCGTCGGCCCGCATCTTCTCTTCTTGCAGGCGTCCTTCCAGCTCGGCATTTTGCGAGCGGATCGAACTCAGATCCTGATCGAGTTGCGACTTCTGAGTCACCGCGGCGTCGAGCTGGTTCTGCAGTTGCTCGGAACGGTTCTGCTCGTTGGTGAGTTCAGTTTCCAGTTCCGAAAAGCTATCGCTGGCTGCCTGCGACTCTTGACGGAGGTCTTCCAGTTCCTTACGGACGCTGTCACGCTCCTGCGATATTTGAGCGAGTTGCTTTTCGAGTTCCGAGACGCGGGCGTTGAGCTGGTTTTGAATCTCTTGGGCGGCCTGGCCGTTCTGCTGTGCGGCCTGAAGATTCTGAAGTGCTTCGCTATGCTTGGCCTGTTGATCGAGAATATCTTGTTGCAGCGAAGCTTTGGCTTCGTTGGCGGCGCGAAGCTCGGACTGAAGTCGATCGCGTACCGATACCAGTTCGTTGCGCTGGGCGTCCCATGCCTGTTGATTCCCTTTTTGCTCTTCAAAGCGGCGTAGCTCGACCTCAAACGCTTCTTTCTCGGCGTGCAGCGCATCGATGGAAGCAGCCAGTTCGGACGACTGGTTTTCGAGTTGCGCGGTGGAAGCCTCAATTTCCGAGGTGCGGCTGTTGAGTTGGCCTTCTCTCTCGACGAGCCCTTGCGAGATCTGCTTCAATTGCTGCGAGATGCTCTGCTCGATTTCACTAATCCCTTGGCGATGCCGCTCCAGGAATTCGCGCGCACGCTCCCGCTGCAAGGAGGCTTTGCTCGCAATCTCTTCCAAGTTCGCGATTTCGTGAGGGTGAGAATTTACGCCGTCCATGTCCTAATCGATTTCATAAAATGAGACGTGTCCACAACTTCTTGCGTTTCTCATGGCGCTCCACGCTGCTGCCAATCTTATGCACTGCTGCCAATCGGTTGCGCGGAACGGCCTACTGTTCTATAGGTTAGTACGAGCGATGGGTCAAAAGCCTGAGGCAGTCTGCGGCAAAGTGCAGTCCCTCGGCACTCACAAGCATGTGTTCTTTGCGGGACGTACCGATTATGTGGGCGCATGAAAAAAGCCTCCTCCGCAACCAGAGGGGGCTTCTTCATGGGTGGTTTCCGATGCAATGACGACTACTTGCCGATCGACTTCTTCGCCGCTTCGACCACGTGATCGGTCGTGATGCCGAAGTAAGGGAACAGCTCTTCGGCCGGAGCACTGGCACCGAAGCTCTTCATGCCGACAAACTCGCCCTGGAAGCCCAGGAGGCGGTCCCAGCACTGGCGAACCCCTGCTTCAACGGCAACGCGAGCAGACACTTCGCATGGCATGACCGACTTCTGGTACTGGGCGTCTTGCTCGTAGAACAATTCCAGACAAGGAACGCTGATCGCACGGGCCTTCACCCCTTCGGCGGTCAGCTTTTCGTAGGCTTCGACGACCAGCGACAGCTCGCTACCGGTACCCATCAGCAAGACTTCCGGCGTGCCTTCGCAATCGGCGATAATGTAGGCACCCTTGGCCGAACCACTGGGGCAAGCGTACTTTTCGCGATCCAAGGTCGGCAGATTCTGACGGGTCAGCACGAGCACCGAAGGACGATCGGTGAGCTGCATGGCGGCCTTATAGCACTCGCCCACTTCGTTGGAATCGCCCGGACGGAAGACGGCGAGGTTCGGAATCGCGCGAATGGCCGACAGGTGCTCGACCGGTTGGTGGGTGGGACCGTCTTCACCGACGCCAATCGAGTCGTGGGTGAAGATGTACATAACCGGAGCACTCATGATCGCCGACAGGCGGAGCGACGGACGCAGATAGTCGCTGAAGACGAAGAAGGTCGAGACGTACGGACGAAGACCGCTGAGGGCCATGCCGTTGCCGATCGCGGCCATCGCGTGTTCGCGAATGCCGAAGTGGAAGTTGCGACCGCAGTAGGTACCGGCCTCGAAGTCGCCTGCACCTTCAAAGGTCAGACCGGTCTTGGTGGAAGGCTCCAAGTCAGCCGAACCACCCAACAGACCAGGCACCTTGGCAGCGATGGCGTTCAAGACCTTACCGCTGGAAGCACGGGTGGCAACGCCCTTGGCATCGGCCGGGAAGCTAGGAATGTCGGCGTCCCAACCGGCAGGCAGTTCGCCGGAGATGATCGACGACCAGGTGGCAGCCTTTTCGGCGTTTTCTTTGCGGAACTTGGCCAGGTCAGCGTCCCACTTGGCCTTCGCTTCGGCGCCGCGAGCACCCAGGTTGGCGCTGAAGTCTTCGTACACTTCCGTCGGGACTTCAAACTTGTCGTAGGTCCAGCCGTAGAATTCCTTGGTGGCAGCGATTTCGTCTTCGCCCAGCGGAGCGCCGTGAGCACCATGCGTGTTGGCTTTGTTCGGGGCACCCCAGGCGATGATGCTGTGCACGACGATCAAGGTCGGCTTGTCGGTCGTCTTCTTGAATTCCGCGAAGGCGTTGTCGAGTGCGGCCAGATCGTTGGCATCTTCGATGTCGATCACGTGCCAGCCCAGTGCGCGGAACTTGCCAGGAATGTCTTCGCTGAACGCGAGTTCGGTGTCCCCTTCGATCGTGATCTTGTTGTCGTCGTAAACCCAGCACAGGTTCGACAGCTTCAAGTGGCCTGCGATCGAAGCCGCCTCCGAAGAGATCCCTTCCATCAGGTCGCCGTCGCTGCACAGTGCGTAGGTGTTGAAACCGAACATTTCGCCAAACCGGGCAGCGTACCACTTGCCGGCAATCGCCATGCCGACGCTGTTCGAGATGCCTTGCCCCAGCGGACCGGTGGTCGTCTCGATACCGGCGGCTTCGTGAACTTCCGGGTGGCCGGCACATGGGCTGTGCAGCTGACGGAAGTTGCGGATGTCGTCCAGGGTGATCGAAGGTTCGCTGGCGCCGTCGGCCTTCTTCACGCCGGCAACGTGCAGCGTGCTGTAAAGCAGCATCGAAGCATGCCCGCACGAAAGAACGAATCGATCGCGAGCAGGCCAGCTGGGGTTGGCCGGATCGTACTTGAGGTGCTTGTTCCACAGCGTGTAGGTGACCGGTGCCAAGGCCATCGCCGTGCCAGGGTGTCCACTGTTGGCTTGCTGAACGGCATCCATAGACAAGGTACGGATGGCGTTGATCGACAATTGCTCAATACTGGTCGTGGAGGTAGACATATTTCGTTCGAGACTCTCTAGCCAACATAGAAACGGAAGTCGCAGATAACCAAGAGACACCGCAGGCACTCTGGGAACGCTTGTGGGTAAGCGAGAATTGCCCTAGTGATCCCGCTGCGACACGGACACATAAGTCAAGCATTTTAAATCCAAAATCACGCGGAAGTCAACGCAACGGTCGCCGCCCTATGGGTTTGCGTATCGAAGCGGTGCCCTACCAAACTGCGCTAGAATCGATTTGAATGAAGTTATGGAGAAACGCCAGCCCAAAAACAGGACTCGAAGGTCCCTAAAAGGGAGTTAAAGACGGAAATCTTCCCCCATCTCGAAAGTAAGCCTGGAATGCCAGAAGAAAACGTTGTCGAAAGAATTACAACACTTGAAGAAAAACATGCCCACCAAGAGCGGATCATTGCGGACCTGAACGAGGTCATCCTGGATCAACAGAAGCGAATCTCTCGCCTGGAGGCACTTGTGCGTCAGGCCGATGACCGGATCGAACGATTGAGTGTTGCGATTGATCAGCCGAGATCAGCCGCGGACGAACGTCCACCGCACTATTAATCTAAGAAGTCGACGGCCCAGATGGCTGCGAGCCTATTGGCCGTCGAGCGCTTCGCCCAGCATGCCCTTCAGCGAGTTCATCACTTCGGCCACGTAGGCCGTGATCACGAGCGAGTACTCGTTAAACTCTTCGACCGTATCGATCAGTTCGCCATCAAAGACCAACTCGATCTCGGTCTCGAACAGCTCTTCATCTTCGAGCACGATCGTCAGTACGACGTCGCCATCGACAGGGTCCCCTTCGCCACTGAGCGAAGCAGCACCTGTCATGCGATTGATGTCGATGCCATTCCAATTGATGCCGCCGATCATGATCTCAAAAACGTCGTTCACGCCCGGCAGGACGATACCCACTTGGAATTGGCCCAGGTTAAAGACCGGAGGCGGCGGTGGATTTTCATCGTCATCCGGATCGGGGTCGATAACAATATCACCGTCACCGTTGCCAGACCCATCGGGCTCGATCCAAGCCTCGGGATAGTTGGACGGGAACGAAACGTTCTCGTCCAGGTAGGACTTGCCATAGTTGGTAATGAAATGGCTGAAGTCCGCCAGTCCGACCGCGTACGACTTATTGAAGTCGGCAAACCACTTCAGGCCGTCGGTGGCCGATTCCGTCGTTTGACCGTACACCTGAATGAACTGGGCAAAGTCCGCCAGCCCAATCTTTTGGTCTTCATTGAGGTCGTAGATCACCGGCAAGATGCCCAGTTCCGGCATCGGATCGGCCGTCGTGGTGACCTGCTGCCCGGCCGACAAGGCCGCGAGGTTGTCGCTGGCCAGTTCGAGCGAATGCGGTCCCACGCTGCCGGTATCGAAGTCCATCCGAACGTTGTCGCCCAACTGGGGGACGGCCTGGAAGTGGACGCGAGCAAAGAGAACGCGATCGGCGTCGGTCAGCGAAACGCCGGCGGTCGTGGCGTGAATGTCACGAACCTGACCGGCCTGGTCATCGAGTTGGAACGAGCCAGGGCCTTCAAACGAGCGACCGAACTCGACGTCGACGGCGGATGTCAGATCAGTGCGATACCCCAGGTCCAACGTCATGTCTTGAATGTCGACCGGCTCTTGCCCTTCGCCACGCAGCCAGACTTCCACGACGAAGCGGTCCCACTCGTGAGTTTGAGCCATCCCTTCGGGCAGCACGTGCGTGCGGTCGGCGACTAGATCGTCGGGACGCGATTCATTGGAGAATACCGCGAACTCGACCATGACAGCAGAATCTCCGGCCAGAAGATCCTTGCGCTCCAACGTCTGGAACGCCGACCTTCGCCGAGAGAGAGCATTCGACCTGATTTGACGAGAATTCATCCGCCTCTTCTCGAAATCACACGTGGTTTGATCACCAGCGGATCTACCTTGGGGTAAGGAGAACGCTCGTCATCAAGAAGGAGTTGTGAATGGACAGGACTGGCTTGAACACGGGCAATCAAGCCAAGGAGGGATTGGGATGTTCCGATTGAGCGTTCGCGAATCGAGCAAGCACCAACCAATCCACCCTTGGCCACTTGCCGGCAGTCATGAGTTCGCGAGTTGCCCCAACGACGAACCATAACTCATTCGCTACCCCCTCTGTTATATACAACTCATAACCCGAAAAAAACCAATAAGTGTCGGAATCATTCAAGATTTTCAATGGATTGTCCGACATCCGGTTTGACTTTTTGATATGGTCGGTTGCGCGCAAAGCGGTTTGCGGTTCATGACTTAGGTCAATTGCCGAGTGCGCTAAATTCCACACTTCGAGGCATTTCGCCTCACTATAGCCCTAAGGAGTGAGTTTAATGGCAGAATGGGTTGAAGCTGGCTCTAAAGCCCCCAGTTTTACATTGACGGCGGACGATGGCTCGAAAGTGAAGCTGGGCGACCTCAAAGGCTCGATCGTCGTCCTCTACTTCTACCCGAAAGACGACACCCCTGGCTGCACTAAGGAAGCTTGCGCCTTTCGTGATCGCCAAAGCGAACTGGTAAAACACGGCGTCAAGGTACTTGGGGTAAGCCCTGACGACAAGGACAGCCACGTCAAGTTCAAAGAGAAGTACAAGCTCAACTTCCCGCTGCTGGTCGACAAAGACCACAAGCTGGCTGAGAAGTACGGTGCCTGGCGCGAGAAGAACATGTACGGTAAGGTCACCATGGGCATCCAGCGCAGCACCTTCCTGATCGATGCCGACGGCAAGGTGGCCAAGGTCTGGAAACGCGTCCAGGTCGACGGCCACGACGCCAAGGTGCTCGAAGAAGTGAGCAAACTGAAGGGCTAAACAGGCACCAAGCTGAAGCCATTAAAAAAGGGAACCCATGGAAAATGGGTTCCCTTCTTTGTTTTTGAGTGGGCGATACAGGATTCGAACCTGTGACCCCTACCATGTCAAGGTAGTGCTCTAACCAACTGAGCCAATCGCCCTTTCACGCTTGCGTGTGCAAGCATATATCTGTGATTCACCCCCGGAGAGGTTAACCAAACGCGTAGTTTGGCATTAGAACCGTCGAATCGTCAAGGGGCTAGAACGAAAATTGCGATTATGCCCCCTCACTCAAGCTGCTTATCTCGCAGAAGGTTCACGTTAATTCGCCGGAGGATTGCGAACCTGGACTTTTCCTGACGCGCAACTTCAGGCAATCTATACGCTTCTTGCGGTGAACCCGCCAGGCACAAGCGGCGTCTCTAACCACAGATTAGGAGAGCCGCGCCGCTGGCAGAAGGTTCGCCTCGGCGGATGATCGCTTCGACGACCTCATCTGCCCGATCCATCCTCACGGTTTTAGTGACATCCTTTGTTTCGATGTCCTCGTGAGCCTGGAAATCGCCATTTGGATAAGAAACCAAATACACCATGCTCGAGGTCATTCTTCCCGACGGATCCAAAAAAGAATTCGATCACGCAGTCACCCCCATGGAGGTCGCCGCCGACATCGGTCCTGGCCTGGCCAAAGCAACCTTGGCCGGCGAAATCGACGGCCAAGTCGTGGGCTTCGATACCAAGCTACCTGAAGAAGGGAGCGTCAATCTGCGGCTGCTGACCAAGAAGGACGAGGAAGCTTTAGGGGTCATGCGGCATAGTTGTGCCCATATCATGGCCCGAGCCGTCATGCGATTGTTTGACGGGGTACAACTGGCATTCGGTCCGACCATCGAAGGGGGCTTCTACTACGACTTCGATCTCGAGCACAAGCTTTCCGAAGAAGACTTCCCGGCGATCGAAGCCGAAATGAAGAAGATCATCAAGGAAGACGAACCGTTCGAACGTATCGAACGCAGCCGCGAAGAATCGCTGCAGGTCGTCAAAGACCTTGGCCAGCAGTACAAGATCGAGCACATCGAGACCGGGCTCAAAGATCACGCGTCGATGTCGTTCTACCAGCAGGGCGAGTTCATCGACCTGTGCCGTGGTCCGCATATTCCACGTCCCAAAGCGATCGGTGCCTACAAGATCCTGTCGGTCGCCGGCGCTTACTGGAAAGGGGATTCCAACAATCGCCAGCTGCAGCGGCTATATGCGACTGCTTTCTTCAACAAGGAAGACCTGGAAGCCCACCTGACCAAGATCGAGGAAGCCAAACGCCGCGACCACCGCGTGCTGGGCAAGCAGTTGGACTTGTTCTCGATTAATCCGCTGGTAGGGCAGGGGCTCATCCTGTGGTCGCCTAAAGGAACCATCGTCCGCAACCTGCTGACCGAGTTCGTCGGCGAGCAGCTCAAGAAGTTCGAGTACCTTCCGGTCGTCACTCCGAACATCGGTAAGGTCGACCTGTACAAGATCTCGGGGCACTATCCTTACTACAAGGACAGCCAGTTCGCGCCCATTCATCAGGCCGAAGACGAGGAGTATCTCCTCAAGCCGATGAATTGCCCGCATCACATCATGATCTACAAGTCTCGGCCGCGCAGCTACCGTGAACTGCCGTACCGCTTGTCAGAATTCGGTACCGTTTACCGCTACGAGCAATCGGGCGAGTTGAACGGCATGACTCGCGTTCGTGGGTTTACCCAGGACGATGCCCATATCTTCTGCACCGATGAACAAGTCGAAGACGAGTTCCGCAAGTGCATCCAGATGACTCAGTACGTGCTGAGCAGCCTGGGCCTGACCGACTACCGCGTGCGATTGGGTTTCCGCGATCCCGATAGCGGCAAGTACGTCGGCAAGGAAGCCGTTTGGGATGCCGCCGAAGCCGCACTGGTACGTGTTTGCAAAAACATGGGCATCACCGCGACTGCCGAAGCGGGCGAAGCCGCGTTCTACGGACCGAAGGCCGACTTCGTGGTGAACGATTGCCTGGGGCGGGAATGGCAACTGGGTACCGTTCAACTCGACTACAATCTTCCCAGCGCCGAGCGATTCGATCTGGAGTACATCGGCAAGGACAACCAGCCGCACCGGCCGGTGATGATTCACCGTGCTCCGTTCGGCTCGCTGGAACGCTTCATGGGCGTGCTGATCGAGCACTTCGCCGGAGCGTTTCCACTGTGGCTGGCTCCGGAACAGGTACGCATCCTGACCGTCAGCCAGAAGTTCGACGAGTATGCCCAGAAGGTTGAGAAAGAACTGCTGGCGGCCGGCTTCCGCGTCAGTGGCGACTACCGCCCTGAAAAGATCGGTGCCAAGATCCGTGCCGCTCAGCTGGAACTGATCCCATACATGTTCATCATTGGTGGACGTGAAATGGAAGAAGAAGCGGTCTCAGTTCGCGACCGCATCGATGGGGACCTGGGTTCGATGAAGATCCCCGAAGCCATCGAGAAGCTGAAGGAAGAAGTGGCCAATCGCGTGGTTCGCCAGGTCTTCAAAGGATCGTCCGGCCTGGGCACCTCCGGCACGGCGACCATCAGCGAAGGTTACTAGGCAACAAACTATGGAACCATCGCCCCCAAACATGGGGGCGAGCCATGGTCAGCCACTGGAAGAGTCCAGTTCGAACCCAAGTCATTGGCCCGCCAAAGGGAACATGACCGGCCATTACCACCCGGAAAGGTGGCAAAATTCGCCGATTCCTGTTTTCGTGCGTTAACGTGGCGGTAACTTGACGATAGAATGTTTTCACTGTGGTACGATTTTACGGGTTGTCCACGGCACTATAAATTTCTCTACCCGTTTCCTAGCCTAAGAAGGATCACTAGCCATCGCCCTGCGAAATACGTCTCGCGATCGAGACCGCGACCAGAATCGCGACCAGACTCGAATCAACGATCGCATTAGAATCTCACCTATTCGAGTCATTGCTGCTGATGGAGAACAGTTAGGCGTTCTGCCCACTGATGAAGCCTTGTCCATTGCTCGAGAAGCAGGATTAGATCTGGTCGAAGTTGCCCCTGGCGCTAAGCCGCCGGTGTGCCGCATCATGGACTACGGCAAGTACAAGTACCAACAAAGCAAAAAGCAACACAAGAACCAGTCGCACCACACCAAGACGAAAGAAATTCGTCTGCGTCCCAAGACAGGCGACCACGATATCGAGTTCAAGGTCAAGCAAGCGATTAGCTTCTTGAAGCACAAAGATAAAGTCCAGGTATCGATCCAATTCAAGGGTCGCGAAATGGCTCACGTCGAAGAAGGCCATCGTGTCATGGCCCAAGTGATCGAACTTCTGTCGGAAGTAGGCAAAGTCGAATCACCACCCAAACAAATGGGACGCCGAATCATGGCGACGGTCTCCCCGAAAGCTGGCTAGCAGCGAATCTATCGAACATGAGGCTACTTCGCCGTCGAGGTAGCCTTTTTTTATGCGCCCATTCTGCCTTGCTAGCATCCATCAATGCGTACAAATGCTCTTGCTGACATAGCTTACCCTCTGGTAACGTTCCGCGTCGCAGTTGGCAAGGATGCCTCGCTGTGCCACCCTGAAAGGCAGATCCATGAATTCTTCGGTCATCATCACCACGCACAATCGGTCGTATTACCTCGACAAAGTGCTGCGCGGTTACCTCCATCAAACCGTCAAACCACACCAGGTGGTGATCGCGGACGATGGATCGACCGATGATACGCCTGAGGTGATTCAAAAGTATCAGGAACAGGCCGAATTCCCGATCGTTCATGCCTGGCAGCCCTTTGGCGGCATGCCCCAGATCAGCAAGGCCCGCAATGCGGCTACCCGGTTTTGTACCGGCGAGTACCTGATCTATACCGACGGTGATTGCATCCCTGATCCGATGTTCGTTTCCGACCATCAGAAACTCGCCAAGTCGGGCTACTTCACCCAGGGACGCCGGAACTTTCTCACCTACAAAGCATTCGAGTCCTTTCACGGAACCGAGAACACCTGGCAACTCTTCCAGCATTGGCTTAGTGGCGGACTCACCAAGCTTCACCTGCTGATCCACATCCCTGGCTTTGCGGTTCGCAGCCGCGGCATGAAGGGAATCCGCGGATGTAATATCGCGGCGTGGCGAAGCGACGTCGAAGCCATTAACGGCTGGAACGAAGAGTTCGTCGGTTTCTGGCGCGAAGACAGCGAATTCGTCACCCGGCTGATGCGAACCGGCGTCAAGCGACAGAACGCCCTCTATTCGGCGATTCTGTTTCACATGGAGCACGAGAAGTTCTTCAACCAGGAAGACTTCGACCGCAACAATGCCCTGTGGGACAAGTCGAAGACCGGTCCGATCTATATCGAAAAGGGGATGATGCCACCTCCCCGGCTGCAACCGATCACCGCCGACAACGCTGCCCCGGCCACGTCCCATAAGAAAGCCGCGTAACGCGCTACTTGGTAAAGCCGAACGTACTCTCCACGATGTAGTCCGGCGAACCATAGAAGTAGTGTGCCCCTTTCCACTGGATCACCGGGATCTCGATCTCCATGTGCTGAATATCGAGCGGAGCGCCGGAGTTCTTGCGTTTGTCGCCGTCATCGTTGGTAACGATCTTCAGCCAATACAGCGGTGCCGGCGTGATTTGATGGTCGGCGTACTGCTCAGGAACATCGATGACCTCCACCGTCGACAACTTCCCATCGGTGATGTTCGCCGTCAGTCCCCATTTGATCGCCTTGCGGTGACCCAGCCGAGCCGGATAGCCGCCGTCGTAAGGATCCTGCAAGTTGGGCAGGACATCGTCGATCCAGGCCACGAGTTTGTACACTTCATCTTCTTTGCCAGTCGCATACGCGGCCTTATAGGCCGAGACGAATTCTTCTTGCGTGGTCGGTCCCGCAGGACGACACCCAAACGCCAAGGCGCACAAACACACGACTAGTCCACGATGAAGCTGGCCGGCCATCGTTAACCTCCAAACGAAAGTAGGACTCGGTTTGTCCCTATTGAAGACTGCGAAGATGAAGATTCGTCGAGGTGAAAACAGCAAGTTTTTAAAAATAGGGGCTATGCTTTCGCTTCGCGAGCAAGCAGCGAGCGATAGATCTCAATAGTTTCGGCCGCGGCAACATTAGCGCCGAATTTCGCGTGGACCATTGCCGAAGCCGACGCACCTAGTTCTCGCAGTGCATTGCGATTGGCGAGTACCTCGGCCAGCTTTTCCGCCAGGGCAATCGGATCTTCAGGTGGCACCAAGTGACCGCCCCCGGTCGCGGCGATCAGTTCAGGAAACGCCCCATGATTGGGCTGCACCACCGGAACGCCAGCCGACCAGGCCTCCAGCACGAACAGACCTTTCGGCTCGCGGTAGACCGTCGGCACCGAGAGGACGTCGATCGAATGCAGAAAGGCCAGCTTGCCGGCCCGATCGACCGTTCCCAGGTACTCGCATCCGCCAAAGTGTCCTGAATCGCGAAGCTTGGCGAACTGCTCTTCAAGATACGGCTGTTGCTGCGGTCCGGCCCAGCCGGCGATCTTCAGTCGGGCATCTTCCAGACCGGGAATCTCCCGCAAATGCATGAACGCATCGACCAGCACGTGCAGCCCCTTTTCGGGAGCCATTCGCGCGAGATAGCCAATGGTGGGCGGGCGGTCCGACGCGTCATGCTGCTCAGGCTTCTCGGGAAAGTCACTCAGATCGATTCCCAGCGGCACCAGGTGGAATTTTTCTCGCGGAATGCCAAAGTACTCGGCCATGTAGTCGGCATAGTAATGACTGAAGACGATGAAGCCGTCGACGACTTCGACCAACTTCCGAATCTGCGCAAAGCACTGCGAGCGGTACGGCTCCGGCAGGTCGTCCATGAAGATGTCGTCCCCTTGCAGGGTCACCAGAATCGGGCAATCGACTTTCTCTTTCAGCAGCGGCGCCGTGCCGGCGATCATCATGTTGCTGAAGTTGATGACCTGCGGACGAAGTTCCTCGGAGACCCACTTCGCCAGCCGCTGGGCTTCTTTCCGCTGATTGCCGTCTTTTCCCTTTAATACCGAAAGGGTCAACGCGCCGAGCTGTTTGGCACTGGTCTCGATTCCACGAGAGGTCGCCCAGCGAATGATCCACTCCTGGTCGAGCCAGCGGGTCACCAGGCTTGGCAGAAAGCGATACCCAGGGACGTTCTGTTCCATGTAGACATTAATGCCGCCGTAGAACAGCGTCTTCTCGCTGACGTCCTCTTCGTCGACGCGAATCGGCGTATACATCGGCAGCAAATGGACGTCGTGCCCCAGGTGATGCATGGCCCGGGCAACCGTGTTATCGCGCATGCAGCTCCCACAAAACATGCCCGCCCCGCCAGCGGTCAGGTAGGCGATCGTGAGCGGGTCCGAAGATGGTTGATTCGCTTGATGCATCAGCTTGTTACCAATCGGAGGACTCGGCCAGTTTGGTTTTCGGAATGGGCAGAAACGTAACCGTCAGCCAGACGAGTCCCAACACAGTAAACCCAATCAGCCCGGCTACTCGCAGGGGGCCCTCCTTGAAGACGATCAACCCGTTGAACGCGATGAACAGGAAAAACCCCACGATCCCCTGTTCCCAGCGGGGGCTTCGTCGGGCATAGCTTAGCGGAGCGATCCACCACCACAATACATCCGCGACCCACACGACGGCCATGAAGTGGTTCACATAAACCCCGCCACCAAACCGCACGCCCAGCTTGTCATACGTCTGCTGAGCGGTGTCGGCGTAGGCCGCGGCATTACTCCAGTCGTGGTAATAATGCATGCCGGCAGCGATGTGGGCCAGGAACAAACCGCAGGCGAAAGTCCAGATGGACCGCTGAGTTCCCACATTCATGACCCACCAGGGACGCACCATTCGCAGCACGATACTGGCCATCAGAGCCAACAAGGCGAGGCGAATCGTCCAGGCAGTAATCTGGGGACCATCCATTAGGTAAGCAGGCCGCTTGCGAGGGAGTCATTGTGGGGTTCACTCCCATTTTAGGTAGGCTACGTCCAACATTCGACCTCGCCTGGGCCGATTCGCCCTGAAAACCGTATTGGTAAAACCAATTGCGACAATAAGTTGCGTCAATGGATCGACCCCAGAAGCGGTTTTTTAAAAACCTTTTCGTCCCCCTACCGCATTCGGAGGGAAATCTCTAGAATATTGGGTTTCCACGTATTAGAAGATTGTCCTCTAAAGGACATGACGTCCCAGATATTCATTGGGGATTGGCATCATGCCTAAGATGAAGACCCACAAGGGTACCAAGAAGCGCTTCCGCATCACCGGGAAGGGCAAGATCAAGCACCGTCAGTGCGGCACGAGCCACTTGGCTAACCGTATGAGCCACACGCGGAAGCGAAACCTCCGCGGCACAACCGTTCTGGCTGAAGCCGAATCGGTGGCTCTGCGCGAAGCGCTGGGCAAGTACAGCTACTAGACACCACAAAGGTCGGCACTTTGAACTGATTCACGCCGTGTGATCAATCCTCAAGTGTCTTTTTTTCAGTACGCGGGCAACAAACACCCAGTCTTAACGAGTGGGGGCCCAGTGGACGAAAGTCAGGTAATACGATGAGAACTACTTACGGCAAGGCACGCCATAAGTCTAAGAAGCGTCTTTTTAAGAAAGCCAAGGGGAATCGCGGTGGACGTGGCAATCTGCTGCGTACCGTGAAGGAAACCCTGATCCGTGCTGGCGTCTATGCCTATCGCGACCGTAAGGTCCGTAAGCGTGAATTCCGCAAGCTGTGGATTATCCGTCTCAACGCCGCCGCTCGCGAACGTGGCCTGCGTTACAGCGAATTCATCAACGGCCTGAAGAAAGCTGGTATCGTCCTGGACCGCAAGGTATTGTCGGAAATGGCAATCCACGATCCAGGTGCATTTGATGCCGTGGCCGAACAAGTCAAGGCTGCCCTGGCCGCCTAAGTGCTGGCCCACCGTGGATGGGCAGCAACCAACTCAGATGCAATAATACAAGCCGCCGAGGATGACTCGGCGGCTTGTTTCATGAACGCACCAAATTCACAGGCATCATGTCACTCAACGATTTCATCAAACAACTGGACGATCTGGTCGAAGCCGCGTCAACCCGTTTCGAGGACGCCATCAACCAGGTCGACAAAGAGATCCTCGAAGAGACTCGCATCGAATACCTGGGCGCCAAGAGTGGCAAGCTCAAGGAAGTCCAGAAGGGGCTCGGCAAAGTCTCGAAAGAAGACAAGCCGGTTGCCGGTAAACGCTTTAACGAGGTGAAGAACCGCCTGGAAGAACTTTTCCAATCGGCCGCCGACGCCATTACCGGCGGCAGTGGCAAGAAGGGGAAGGTCGAAGCGATTGATGTGACCTTGCCGGGCAAGCGTCCGCGTCTGGGGCACATTCATCCGATTACCCAGACGATTGATGAACTGAAAGACATCATGGGCCGGCTCGGCTTCTCGGCTGTGGAAGGTCCCGAGATCGAAGACGACTGGCACAACTTCGAAGCCCTCAACATTCCGCTCGAGCACCCGGCTCGCGATCCGCTGGACAACTTCTATTTGAACGTTGCTTCCACCGGCACCGGCGGCGGCAATCAATTGATGCGCAGCCAGACGTCGACGGTTCAGATCCGCGTGATGGAGAATCACAAGCCGCCGATTCGCATCGTTTCGCTCGGTCGCGTTTATCGTCCGGACGAAATCGACGCGACCCACTACGCGATGTTCCATCAAATTGAAGGTCTGCTGGTTGACACTAACGTCACGATGGCCGACCTCAAGTACGTGCTGCGGCTGTTCGCTTCGAGCTATCTCGGACACGACGTGGAAATCCGTTTCCGTCCCAGCTTCTTCCCATTTACCGAACCGAGTGTGGAAGTCGACATGCGTTGGCAAGATACCTGGCTCGAGTTCGGTGGAGCCGGCATGGTCGATCCGAACGTGCTCAAAGCCGTTGGCTACGATCCGGAAGAGGTGACCGGGTTCGCGTTTGGCTTAGGCGTGGAACGTCTTTGCATGCGACGTCACGGCATCAACGACATCCGCTATTTGTACGACAGCAACACGAAGTTCCTGGCCCAGTTCTAAACCAGGCCGGGCGCACCGTTGCCTTCCATCGCTACGAACCTCGAACACACGACCCTGTAAAGAAAAACTCTGACCATGCTCGTTTCCTGGGATTGGCTGAAGCAGTACCTCGATCTGGACGTTAGCGAAGCGGAAGTCTGCGATCGTTTGACCTTGGCCGGATTGAATTTCGACGGCTCCTCGACGGTCGACAACGACCGCTGCCTGGACTTGGAAGTCACCAGCAACCGGCCCGACTGGCTGGGGCATATCGGCATTGCCCGCGAAGTCGGCGTGCTGTTCGATCTCGACTTGAAGGTCCCTAGCGCGGACGTCTCGAAGATTACCAGCGGTGCGGCCTGCCCGATGATCGTTCAAATCGAGGACGAAGACTTCTGCCCACGGTACATCGCCCGCAGCATTACCGGGGTGACCATTGGCGACAGCCCGGCCTGGATGGTCAATCGCCTGCGCACGATCGGCATTCCCACGATCAACAACGTGGTCGATGCCACCAATTACGTGCTCATGGAAATCGGCCAGCCGCTGCATGCGTTCGACATGAACAAGCTTACCGGGGACACGATTCGCGTTCGCAAAGCGACGCACGACGAGAAGTTCCTCGCCATCGACCACCGCGAATACCAACTAACCAGCGACGATTACGTGATCGCTGATAAAAGCGGCGCCGTGGCGATTGCCGGCGTGATGGGTGGTAAAGAGACCGAAGTCAACGAACTGACGACCGACCTCTTGATCGAAGCCGCCCAGTTCGCTGCCCTGCCGGTTCGCACGACTTCGCGCCGACTGAAGCTGAAGAGTGATTCTTCGTACCGTTTCGAACGTGGCGTCGATCCCGAGATGATCGATTGGGCCAGCCGCCGCTGCTGCGAGTTGATCGTCGATACGGCCGGCGGTGAAGTCTGTGAAGGACATGTCTATGCCGGCTCCGAGCCCAGTGCTCGTCATACGGTCACGTTGCGGTTTTCGCAGATTCCCCGGATCTTAGGCATTCACGTTGCTGAGGTGGAAGTTCGCCGTATTCTGGAACGTCTGGGAAACGAAGTCACTCGGCAAAACGAGAAAGAGATCACGGTGATTCCCGCCAGTTGGCGGCGCGATCTGGATCGCGAAGTCGACCTGGTCGAAGAAGTGGCTCGTATTCATGGTTACGACCAGATTCCCGAACACGCCGGCGTTTCCCTGAGTGCCTCGCATCAGAGCGACCTGGATCGGGTGCGCAACAAGGTTCGCATGGGAATGCTGGGCATGGGATTCGATGAAACCCTGACCCGCAGCATCGTGAGCGACGTCTGGTCGAAGGCCTTCCAAGGCTGGTCCCTCGCCGAGCCGCTGACCACCAGCATGCCGATGGTCAAGGGGGAAGATCGCCTGCGTGTGAGCCTGATCCCCAGCCTGCTGGGCGCTCGACGCAACAACGAAAAGTTCAGCTACACCGACATCGACCTATACGAGATCGCCAAGGTTTACCTTCCCAAGCCGAAGGCGCTCCCGGATGAACGGTACATGGTCGGCATCACCAGCGGACGTGACTTCTTCGAACTGAAGGGAGTTATCGAAGGTCTGATTGGCATGCTCAATCCGAACGTGAGGATCACCACGATGCCCTACACCGATCCACTGTTCGCCGAAGGGCAGGGGGCTCATCTAATCGTCGACGGTACCACGATGGGTTACATCGGAGTTGTGTGCGACAAGGCCCGCAAGGCATTTGGTCTTCAGCAGCCAGCCACCGTCGCGGAGCTTGACTTGGGAGCGTTGATGAAGCTGGCCGTTCTCATCCCGCAGCATCAAGACTTCAGCACGCACCCGGCGATGAATCGCGACTTGAACTTGATCGTCGACGAAGACGTCAGCTGGTCGAAACTGCAGGACATCAGTTATTTGGCCGGTGGCGAACTCGTCGATACCGTTACGTTTCAAGAGATCTTCCGCGATCCCAGGAAGGATGGCCCCGGCAAGAAGCGGGTCCTCTTTACGGTCACGCTTCAAGCCTACAACCGCACACTCACAGGCGAGGAAGCCGACGCGACGATCGCCCAGATTTTGGCGGCCTGCGACAAGCAGACCGGCGCGAAGCTATTGGCCTAGGCAGGCCTCCTAACCCCATGGCAAACCGAAGAATCATCTAGCCCAGGCAAAGATCATGGCAGACCACCAGCAAATCTTCGATCAACTGTGCGACCACTATCGCGAAACAGCCAAGCTAGAGAACATCAATTCGCTGCTGGGCTGGGACGAACGAGTTCTTCTGCCCGAGAACGCTGGTGCTTATCGAGCCGATCAAATCACGCTCCTCTCCGGCATGATTCACGACCGGAACACCGATCCCAAGATCGGAGCCTGGCTGGAAGAACTTCACGAGTCTCCTCTCACCGAAGAGCCCAACACCCCGGCCGAAGCGACGATTCGCCGCATCAAAAGTGACTATTTGAAACAGGTCAAGTTGCCCAAGCGACTCGTCGAAGAGTTCAGCCACGCCCGAATCATCGGTCAGCAGACGTGGGTGAAAGCGCGCGCGGAGAATAACTTCGGAACGTTCGAGCCGATCCTCGACAAACTGATCAGCTTGAGCCGCGAAACGGCCGAGGCCATTGGCTACCAGGGCGAACAGTACGACGCGCTGCTCGACTTTTACGAGCCCGAAGCCAAGACGGCCCAGGTACGCGGCGTGCTTGAAACGCTGAAGGATCAACTCGTTCCGCTGGTGGCGGAAATCAAAGAGAGTGGGCGCACACCCAACATGGATATCCTGAAGCGGCACTATCCGATCGCTCAACAGGAGATCCTCGGCAAGTCGGCGGCCTCGCAAATTGGCTTCGATTTTTCGGCCGGTCGGCTCGATGTGACGCATCATCCGTTCTGCACGACGATCGGTCCCTACGATATTCGGATCACCACGCGTTACGACGAGAACT
This sequence comes from Bremerella volcania, assembly GCF_007748115.1. NCBI lineage: Bacteria > Pseudomonadati > Planctomycetota > Planctomycetia > Pirellulales > Pirellulaceae > Bremerella > Bremerella volcania. The sequence continues at coordinate 5,468,153 of NZ_CP036289.1, forward strand.
TCTTCCCCTCGGCCTTCTTCTCGACCCTGCATGAAGCAGGCCACGGTTTGTACGAGCAAGGTCTGCCGAAGAATTGGTTTGGCCTACCGCCCGGCAATGCGGCCTCGCTTGGCATTCACGAGTCGCAGTCACGGCTATGGGAAAACATCGTCGGCCGAAGCTATGCGTTCTGGAGCCACTTCTATAGCGACGCCAGGAAGATGTTCCCCGATGCCCTGTCCGACGTCCCGATTGGTGACTTCCATTTTGCGATCAATGAAGTCACTCCGTCGCTGATTCGCGTGGAAGCGGACGAAGCGACCTATAATCTACACATTATTATCCGCTTCGAGCTGGAACAGGCACTGCTTTCAGGTGACCTGCCGGTGAAAGATCTGCCAGGTGCCTGGAACGAGAAGTATACCCAACAGTTGGGCATCACGCCGACCAGCGACGCCGATGGCTGCCTGCAAGACGTCCACTGGAGCGCCGGCTTGATGGGCTACTTCCCCACATATAGCCTGGGCAATATTTACTCGGCTCAGCTACTGGAACAGGCTCGCGAAGACCTGGGAGACCTGGACGGCATGTTTGCCGCCGGAGAGTTCATGCCGCTGCTGGATTGGCTGCGCGAGAACGTCCACCAGCATGGCGAGTGCTACCCGGGTGCCGAGCTGGTCGAACGCGTTTGTGGCGATCCAATCGATTCAACCCCGTTGATTCGCTACCTTCGCGCGAAACTCGGCCCGCTTTACGGCATCGAACATTAATCGCCTACGAGTACTAGCGGTAACCCAGGTTCCGTTCAATTTGTCGAGAACGGTCGGATAGCCCTGAGCCAGGGTCTTCGGTTCGGCCGTTCCTCTTGGCGTAGGTGGCGGAGTCGACAAAGTCGTCTTCTTTATCGTCTTCATCCGACTTCGATTGATTGTCGGTAAAGTTATCGACCAGATGGGTATCCTGCTCCGGCTGCTTTGCGCCCCAGCCCCAAGTGTGGCAACCAGGGACGATGGCGATAAGAGTCAGCATGACAACGAGTGTTCGGATGGTCATGGGTGCGAAATCAGCAGGGCCCGAAAAATGAAAACTTGTGCCGTGGTAAATACCTGATAACGACTCATGGTTCCAGATCAAATGAAAACCCCCACACCGCTCGACATCCTGGTGATTGCCCCCCATCCTGACGATGCCGAGCTGGGCATGGCAGGTGCCATCCTCAAATTCAAGGCCGAGGGGAAGAAGGTCGGCATCCTCGATCTGACCTCCGGCGAGCCGACCCCGTATGGCAGCTTGGAAAAACGGGCCGCCGAAACGGCCGCTGCGACCGAGATTCTGGGGGTCGACTGGCGTGATAACCTGGGGCTTCCCAACCGCAGCCTGGAAGCGACGCTAGCAGCCCGCGAGAAGCTGGCTTCGGTCATTCGACTGCTGCGGCCGAGCTGGCTGTTCGCTCCTTACTGGGAAGACGCCCATCCCGATCACCTGGCGGCCACGCAGTTGGTCGACGCGGCCCGCTTCTGGTCGAAGCTCAGTAAGACAGACATGCCCGGCGAGCCCTTTCACCCGCAGCGAATTTACAACTACTACTGCGTCCACTTGAAGATGACTCCGCAGCCGGCGTTCGTGCTCGACGTCAGCGAGTACTGGGAACAGAAGCTGGCCTCGATCCGCTGTTATCACAGCCAGTTCATCGAAGGGCGACCGACCGAGTACCCTACGTTTCTCGACAAGTTGCACGACGAAGCATCGTACTGGGGCAAAGTAATCGGCACGCGCTACGGCGAGCCGTTCACGTCGCGCGAGCCGATCGGCATGCGCAGCATGAGTTCGCTGGTTTAGCTTGAGGAATCATGCCAGCACCGCTAGCGGCGTTAAACTTTCTCCAATTCGCGAAATCGTTTCGATTGGCCTGAAGAGCACAGGCCCACCGCGTCGATGACAGACACATCGGACCATGCGCGGCGAATGATTCGCTTAGCGCGCATGCAGCAAGTCAGGGGGGCTACCTGAATTGCTACGATTGTCACACTCGTGCGTACCTGGTTCGCCATCGCCTGTTTGACTCTGCTGTGCAGCGGCTGCGCCGCCATCCCCGAGGTGCGCGACAAGCCGATCTATCACAATCCATTTCCACAGCTGGCTCGCGTCGCGATCATTCCGTTCAACAATCAGAGCGACGTCCCGACGCTCGACATGGAAGAGGTAACGCTGGCTTACTATGGCGAGCTGCAATCGATACGTGGATTTGAAGTCGTCCCTGTTGGCGTGGTCATGCGGGCCATGCAAGCAAGCGGCAATAACGGCACCGACATCGAGCAACTGCGCGCACTCGGAAAAATGTTAGGAGCCGACGCCGTCGTCGTTGGCTCGGTGTCCGACTACACGCCCTATTATCCGAAACGTTTGACTCTCGCGATCAATTGGTACTCGACCAATCCTGGCTTCCATCCGATCCCGCCTGGCTATGGTCTGCCATGGGGAACGGCCGGCGAAGAATTCATTCCTGAATCGCACGTCTGGGAGGCGGAGTTCGCGCTGGCTCGCGAGCAACTCGCCACGCAAACGCCACAAGAGCCGGATCTTGACGATCGCATTGAAAATCCCGAGAAAAACGAACAAATCGCCGTGGAAGGCCTACCACTGAATTGGCCTGACCCAAGTGGGTTTGTTCCCGATTCACCACGCACGCAACCACCTCCGATGCTGCAACAAGATGGACCGGTCATCTCGCAGATTCGGAGCTACAGTGAAAATGACTCGGACCTGACAGAACGTGCCGAACAGTATTACTTTTTTCTGGACGATGCGCGTAATGGGGGTTGGCAGGGTTTTCTTGATCGTAGCAACGATTTCATTCGTTTCTGTTGCTACTCGCATATCACAGAAATGCTCTCTCTTCGTGGCGGTGCTGGGGAATCTCAACTGGCGATCCGATGGGGCGAAAGCCGATAACCTTCTTTACCACGGATGAGTTTAGGAATTGTCTGGGAGGCTGCCACACGTGACGGAAGAGATCAACGTACTAGCACTGGTCAAGGGTGAAGAACGCTACGTCTTTCTGTTCAGCGATCAGCGCAGGGCCGAGGCCCTTCGCACGCTGGGACGCTATGCGAGTAACCCGGACCTGAGTTTCACCTGGTACGACGCCGCCGTGCTGAGCCAGAAGATCCGCGCCCAGGCCGCCGATCAGAACGAGCCGGTCGCCAGCGATGCCGCCGTCAAGCCGCGATTCGAGTTCCCCGCCAATGGGCCGATCGATATCGGCAGTCTGGATTCCGACCATCTCGACTTCGACGAGTTCAGCTAACGCGGAGCTATCATAGTGATTGATCGCGTCGCAAATTCCTCGTCGCAGGGCTTGCGTACTGTCATTGATAGCTACCTCCGCTATCTCCAGGTCGAGCGAAACGCGTCCGACCTGACGATCAAAAGCTACGGCGAAGACCTCGACGCCTTGGCGGAATATCTCGAAGAGAGTTTCGCCCTGGAGCCTGCCCCCAGCGAAGTCACGACGCTCGATCTCCGTGGGTATGTTTCCGCCGTTTCCGAGGCAGGCTACTCCAGCAGTACCGTGGCTCGGCGATTGGCCTCGATGCGAAGCTTTTTCAAGTTCGCCCAGCGGCAACAACTGGTTGAAAAGAACCCGGCGAAGCCTCTGCGAAATCCGCGAAAGAGCCAGAAGCTTCCTCACTTTCTGACCACCGACGAAATCGGCACGCTGCTGAACGCTCCACCGCGTTCTTCTTCCGCTGGAATTCGTGACCGGGCAATGCTCGAAACCACCTACAGCGCCGGGCTGCGCGTGAGCGAACTGGTCGGCATCAACGAGAACGACCTCGATCTTCGCGACGGACTGGTTCGCGTCCGCGGCAAAGGGCGCAAAGAACGGCTGGCTCCACTTGGGTCGTACGCGCTGGTGGCCCTGGAAAAGTGGCTCGACATTCGCCAACTCAGCCCCAAGAGTGAGAAGCTGAAAGAGCGTCCTGTCTTTCTCAACAAGTTCGGCAATCGCATCACGACACGAAGTGTCGGGCGGATGCTTGAGAAATACTTGAAAGAGTCGGGGCTCGATCTAAGAACCAGCCCCCACACGCTGCGGCATAGCTTTGCGACGCATCTGTTGGATGCCGGCGCCGACATTCGCAGCGTACAGGAACTTCTGGGGCACAAGAGCCTGGTCACCACGCAGATCTATACCCACTTGAGCACGGCGACCTTGAAGGGTGTTTATGAGCTGGCTCATCCGCGCGCCAAAGCTTAAGAGTGCAGACCGAACTGCGAGTGCCCCGTCTGGGGCGAAAACTTCAGACGCATGATCGGACACTCGTGTCCAAAGGGGGACTGCTCGAACGAGATGCGAATTCGCTCTTGGGCGTCATCCCCAATCGTGTGGCCATCTTCGATCACCGGTCCGTTTTCCAGCAGGTAATCGGCCAGGCCATAAAAGCGTTCGCACAGATCGGCAGGCTCGTCGGTGGCATCTTCGGTGACAAAGTCCATCACGTCGAGCGACTGCAGCCCACGCGTGAAGCCGACCGTCGTTCCGTCTTCGTTTTTCCCCAGAAAGACAGCCACCCAGATGCACAGCGGCAACTCGGCCGGTAGGGCTTCTAAGGCAATGTCACGAAACACATCCGGCGAAACCATCAGTCCGGCATCCCCCCATAGGATGCCAGCTGGCTGACCGCAAGCAACCACCAGCGAAGCGGTGACCATGGTCAGAAGTTGTGCTTGTTCTAGTGGCGTACCATCGCCAACTGCGGTAACAATAAGATGAGTCTTGTGATCTTGCAACTCTTCAACCGCGTCGGGCCAGATCCATGTCTGTCGCTGAGGTGTTGCCCAGCTATCCTCAGGGATTGGTCCGGGCATCATCCCCATGGCGATACTCTGGTGACCTATATCGAAGGAGAGTGTATTCTCTTCCTTTTTGACATCCGTTGGAGATGGCAACGTCGGCCATGACGAGGCGAGATCCTCCTCGAACGCTTTCCAAGAAAGCTTGGAACCGCGATTGAGGGCGATCATCGAAAGCGAGACTCCCACGACTATCTTCCTCTCGGATTAAAGCGCGAATCGTGAACTCACTAAGTGAAATGCTACTTTTGGATTCTAAACCTTTGAACCGCAGAAACCAATGAAATTCCGATCGAGTCAAATCAAATAGTCCACCGCATAAATTCCTCCTATGAAATTCTTGACAAATCGCTTTCTTTTTTTCTCGTCGCATTAAAGTCGCTCATTATTCTGCAACTATTCCTCGTCATTTATTGAACAACAAAGACGACTCTTCTGACACGAAGAACAGGACCTCTTATGCCCACCGTTGCCATCATTGGAGCTGGAATTTCCGGAATCGTCTGTGCACGCAGGCTGACCTCTCGATTTGACGTTCGCCTGTTCGATAAATCGCGCGGTGTTTCCGGACGCATGGCGACCCGCCGTACGGGTCACGCCGACGCATGCTTTGACCATGGTGCCCAGTACTTCACGGTGCGCAGCAAGCAAGTCAAGCCGATGTTGGAAGAGTGGATCGACGACGGCATCGTTGCGATGTGGCGTGGTAATGTCAGCGTGCTTCGTCCCGGCTTCAAAATCCAGCGCGAACCAACGCCTCGCTACGTGGCCATGCCGGGCATGAATTCACTCGGCAAACACCTGGTCCGGTTTCTTGACGTCGAAACGAACACGCATATCGAAAAAGCAATTCACTCTGGTGAAGGCTGGACCTTAACCACCACCGACGGCGTCAACCACGGCCCCTTTGACGTCCTGGTGAGTACCGCTCCACCGGAGCAAACGCTGGGAATCGTCGGCAGCAAATCACCATTTACATCCACGCTTGCCAGCCAGCAGTTCGATCCGTGCTGGGCGACGATGATTCACTTCGAGCAGCCCGTTCCTGTTTCTTACGACGCCGCATTCGTACACGAGAACCCGCTGCGCTGGATTTGCCGCAACAATAGCAAACCAGGGCGAGACCCCGACCAGGAGTGCTGGGTTCTGCATGCTTCGCCAGACTGGTCGAAGGAGCACCTGGAAGAGTCTCCGGAACAAGTGACGCCCCAGCTTTTGGAAGCGTTTTCCAAAGCGATCGAGCAACCACTGGGCGCGATTTCACACGTCGCCAGTCACCGTTGGCGATATAGTGCTCCGGTCAATCCGCTGGAGGAAGGACATCTCTGGGACCCTAAGTCAAAACTTGGGATCGCAGGCGACTGGTGCTCAGGGGCAAGGGTCGAAGGCGCGATCCTCAGCGGACTTAGCCTGGCCAAGAAAATCGCCGGATAATCTCACACTGACCGGAACCGTTTCTCCCTCACCAGACATAATGGAATAGGAACACCCCCTCCCATTTCCCCGCTCAATACCCAGCAGAGATTCTTGAAGCATCACCTCTACTGGAACGGTTGGTGCTTTCACCCGAAGGCAACCCCCGTCACGATCTCGGATTGGAAATATACTCCCACGCCTTTTTGGGGTCAGTTCACCAAGGATGCCTTGGCTGGCAAGAAGTTTGAGCTGAAAAGAACGCGGTAGCTGACGTCATCTTGGCGAAATCCCCTTTCCCTTGCTTGCTCTCGGTAGGTAAGTTGAAGCCTTCCTGGGGAACCTGCAATGGAAGAGGATTCATGTTCTGGATTGACGAGGCAATGCTGGCGGCAGGGACGCTGCTGCTATTGGGAGTGATCACTAGTAAAATCTCGGCCCGCTATGGCGTTCCGATGCTGGTACTCTTCTTGGGGCTGGGCATGCTGGCCGGTTCGGAAGGGATTGGCGGGATCGAGTTCGAAGACTACGAACTCGCCCACGCCGTCGGATCGCTCGCTTTGGTGATCATCTTGTTCGACGGGGGCCTGGGCACCACGTACGCGTCGATTGCCACGGCCTGGAAACCTTCGCTGGTGCTGGCAACGCTGGGCGTACTGATCACGTCCCTGGTGACAGGCCTCGCCGCTTGTTGGATTCTAGGACTGCCCCTGCTTAGTGGATTACTGTTGGGCAGCATCGTAGGCTCCACCGATGCGGCGGCCGTGTTCTCGGTGCTGCGAACGGGCGGCTTTGCTCTGCCTGCCAAATTGAGTTCCACGCTTGAGATCGAAAGCGGTTCGAACGATCCGATGGCCATCTTTCTCACGATAGGGATCATCGAACTGTTGACCAAGGAAGTGGGCTGGGGAGGGGGTCTGCTTCTGCTGTTCGTCAAGCAGATGGTCTTCGGCGGAATGGTGGGAATCGCGTTTGGTTACGTCGCTGTTTGGGTTACCAATCGCATGAATCTCGATACGGCCGGTCTCTATCCCCTGTTAGCCACCGGGATGGCACTGCTTACCTTTGGCTTGGCGGTATATCTTGGGGGAAGCGGCTTTCTGGCCGTTTACCTGGCGGGAATCGTGATCGGCAACAATCGCGTCGTCTTCAAGAGGGGAACGCTGCTGTTTCACAACGCCCTGGCATGGCTGGCTCAGATCGCCATGTTCATTGTGCTGGGGCTACTCAGCTTTCCGAGTAACTTGATCGCCGTCGGCTGGAAGGCCCTAGGGATCGCCGTGGTTTTGATCCTGGTTGCTCGGCCAATCGCCGTGGTGGCTTGCATGTTGCCCTTTCGCTTCCGCTGGAATGAAATGGCCCTGGCCAGTTGGGGCGGGCTGAAGGGAGCGGTGCCGATTACGCTCGCCACGTTTCCCCTTCTGTTTGATTTGGATGAAGCTCCATTGATTTTTAATGTCGTCTTTTTCGTCGTGGTCGTCTCGGCCTTGGTTCAGGGCTGGTCGCTCCCGTGGGTTGCCAGGAAACTGGATTTGGACGAACCCATGCCAGGCAGCCCACCGGTTCAGTTGGAAATCCATTCGCTGCGCCATGTTGATGGCGATATCCTGGACTATACGATCGAGCCTGGTTCGCAGGCAGCCGAAAAAAAGGTCAGCGAATTGGGCCTGCCCGACGGAGCTACGATCGCCCTGATTGCCCGCAATGATGCGTTTATTCCTCCGCGAGGAACCACCACCATTCTGCCTGGTGATCACCTGATCGTGGTCGTCAAGAGCGGGGCGGGGGAGGGGCTGGACGCGATCTTTTGCGAGGCCATGCCACCGGATAATTAACGGAAAATCGATAAGGACATCACCAGCGGAACGGGTTAAGCTGATGACATCATCAGGCGTGCTTTTAACCACAGCGTCCATCCCATGGCATATAACGAAGAGATCTCCTCACGCATCTTCCGATTGCTACGCCGACGCAAAGGGCTATCCGGCAAAAAAATGTTCGGTGGGTTCGCCTATCTGCTGCACGGAAATCTTTGCTGCGGGGTTCGCGACGATTATCTCATTCTTCGCGTCGGCCCGGACGCCTATCAGCAGTTTTTGCAATCGCCCCACACTCGCGAGTTTGCTCCCGCCGGCCGGGTCATGCGAGGTTGGGTCGTGGTTGAACAAGAGGGCTTTGAAGGGGAAGATGACTTGCAGCGTCTGATTACTCAGGCCGTCGACTTTACTCTTTCGCTACCTCCCAAAGACGCCGCATAACGTGACATGATCAAACGTAAACTTGGAAAAACGGGCCTTGAGGTCACTCAGCTTGGTTATGGAACCATGGGGCTGCGAGGCGCGAATACCTGGGGCATTCGTGTCGTCGAGGATCACACGGCCGAACGATTCCTGAATCGCGTGATCGACGCAGGCATCAATTTTCTCGATACGGCTCCCGATTATGGGCAGGCAGAACAGCGTATCGGCCGGGCATTGCACGCGCGTCGTAAAGAGTTTTACCTGGCGACCAAGTGCGGATGCGACTACACCCAGCATGCCGACCACATCGAGATCAAACACGAGTGGAATATAGACGTCATCCAGCGGAATCTGGAAACGAGCCTGAAGCGACTCGAAACCGACTACGTCGATCTCATGCAGTTTCATGGTGGTGACGCGGTAACGCTGGAAAAGAACGGCCTGATCGATCAGCTGCTCGAATTCAAGCAGCAAGGCTTGATTCGGCACATCGGCATATCAAGCAAACTCCCAGATCTTACAGCCTTGATCGAATTGGGGGTCTTCGAGACCTTTCAGATTCCTTATTCCTGCCTGGCCCCTGAGCATCACGATATCATCACTGCCGCTAGCGAGTCCGGAGCCGGAATCATCATCCGCGGTGGGATCGCGCATGGAGGTCCCGATGCCGAGATTCAACGACCGAACTTAAACGACGTCTGGTCGGCCGCGAAGCTGGACGAGCTTTTGACCGATGGCATGACACGAGCCGAGTTTATTTTGCGTTTTACGCTCTCGCACCCGCACTGTGATACGACCATCGTTGGCACGTGCAACGAAGATCATCTCGAAGAAAACATCACGGCTGCTAAAAAAGGCCGCTTGAACGCCGGCTTGGTCGAAGAAACAAAAAGACGCATTGCGGCCCTATGAACCGTAGTGAAACGCGAGCCAAACGGTCTTCACGTGCGGATCGGTCGACTCCACGCGATGTTTCTGATGGGCTGGCAGATTGACGAAATCGCCTGGCTCGAGAACTCGCGGCTGATCTTCCCCTTCAATCTGTAACTGGGCAGAGCCCTGCAGCAGGACGACGAACTCGCTTTGTGGTTGGTCGTACCAATACCCGGGCGGTGAAGCATGCCCCGCGGACACAATCCGCTCGATACGTACGTTCCCGCTTTCAACCAGCGTTTGAAACCCTTCCTCAGGCAGGCTTTCCGGCAGATCGCGAAACAGATTGGTTAGGTCCACTGGTAGCTGACCTGCTTTTTGAAGCCTTCGATCTTCAATCCACCTTGGCGGTCGATCTCTAGAATTGCGAAACCGCTATTCTCCAGGCCGGACTCTTCGACCATGGCTCGTAGCGTGCAGTAATGGATGCCGTTGACCTGGTGATAGTCGTTGGCATGGCTATGCCCCTGGAAGACGGCCGTAACGTTGCCTGAATCTTCCAAAATCTTGCGCACCTCTGGCGAATTGTTGACGGCATGGTCCCCTTCGTTATCAAGCCGCTGATGCGCGAAGACGATGGTCTTTTTCTCATTTCGCTGCAGGTCGTCGGCTAGCCACTCTAACTCCTCTGGAGGCACATTGGCATCGGTCCAGATCGAGTTCTTGCGGCCGTACGGCTTGCCGTCCTTGCGAAAGCAGGAATCGAGAACGACAAAGTGATAATCGCTGCGATCAAACGAATAGTAAGACTTCTCCCGCTCGACCGCGCCGAGGAATTCCTCTTTGGTCAACGTATCGACGCAGTGATTACCCAGCACATAGTGACGATCGTGGCAAATCCCGGCAAATGGCTTGGCTATCGTTTTCAAATAGCTGAGTTCGACGTCAACGGCGTCAG